>CAZWSU010000014.1:0-37859 GCA_964636755.1 uncultured Desulfurococcaceae archaeon
CGCTAAGTAAACCAAGTCAGCTCCCGCAACCCACGCACCAAGAGCAGTCAGCCACGGAGCCCCCACATACCCCCTAGAACCCGTGATGACCAAGACCCTACCACCCTCACCTTTCCTAGCCTTAACGTCTTTCTTTCTAAACCAGACCTCCACATCTCCCGGACCAACAACCCTCAACGCGTTAGGCGGTAACCCTATATTCACGATCACTAGCTTGCCGACTACCTCAGGAGCTTTAAGAAGTCCCGGCTTAGGAGCTACCAGAGTAACCGTGACGTCCGCTCTAACAACATCGCCCGGTACCTCACCCGTGTCCGGATCAAGCCCTGAAGGGATATCTATCGCTACCTTAACCCCCCTAGAACTATTTATAGTTCTTATCGCGTCAGCGTAGAGATCTTTAGGAGCGCCCTTAACACCTATCCCTAAGAGCCCGTCAATCACCACATCATAGTCTAGGAAAACACCGGGCTTGTAGTCCTGGATCACGACGTTATGTTGATTCTTAAGTATCTCGAGGTTTGCCTTAGCGTCCTCATGCCTTACGACCCTCGAGACTAGGTAGACGTGGACCTCATAGTCATCGCTTGCTAAGTGTCTGGCGGCAACGAAGGAGTCCCCGGCCTTACCGCCGCTACCGGCGATTACGGCAACCTTACAAGGCTTGCTGCTCGTCAGGTCCTTAACCACCCTCGCTACGCCTGCCCCCGCGTTCTCCATGAGGATCCTCGTGCTGACGCCCCAGAAGACGGAGTTCACGTCCGCGGCTCTCACTTCATCACTACTGAGGGTTCTCAACTCGCCCTACCTAATTATTATGACTACATGTTTTTAAGGTTATCCCAGACATGAAGAATAATATCAGGCTAGGTGATGTTGAGTACCAACGTACACGAGTTAGTTTTAATGAAGCCGCTGATGTTCTCTAGACTTGACCTGAGCAGTGACACAGTACACGCTGAGCTCTTGAGAGAAGAACTTAGTAAATTCAGCGAGTTCTTCACAGCGGTCACCGGTAAGATCTTATGGAGTGTTCAGAAAACCTGGGTTAAGAGGATATTGACTGGGGAGTCCTTTGCTTTAATAGCTCCTACAGGAGTCGGTAAATCAACATTGCTTCAGGTGTACTCCCTTTACACAGCCTTCAAGGGTAAGCCAGCAATATATATAGTGCCGACGAAGTACTTAGCTAATCAAGTCTTGAAGGTCCTCAACGATCTTAATCCGGGAGGGGTTCAGGTACGTGACTCAGGAGCTATTAAGTCTTGTGAGAACCCCTCGGGGAAAAGGGTTGACGTAATAACACATGCGTTTCTTCACAGAAACAAGAATCTATTCGAAGGTGTCAGGTACTACTTGGCGGTAATCGACGATTTCGACGCATTGCTAAAGTCTTCCTCATTAATGAACGCGATACTAAGCTTAGTAGGGATTTCGGAGGAGCCTATTAGGACAGCCCAGAAACTCGTCTTAGCTAAGAGGGAATTACTTTACTATAGGTATAGCGGGAACACAGATAAAATCAACGAGATACTCAGGAACATAAACGAGTTGGAGTTAAGTCTTGGTAAAAGCCTTAACTACGTCGGTGTAGGCCAGGTCTTAATAGCTAGCGCGACAGGGAGAGGGAAGGGGGAGAGGGTGAAGATACTGCGTGAGTTGCTGGGTTTTGAGGTAGGATCCATAACTGACTACTTACGGAACATTGTGGAGGTCGCTGAGCCTATAACGAGTGTGGGGCTTGAGGAACTCCTCAAGAAGTTGCATAGGGGAACCCTACTGTTCGTGAGTAAGGATATGGGCATGGAGAAAGCGAGGGAGATAGCGTCAAGCCTCGCTAGCTCAGGCTTGAGGGTCTTAGTAGCCGGTAGTAGGAGAGCTATGGATAGGTTGAGGGAGAATAAGGTAGATGTTTTAGTAGGTGTTTCCAGTTATTACGGAATACTAACTAGAGGTCTTGACGAGCCCCTCCACATCTACAACACTGTTTTCTACGGCATACCCAAGTTTAAGCTAGACCTAGACTCAACGTTGCTTAACCCGTTAACGCTGGTTAAGTTGATTAAGGAACTCCCCTCATATGGGTACCTCCCACGAGAGGGAGACAAGCAGTTAGTGAATAAAGTGTCTTCGCTGAGACCGGGAGCTCTTAAAGTGCTTACTCACGGCTTACGGGGCTTTATACAGCTAGATGGCTACTTGAGGGACTTGAGTGTTGAGGTACTTGAGGCGAGAGATAGGTTGAGGGAAGCTATCAACGAGATTTTATCCAGGAATTCCGGGAAGATAGTCTTGAGTTCTTTCATAATAAGTGAGGAGGGGAGGGGAAGAGCCGCCGTCCTAATACCTGACGTCATGACATATCTTCAAGCGTCAGGACGTTGTAGCAGGCTCTACGGAGGTCACATGACACTCGGTTTATCGGTGATTCTCTATGAGGACGAGGACCTACTCAAGATCTTCCAAAGAAAACTACGCTATGTCTTACCTAGCTACACACCACTTAGGTTGCGTGAGGTTGACTTAGGGGAGGTCATTGAGAAGCAGAAACTCAGTAGGTCCGACTACGTGAGTGAGTCGGTCCTGGATAAGATTAAGTCCTTACTAATCGTGGTTGAGTCACCTACTAAAGCTAGAACAATCGCTAAGATGTTCGGCACACCTGGTAAGAGGTTTGTCGGGAGTTACGTAGCTTACGAGACCGTGATAGCTTATGACGGGAAAATCTTCTTAGCCACTATAGCGCCAAGTATGGGGCATGTTCTCGACCTAGTTAACGATGACGGGTTGCACGGCGTTTCTTTATCTGGGTCGAGCGTCACGCCGGTGTACGCGACGCTTAAGAGATGCGTTAATTGCGGGCACCAGTTTACTGAGGAGCTCCAAGCATGCCCTAAGTGCGGCTCTATCAGGCTTAGGGACAGTAGGAAGATCTTAGAAGCACTTAAGAAGATAGCTAGGGAAGTCGACGAGGTATATATAGCTACGGATCCTGACGACGAGGGTGAGAAGATTGCTTATGATCTATACACGGTTTTAAGCTCCGTGAACTCAAGGATTCGAAGAATAGAATTCCATGAAATCACTAAGCACGCAGTTCTTAAAGCATTGGACAACCCTAGAGACATTGATTTACTTAAGGTCAGTGCTCAGATCGTTAGGAGGGTTGATGACCGGTTAGTGGGTTTCGAGATCAGCAAGATGCTTCAAGAAGACCTCGGTAAGAGGTGGTTGGGTGGTGGGAGGGTTCAAACACCCGTGTTGAGGTGGGTTATCGAGAGATATAATGAGTACGAGAAGGGTAGGGGATACTTAATCAAGGCGTACCTACCTAACGGCCTCAGAATAGACTACTTCCTAGAAAGCAGAGAGGACGCATTAAAACTCCGTGACGAGGTTATTGAATCCGGGGTCACCATACGCATCTTAGAGACTTTCGAGAAGGAAGTGAACCCCCCACCACCCTACACTACGGATACCTTATTAACCGATGTCGTAAGGGAGTTGAGGGTATCGCCTACACAAGCTATGAGGATAGCTCAAGATCTTTTCGAGTCTGGTCACATAACTTACCACAGGACCGACAGCACACACGTCTCTGGTTTAGGGATAGAAATCGCTAGAGAATACGTGGAGGGATCTGGACTCACAGAAATTTTTAATCCTAGGACTTGGGGCGGTGAAGGAACACACGAGTGTATAAGGCCTACGAAGCCTGCTGACAGCATAGATGAAGACGAATTTTTCATGAGTAATCTCACGTACCTTCATAAAAGAGTGTATCAAATGATTTTCCGGCGTTTCATAGCCAGCCAACTAAAACCTTCCAGGATGCTGTACGGGAGGGTTGAGGCTTACTTAGGTGGTAAGCGTGTGGAACTCGAGCTACCTCTTAAGATCCTTAAAGAAGGCTTCACGAAGGTTTACTTCACGCGGACCTACGAAGACTTAGCTGGGACTGAAGTCGTTAGATACGTGCCTACCAAGGTGGACGTGATTAAGGCTTCTAAAACCCCCCTACTCACGTCCGCTGAGATCGTGAGGATGATGAGGGAGCGCGGAATAGGGAGGCCGAGTACTTACGCTAAAGCGATAGAGAATAATTTGAGGCATGGGTACGTAATACTCTCGAAGAAGAGGCAGTACCTAATACCTACTAAGACAGGGATCGAGGTACTCAAGTATATTCAGGAGAGGTGTGGCGTCTTAACTAGCGTCGAGTTCACCAGATATTTAGAGTCGTTAATAGAGGGGGTTAGAGCGGGGAGAGTATCCCTGAAGACCGCCCTAACCTACTTGCTGAGTGAGGTGGTTGTTCTCAGGACTTCCCGAGAGGTTCTTAAGATACGCGCTGAACACAGCGAAATGCCTGTGGTTGAAGACCTCGCTCTTCAAGAGGAAATCAAGTATTGATTAAGAGCGTCTAACAAACAACTTAATAACTTCCTACGAGATAATATTACTGAGGTAGTTTAGTATGTCACAAGAGAAGACCACTATTTCGGTTATTAAGGCGGACATAGGTTCTCTTGCGGGTCACCACATAGTACATCCGGAGACCCTGGCTACGGCTACTAAGGTTCTGGCGGAGGCGAAGTTTAAGGGTTTGATAATAGATTTCTACGTGACCAACGTAGGAGACGATCTACAATTGATTATGACTCACAGGAAGGGTGTTGACGCGCCGGAAATACATGAGCTGGCTTGGAACGCGTTCAAGGAAGCTGCCAACGTTGCTAGGGATTTAGGTCTCTACGCTGCCGGGCAGGACCTACTCAGCGAGGCTTTCTCAGGTAATGTTAGGGGTCTAGGTCCTGGGGTCGCTGAGATGGAGTTTGTTGAGAGGCCTTCGGAACCCGTGGTAGTGTTCATGGCTGATAAGACGGAGCCGGGAGCCTTCAACCTACCTATGTACAAGATTTTTGCCGACCCGTTCAATACTGCAGGCTTAGTAATCGATCCTAAGATACATGAGGGTTTCAGGTTCGAGGTATTCGACGTCTTCGAGAATAAAGCGGTGGTACTGTCGGCTCCTGAGGAGTCCTACGATATATTAGCTCTCATAGGGACTCCGGGCAGGTTCATAGTGAGGAGAGTTTATAGAAAGCCTGATAACGAGATCGCAGCCGTCGTAAGCGTGGAGAGACTCAGTTTAATGGCTGGCAGGTATGTTGGTAAGGATGACCCGGTAGCTATTGTTAGAGCTCAGTCAGGCTTCCCGGCAGTGGGTGAGATACTCGAACCATTCGCGTTCCCGCACTTAGTTGCTGGATGGATGAGGGGCTCGCATCACGGACCTTTAATGCCTGTCGGTCAGAGACACGCTAAGTGCACGAGATTTGACGGCCCGCCCCGAGTTCTCGCGCTAGGCTTCCAGGTGAAGAACGGTAAGCTGGTCGGGCCTGCTGACTTATTCGATGACGTAGCTTTCGACGAGTCACGTAAGATCGCTCAGCAAATAGCTGATTATATGAGGAGGCACGGGCCTTTCATGCCTCACAGGCTAGGTCCTGAGGAGATGGAGTATACCACGCTGCCCTCAGTTCTTGAGAAGCTTAAAGACAGGTTCTTCGTGGAGAAAGTATATGAGGTGAAGAAACCTAAAGTAACTACGTCACTCTTAACCGGGAAGGAAGCAGGAGATTAAGGTAGGTTTCCCTGTAGGCGTGGAAGCTAAAACGTCGTTTAGGGGTGAGGGTAGGTGTATGTTTTGGCTATAAATTTTAAGACGTACAAGACTTCCTACGGGTCTAGAGCTCTGAGCATAGCTAGGGAAGCTGACTCGATAGCCAAAGAGTACAGCAGTCTGGTGAGGGTGATTTTACTTCCGCCGGCTACGGAGATAGTGAGGGTAGCTAACGTGGTATCTTACAGTAGTATTTTCGCTCAACACGTGGATCCTGTTGACGAGGGTGCGTACACAGGACACATAACGGCTGAGATGGTCAAGGAAGCTGGAGCTGTCGGCGTCATGATAAATCATAGCGAGAGGAGGGTAAGACTTGACGAGATAAGCTTTATTTTAGGTAAGGCACGGAAGCTAGGTCTAGAGACGCTAGTATGTGCTGACACTCCTGAAGTAGCTGCAGCGGTGTCTGTGCTGAATCCCTCGATGCTAGCTATAGAACCGCCTGAACTCATAGGCACTGGAATACCTGTTTCTAAGGCTAAGCCGGAGGTAGTGACGGGGACTGTGTCTAAGGTCAGGGAACTAAACAAGGAGGTCACAATACTCACAGGCGCAGGCATAACGACCGGAGACGACGTCGCGGCAGCCATAAGGCTAGGGACTCAGGGAGTCTTAGTAGCGTCAGCAGTCATGAAAGCGCAAGACCCCGCCAAAGTAATCAAGGAAATGGTTGAGTCAATCACTAAAAACACGATATGAGACTTTCTCCAACTACTATCAGAAACGTACAGGAACCAGTTACCGACCCTAAACGAGCAAGTCTCTTAACCGTAGACACTCACATGAGAGTTTCTTAATTCAAAATACTTCACGAGAGCATTGACTTCATTTTCACCTAAGGAAGTGTTAAGCACTACCCTAATCACCAACCCACCACCATAAACCCCAGGACTGCCCTCAAAGAAATACACTAAATCACTACCTCTCTTCTGAATAATATCGTTAATATCTCTAATTATCCTCTCAGCAACCCACTGAGTAGGAATCCCGGAAATCATTATCTCCCTCCTATCCCTAAAAATCTGAACCAACAAACCCATGCTAACGACCACACCCACATATACTAAACAAAAACTAATAAAAAGCACTGGGTTCCCGATAGATAACGTCCATCATAGAAAACTAAATAACAAACCAGACACCCCCACCCCTCTGTTTCCACTGGAAACAAAAATTAATTTATCTTCTTTTATTTAATTTTAAATCTCTTTATATAGATCATTATACAAAGCTTTCTATAAATTTGCAATACTAATTACGATCATAAAATAGCTTAATCACTTTATTTTTGTAAATTTTGTATAATGATCTTTATATATAGAATTTAATTAGAAATTGATTCTTTAATAAAACATTAGTTTTCTCCAGTGGAAACAGAGGGGTGGGGGTGTCTGGTTTGATGTGTTATGGTGGTTGCGGGTTCATGTATTTTTGTTTGAATGCTTTTTCTAGGTCTATTGAGAGTAGGTTGGCTAGTGATGCTAGCCATGCTAGGACGTCTGCTATTTCTTCTTCTTGTGCTTTCTTGTCTTGGGTTAGTATTGATTCGGCTAGTTCTCCTATTTCTTCTATGAGCCATGTGAATGTTGCGTATAATCCTCTCTCACGATCCCTCTGTAGGTAGTACTCACTCATTAATTCTTGCACGTCTTTTAAAGTAATTTTCTGTTGCATTTTCTCTCACTTTCATGTTTGGTTTGATTAAGGTTTATATTTAGTTTAGCGTTATTTGTGTTGGTGTGTGGGGTGTCAAGCAAGAAAAAGAAGAGAACGTCTATGATGTCTGGTGCTGGTTTAGTTAGGTTTTTTGAAGAGGTTGAGGCTAAGGTAAGTATTTCTCCTTACCAGCTAGTCTTTATCGCTATCATGTTTGCTGTAACGATTTTAGTGCTCGGTTACTTAGCGCCGGTTCTGGTACCTTGAGCTTCGGAAGGCCTCGGGTCTGAGGGTGCTTTGAGTGGGAAAAAGTGGGATGGAGAGGAAGTGATGGGGTTACGAGAAACACTCTCTCGCATGAACCATATAAAACCTCTTACCAATATCAGCATGGAGTGAGTGATGTTAAGTGGGTAATACCTTCAGGGAGAGTGTGAGTCTTGCCGGGAAACCCCCTTATGGTAGACTTGATGTAAGAGATAATTACATAGAGTTCGGGAGTTTCAAGATCTCGTTCATTAATCTCGGTAACGTGCTTAAGTACCTGCGTGAGGGAGGGACTCGAGTAGAGAAAATAATTACGTACTCTCCTGACACGTACTTCCTGATAAATCCTATCGAGCCAGTCAGCCTCCCGAAACCCTTAACGAACTTCATCTTACTAGAATTCGCTGAGCCAGTCGTTATAGCTCCCTCCTCAACAATAGAAGCGTACGCGACCTTCCCTATTGAGGTGGGGGTTTTCGTAATTAACGCGAAGAACTCGGAGTTATTAGATGTTTTCAGCTTAGTTAATCAGAAGTACACGCTCTACGGGACCCCGAGGAACGGGATCATATGCAGGTACTGGAGAACCGGAATCTCCACTGAGGTACCTAAAGTTGATTTATTAAGGGAAGGAGTTTTGAAACTCAAGATATCTAATGTCTCTGATTACTGGATAACCTTAAGTAACCTCGTTCTAAGCGTGAACGGAATGACTATATATTATGATGACAACCATGTCTCGTCCTCGGCGCAAGCAACTATCTTCTCGCAAACGTACGCTGAGACTTCCTTCACGGACGAGCCGTTGAAAGAAGGAATGAGTAAGTCCTTAATTGTGAGATCTCAGAAGCGTTTACCTGTGATTAGAGAGAGGTTTGTTATGGAGTGGGGTCTTCAATGAGTTTCTTAGACACGGTGATTTACGGGGACGTGACCATACGTAGCATCCTGGTATTCCTTGTTTTAATGACCGCAACTGTCATCTTCGCTAAATTAATTACTTTGGTTCTCAAGAGAGCACTCATAGATAAGTTGAAGAAAAACGTGCTTGACATCATATTGAAGGTAGTTTATTACACGATAATAATCGCTGTCTTCGTAGGCTTAACCCCTCTGCTAGGCATCAACCTATCAGGACTTCTCTTAGCGGGGGGTATCACAGGGATAATAATAGGGTTCGCTCTCCAAAACATAGTAGCTAACCTAGTCTCTGGGATATTCCTAGCTATAGAAAGGCCTGTGAAGATAGGTGACGGCATCTCGTTAGGTTCCGTGACGGGAGTCGTTGAGGACGTGAACATATTCTCCACGATAATAAGGACTTACGACGGGCTCTTCGTCAGGGTGCCTAACTCCACGGTCTTCACATCAAACATCACTAACTACACAGCTCATGTCGCTAGGAGGTTTGAGTACGTTGTTGGGATAAGGTATAGTGACGACGCTCAGAAAGCCATAGAGATAATCAAGAAGGTGATTGAGGAACACCCCTTCGCGCTCAAGAAGCCGGAACCGCAAGTCTTCGTTGATAGCCTAGGCGATAACTCAGTCAACATAGTGGTTCGCGTGTGGGCACCCTCCCAGGAGTGGTACTCCGTAAAGATGGATCTATTATGGAAGATAAAGACAAGGCTTGAGGAAGGCGGGATACAGATTCCGTTCCCGCAAAGAGTAGTGTGGTTCGCTAATGACCTGCAGTTGAGAACACCCCAGCTGAGGCCGGGTGAGGGGCCAGAATCAAAGAATCAAGACTATATTGGCGGTGAGGGTTAGCTCTTGTCTCAACAAACAACCAGAGAGAAAATAATGGAGCTCTTAATCAAGACCGAAAACCCGCTAACCGTCGAGGAAATGATCACCTTACTAAACCTTAAAGCAACCCCTAAGGAGGTATACGAACACCTAGAACACATAGCGAAGAGCGTTAAGAGAACCTACAAAAACGAGCGCGTACTAATCATGATACCGCCTACTTGCAGGTCTTGCGGCTACGTGTTCAAAGACCTTGAAAAACCTAGGAAACCGAGTAAATGTCCTAGGTGTAAGTCCGAGAGAATAAGCCCTCCGGCATTCAAGATAGAGAGTTCTGGCCGAGCTTGATTAAGCGACATCCATAAAGAGAAACTTTTACTACGTAGGGCCAGGAACTAACACTCACATGTTTAAAGCTCTAAGCTTATTTAATTCGTCTATTAACACATCTACGTCTTCTCTTGTGTTGTAGAGGTGCGTGGATACTCTGATTCCAGACACTCCTGAGGCACCCCTGTAAGAAACCATCACGCCCCTCTTACGTAGCTCCTCAACTATGTTGAGTTCCCTCATCCTGTTCAGCCCAGTCTTAACTAAGGTTATGCCGGACCAATGTATCACCTCATCACTATAGCCGTAAACAGCGTAACCTTCGCTAAACAGTCTTTCGTGTAGATACCTTTTAATGTTTAAGATGTGGCTCTCGATATTCTCGATACCCACGTTATTTATGAGGCGAGCCGCCTCATATAAAGCAATTATTGATGTATACGGCCTCCCACCACCCCACTCAAACTTTAGAGCGGTTCTCGAGACTTGAGGTAGTGACCACACGTCTTTGTCCGGGTCTGGCCAATAATTGCCCCAACCACCTCTTGGCTCTTCTCTATTCAATATACCGTACGGAAAAGGATCCAATTCCTCAAGCAACTCCCTCCTCACGTACATGAAGCCGGAACCGACGTACGGGCTTAGCATCCACTTCTCACCACCAACACACAGGACATCAACGTCCTCGCTAGCCACGTCAAGCTTTAGGGCACCTACGTGTTGAACCCCGTCAACTATTAGGAGAGCGCCGTGTTCGTGGAGTATGTTGGAAAGCTCTTTCAAGTTAATCCTCCACCCACTAATCCACTGAACGGAAGATACTATAGCAACCTTGACGGAATCATCAACTAGCTTCTCTAGATCCCCCACTTCGTAAATTCCCTTACCCTCAGCCACCCTAACATCACATCCCCTAACCACGCATAAGGACTTAATAAGTGATGTGATTGTGGGGAAGTCTAGGTCTAGCCCGAGGACTACGTCATCAGTTCCTAAATTAAGTGATCTTAAGACGTTCTTCAACCCCTCGGTAGTCTGCACTGTGAACGCGATCTCCGAAGTCTCCGCACCTATCAACCTAGCTACCTCCTTCCTCCCCCTCGCAACATAGTCCTCCAGCAAGTCCTCAGTAACGGAACCCTCGTAAATCATATTCAAGACTCCGCTTAGGGTTTCGTAGACGTTAATCGGGGTGAGGCCTGTGGACGCGGTGTTTAAGTACGCGCGAAATCTCTTAATTGACGGGAAGTAATCCCTAACACTACTTAACAACGAACTACACCTAGAAATTCTTTTGAGGCATGGTTTAAATACGTGGCTCGATGACACTACGAGGAAACTGCATGAGGGTAAGTCTTTTAAGGAATGCGCTAGAGTGTAGAAATATTAAGGGGTATTAACGTGAGCGAGCTGCTCTCATGCATCTCGAGAAGAATTTCTTACGTTCTCGTAGATAAGTTTCCAGGCACTGCCCAAGTAGTCAGGGTCGCTGCACGACTAACTGGAGAAGGATCCAAGAACGTCCCCGCCGAAAACCCTCTACTCTACATGGAGTTACTGGATCAGCTAAGCGACCTAACATTAATTCTCGTCGTTTCCTTCCCTAAGGAAAGCTGGGTTTACGAATTCCTCAACGCTTTACGAGGTAATGCAGACTTGACGACTGTGTTAAATAAATACAGAAATCAAATAACGAAGTACTGCGATAGCCAATACGCCAACATCATGAATAAAAAATTAGATGTCGTGGAGGAACTCTGTTAAGTAGTGATTGCCCGTGCATGGTGTTTTGGTTGCTTCCTTTATTTTGGTAGTCATGCGCGGGCTCATCCCACCTGCCTGGCTCCTGCCTCCCCGCCTGCAGGAGCGCCTACATGCTTTTCGGTACTCCCCTCGGCAAAGCCTAATTAGCTCATCGGTTCCGATAGATCTACATAAGCATGCATTTATAAAGTCCCCAAAGCAACCCAAGCACTCAAACAAGCGAATAGTCCGCACCCTTTAAATCAGCTTATTAATCAGGTTAACGAGTTTTTCATGAAACTCCTCCTCCATCGTGACCTCCCTCAATACGACAGATATAACCTCTAACTCCTTCTGATCCCTCAACTCCTCACCAACCTCTTTAAGCAAACCGCTCACTGCAGGATAGAGTAATTTCCCGTAAGTTTCTTCACCGACTAAGCCCTCCAGTCTTTGCAAATCAGAAAGGATTTTCTTGAAGGTCTCACTGTTGATCGAGTCCGTTTCAAGAGTTTTCATAAGCGAGGTAATAGTCACCCATGGCTCACCTATCACGAAGGAGCAATCAACTTCCACGTACGGTAACTTCAAGAAATTAAGTAGGTCCTTCATCAACTCCGCATGATTAAGAGTCTCCGCTGAAATCCACTTAAAAATAACTCTTAAGAGCTGATCCCCGACCCTCTCACTTAACTCCCTATAAAAATTCCCTACAAACCTCTCAAATCTCTCCGAGCATATCAAGACTTCATTTAGGATACTTATATTATTCAACGTAGTCGCCAAATCTTATTATAGAGGGTTTAAAATATAAGATACATCCAACCCACCAAATCCTCTCTGTAAATCCTACTTGATGAGCGAGATCCCGTAACTTTAAGCTTGATGCTATATGAAGATAGATAAAGCGTGAATCGTGTTAAGAACTATTGTCGGTAACAAACCCGTCGGTAAGGAAAAATGAAGGCTAGCTAAATACAACAATGGATCATGATCTAAGAGATTATTTATGTTTTTCACATAATTTTCCTCGGGGTCGGTTGGTAGTTGACTGAGTCCCTGACCTTATTCGTCTTGTTTTTAACGCTCTTAGCCGTTGTTTTATTACTTCATTCTTTCAGGAGTTTGAGGTCTCAGGCTGGCGTACTCATAGTCCTCTACACTGTCTTCATGATTTCCTTCCTGTTTCACGCTCCTTTCACTCAGAGCCCGTTAGGTTTGTGGGGTTTTAAATACAATGACGTGGTTTACGGTGTGTTCTCTCCAAGGTTTTCTACTGATCTGATGAACAATAAAGAAAAGCTAGTTAGGTATTGGTTAAGGCCTGAGTCTTTCGAGGAGTTAGTGAGTGGGACTAACTTATGTCCTGTTCCTTACGTAGACTACAAGTTTGAGTACCCGCCTTTAGTAGGTTTCTTCTGGTTCTTAACTACCTGTGTTTCCTTCAGCATCTCAGGAAGGCTTACCACGGCAGGGGACCAGTTTTTCAGCATGTCTTCGTCAGTAAATTACGTGCTTCAATCACTAATACTATTTTCTTTCTTAGCCCTATGTTTTCACTACATCAAGAAGATTAACTCTCTTCATAGACTCGGTGCTTGGAGGACCGCACTCTTCTTGATTCTCCCCTCAACCATATTGTACGTCACCTATAACTGGGACATAATAGCTTCAGGTCTGGCCGTGACCTCCCTTTATTATTTCATGAGGAAGAATTACAGGGTTTCCGGCTTCTTACTAGGGCTCTCAGTAGCTAGCAAGATATTGACTGGAGGACTCCTGATACCTCTAGCCGCGTACCTATTGAGAGACGTGGTGAGGGATAAGCAAGTCGTTAAGAACCTAACACACTATATCATCTCTTTCCTCGTCGGAGGGTTAACGCCTTTTATCTTAGTATACATCGCGTCTGCCGAGGGATTCCACGCGTTCATAAACCATCACGCGAGTTGGTACTGCGAGAACTGTGTTTACGCGTTACTGGTTCCGGACATCTTCAGCCCCCTACACAAGTACTTCTACGTGGTCACGGGTCTAGCACTACTCTCACTAATAGCTATCCAGACGCTGAGGAACTCAAGATCTTTAGTCTCGCTAGCTTATGCCTCGGTTGGGGCAGTGGTCGCGCTAAACTACGTTTTCACGCCTCAGATGATATTAATGATATCACCGCTCGCTGTCCTAGCACTCAATAAGAGAGAACTCGGGACGTACGTAATAGCAGACATAGCTAATTTCTCTTTGATAATAACGTTCTTCGAGGACTCAACCCTTAGGTCATTAATCTCGAAAATCATACCGATAGAAACAGGATTCAACCCCTGGACAATAGACTCACCAACACAGTGGTTAGCAACTATTAGAAACATACTCATACTAATAACCATCGTAGCCTCAATAACGAAACGAAGTGAGCTACCCAACCCTTCAGAGCGAGCTGTTCAGTCTTAACTAGTGCCTGTGCCGTCCATACGCTTGATTTTCAGTCTCCGAGATTCGTGAGGTGATGACTGACCTCCTCCCCGCCCTGAAGGGCGAGGCTTTCAGTTGTAAACGCTAGCGAACGCCGCGGCTTCTAGTTCTTTGGAGTCTAGAACGCTAGCTTTTTGGACGCTTCCCTATATATCGGGTCTGTAAAGTCGTATCTTTCATTCTCTTTCATCAGTACACCTAAGGCTATTAACCTGTTTAAGCCATAGTATAGTGTCTTGTTGTATATGTACGTTCCTACCCAAGCCTCGACCACTCTTTTTATCGCACTCCAGTTTCTATGACCCATGGCTACTGCCCTCAATATATGTCCGTAGAGCTTACCGGATCTCACAATCTTCTCTAATTCGCCGAAAGCTACCTGTATGGCTTCCTCCAATACTTTATCGAGTATATCAAACCTTCTAGCCTGAACAACGTTATACCCGTAAAACGCGAGCCACCCCGGTATTCCATCAAGTGCCCCAACAACTTCTTCTATAGTTACTCTCGGCGGCCGAATTCCAGCTTCATTAAAACCTACCTCTAAAAACCTTATTGATTCCTCTTTTGAGAATCTATTCAGCACTAGTTCGTCTCTCACCCTGCCATAGAGTGGGCTAGCGTAATTATCGAATTCGAGGAATTCGTATAGCAGCCCGATTTCTGAACCGCTTAGGATAAACTTAACATTGCGTAAGTTATCATAACTGTAAGCCATGATCTGTCTGAAATCCATTCTATTATGCCCTCTAAGAAACCTTAATTCTTGGGCTTCATCAATAACTACGAGGAAGTAGGTGTTCTGATCTCTAGCGTAATTGTCGAATTTCTCCAGAATAGAGGTTATCGAGGGCTCCCTCTTCCTCCAATCAAACCCCATCTCAATACTAGTACCCAACACCTCTATCTTCACACCTCTAAGGCTTCTTAAGTACTCAGCAAGTCTATTGGAAAACTTCGTATGAGCGATGGATTCTGAAAACAACTTATACAATCCCGCAACATTATATTGATATTCGGAGAGCTTTCTCGCGTTAATGTAAATGTAGGGGTAATTATTTTCATTTAGAAACACTTTTAGCAAGGACGTCTTACCTACTCTTCTCACACCGAGGCAAAGGATTAAGGGAGAACCGTCCCTCACGTATAATTCTAGCAGGTCAAGCTCTTTTTCTCTATCAAATAATTCGCTACGAGATTCCTTCGGTCTCGGGTCGAACAACATCGGTTACACCCCTGTAACTAAGTTACACCCATGTAACTAATTAATAATGCAAGCTTATAAATTAACCCATCTAAGTGGATCCCGAGCTCGTTTCATAACTTATTAGGATTTGAGAGTCTAGTGTATTGGTGGTTGTGTGGGGAGGAGGAGTAGGAAGAAGTATAAGGTGTTTAGACCTGTACAGAGGACTTTGCCGAAGGTTTTCCAGTGTCCTGCATGTGGTTCTATGACCGTGATAATAGATGTTGAGACCTACGTTAACGAGTTAGGTGAGGAGAAGAAGAAAGCTCTTGTTAAGTGTATGAACCCTAAGTGTGGGCTGAGAGCTGAGTTGGTTGAGTTGCCGTCGATTTTTGAGGCTGTGGACGCGTACTCAAGGTTCCTCGAGCTGTACGGTACTGATAAGATGAAGACATGGTTTGAGAAGGGGGAGTTTATTGAGTGAGCGTAGGTTCTGGGTCGATTCACACCTGAGGAGCAAGCTTAAATCAGGAGAGAAAATACATTTCACTCTATTAGATCCTGACAAAATAAGCGACTTAAGCAAGGTCGATAAAATAGCTGAGATAACGGTCTCGGAAGGTACTGACGCGTTCTTAGTCGGCGGCTCTATAGGGGTCTCAGAAAGAGACGTGGACGAATTAGTGATTGCTTTGAAGAAGTGGGGGTTGCCGGTAATATTATTCCCAGGCAACGTCTCAGGGATCTCGAAATACGCTGACGCCATACTATTTATGTCACTCCTGAACTCGGACGACCCCTACTTCATAATAGGGGCTCAAGTACTTGGAGCACCGCTAGTAGCTAGGTATGGGCTGGAGACTCTGCCTACAGGATACGTAATCGTTGGGTATGGCGGGGCCGCGGGCTACGTGGGGAGAGCAAGACCAATCCCTTACGACAAGCCAGAGTTAGGCGTAGCGTACGTCTTGGCAGCCAGATTCTTAGGAATGAGATACATGTATCTTGAGGCGGGATCAGGCGCTCCAGAACCCATACCCCCCAAATTCGTGAGGAAGGTCTCAGCGTTTAAAGGAGATTTAGTACTGATAGTCGGCGGCGGAATAAGAACGCAAGAACAAGCAAGGGAAGCCATCAACTCAGGCGCGGACATAATAGTGACTGGCACAGCAATAGAGGAGAACGCGGAGAAAGCTAGGGAAATCATAAGAGCTGTTAAGAAGAAATAATTTTTATGATAGAGAATCCCATTCTCTACTCTGGAAGACCGCAGGTTATTGATTAGAGTGGTCAGAGATCTTGATACTCCACACATTTCTCTATTATCTCAATGTATTTCAAGCCATGATCTGGTAGTACAGCTATCACATCGCCTTCACTTATTACACCTTCCTCGATAGCGTTTGACACGGCTTTTAAGACGGCCCCGCTACTTAAACCTACTAGTATCCCATCTTTCCTGGCTGTATTGATTACTTCCTCAAGAGCTTCCTTGAGAGTCACCTCATATATCTTATCAATCTTAACTAAGTGAACCCATTTCATGCCTGATTCCACTCTCCTAATACCAGGTATTACCTCTCCTCTAGCCGGCTGGACACCAATTATCTTGACGTGATCGCTGTACCTGTTTTTGAAGTAGTGAGATAAGGCTGATAGATGCCCTGATGTACCAAGCCCCCCGACAATAGCCGCGAGCCTTAGCCTAGCACTCCTCACCTGCAAGTCCAGCTCCTTCGCTGTATACCTCAGGTGTACTTCAAAGTTTTTGTCGTTTTCGAATTGATTGAGGTTGAGAGCCCCATTTCTTAAAGCATCTTTCCTAACTTCATCAATCATCTCAACAGTTATTGAGGCTCTCCCTCTCACAACCTCAGCCCCCATCAACCTGAAGATATAATCAACGCATTGCTGGGCTGTTGAGGGTAGGTATAGGCGTGCTTTAACCCCGGAGACGTTTG
Source organism: uncultured Desulfurococcaceae archaeon (assembly GCA_964636755.1). GTDB lineage: Archaea > Thermoproteota > Thermoprotei_A > Sulfolobales > NBVN01 > Zestomicrobium. The sequence continues at coordinate 17,057 of CAZWSU010000014.1, forward strand.
AGAGTGCGGCCAAAGCCAGTCCTGTGTTAGTGGAAGTCGCCTCATAAATCGCTTTCAACTCATTAATACCCCCCAACCTGTCAACAGCTTCTTTCAACATATACCAGGCTATCCTATCCTTGATGCTGCAGCTGTATGGGTTATACCACTCTAGCTTCCCCCAAACATTGAGTAGTCTGGTGGAAAGATGATTAAGTTTAGTTAGTGGGGTTGGCCAGTTACGGTAAAGTAGTTCTACAGTATCCTTGAAGACTCTCATAGGTTCCGGGTTAATGTCCTCATAAAAACCGAGTTCTTCAAGCGTTATGTTGGGAGGACGTGTTATCTCACCTTGAGGGATTACTGGAGCTTTAACACATCCTAGTCTCCTCAGGACATCGCAGAGCTCGCTGTTGTTAATTACCTTACCAGACTCGTCAACCACTATAGCACTAGACACGTAACCACTTCTTAATAACTCGGCAGACATACTTAAGAAGTCTTCGAAACTCACCTCACTACATCTAAGGTTGTCCAACCTAACTAACTTGACCAAGCTGGTTCCCCGTAATAACATTGTTATCGGTTTTTAAAAATCGTAGTCTTAGTTTCATAGGGGGTATTGAGTGAGGTATAAAATCTCGAAACTACTTGAGGAATACTCAAGGCAGATCATAATTAAGGAAATCGGGGTTAAAGGGCAATTAAAGCTACTGAGTAGTAAAGTGGTTGTGATAGGCTGCGGCGCCACCGGAAGCACAGTAGCTGAATTACTAGTTAGGGCTGGCGTCGGGTTCATTAAGGTAGTGGATAGAGACTTCGTTGAACTCAGTAACATACCTCGCTCTCACTTACACGTTGAGGGAGACGCTGACTCAGCGAAACCTAAGGCGTTGAGCTGTGCTGAAAAGTTAAGTAAGATTAATTCTTTCAGTAAGGTAGTTCCTCTAATCACAGAGGTCACCCAAAGCAATATAGAGGATTTAATTTCTGACGCGGACGTGGTGATTGATGCCACCGACAATTACGAAATCAGATACTTGATAAACGACGCCGCCCTCAAACTAAGTAAGCCATGGGTTCACATAGGTGTTGGGGGTTGGTACGGTCAGGTAATGTTCATTAAGCCCTACGAGACAGCCTGCTTCAGATGCCTCCTCCCCCAACCCCCGCCTGACGTCGGGGACGCTTGCAATGTGCTAGGGGTTATGAACACCCTAGTATCTATGGTTGCGTCTATAGCCGTTAATGAAGTCATAAAATACTTGGTTGGCTTGGAAGTAGGGAATTACCTAATATTTGTTGACGCGCTGAGAACTCAGGTAAGTAAGTTTAAAGTGGATAGAAACCCTGAATGTCCATCTTGTTCTTTAGGTAGGTTGGACTTCCTCAGTCAAAGAGAGTATCGGAGGACTAAGGTGATATGTGGTTCTAACTCCATCCAAGTATATCCTTCAAGTCAGATCTCACTAAAGTTTGAGGATCTTCAAGACCTGGATATTGAGGGAATCGATGTTATCTCGATAACCCCCCACACATTGAGGGTGAGGATTGATGGGTATGAAGTTACCCTCTTCAACGACGGCCGAGCAATCGTAAGCAGTTTGACCGACGAGAAAATCGCTCTTAAAGTTTACGAGAGCTTACTTTCGAAGCTTGGAAGCCGCGGTGAGCATAATGAATACTAGGATGCTAGATATGAGGGGTCTTCAATGCCCTGAACCACTAATAAGAATAGTTAAGGTTATTGAGGGGCTGGGTACCGGAGAAGTTGTAGACGTAGTAACGGATGTTCCGGAATGCGTTAACTTAATAAAGGAAACAGTTGAAGGTTTTGAGTTAGGTCTTGTCGAGGTATTGAATAGGGGCGAGTACTTCATTTTGAGGATATTAGTTAGGTAAGCTTTATTCACTCCTAATAAATAGTTATGTGGTGTGAAACGTGGGCGTACAGGACTTACTAAGAGCTCACGGAGTACCTCCTAAAGAAGTTTATTTCGACTTGGAAAATTCCGGCTACGTACCGGACGACGTAGTTAACGCCATGCTACCATATTTTAATAAACGTGGTTACGGGCATCCAGCTATAACACACAGGCTGGGGTGGGAGGCCCTAGACTTAATCGTCAGCACTAAGGAGCTAGTAGCTAAGACTCTTAATCTCGCAAATCCCGAGAACTTGGTGTTCACTCACAGCGGGACTGAAGCAAACAACCTAGCCATCCAAGGTTACCTAATAGCTAACAGGAATAAATTGAGAGGTAAGAAGGTGCTTGTGTCCTCTATAGAACACTTGAGTGTGATATTCCCCGCTCAGTTCGTCAGTGAGTTGCTGGGTTTAGAAGTTATTAAGGTGCCTGTAGACGAGGAAGGTTTCGTAGATCCTGAAGTGCTTAAGTACTACGTTGATAAGGATGTGGGCTTAGTAAGCATACAGCTAGTGAATCATGAGATAGGCACGATACAGAATTTAAGAGACTTAATCGAGGTAGTTAGAGATAAGAACCCTGACGTAGTTTTCCACACAGACGCTAGCGACGCCTACGGGAAAGTCAGGATAGATTTAAGAGATCTTGACGTAGATATGATGACCCTAAGTAGTCACAAGATTCACGGTCCTAGGGGTGTTGGGATTCTTTACGTGAGGGACGGCGTGAAGATAGAGCCTATTCTTAGAGGGCAATTAAGTGTTGAGAAGCTATGGCCTGGGGTCGAGTTGACGCCCTTAATAGCTGGGTTCAAAAAAGCTGTAGAGTTAGCTTTCAATAACTTCGAAGAGAACGTTAAGTACCTTACCTCATTAAGAGATAAACTACTTAACGGTATCTTAAATTCAGTTAGTGACGTCGTGCTCAACGGCCCCTCAGGCGATAAGAGAGCTCCCGATAATGTTAACGTAGCCTTTAAGTATGTGGAGGGTGAGGCTCTGACAATCGAGTTAAGCAGTTACGGGGTTTACGTATCGAGCGGTAGTGCCTGCAGTTCAAGATTCTTAGAACCTAGTCACGTACTCCTAGCTATAGGTAGGGAGTATGAGTTAGCTCACGGGAGCATATTATTTAAGGTGTCAAGATATCATAAAGGAGAAGACATTGACTACGCTCTCGAAGTCTTGCCTAAAGCTGTTAACAGGTTGAGAATACTAAGCCCGTTAACGCCTAGAAGAGCTTAAAAGCTATAATAACAGAGTTATATAGGGTAAGGAAAATGAGTTCGAGAATACCTCTTCCATACTCTCCCGTAGTACTTGAGTACTTCAGAAATCCTAAGAACGTAGGCCGTATGGAGAACGCCACCGTTCAATCCACTGCTGGAAGCCCAGCATGTGGCGACATGATTAGACTATACCTCAGGATCGAAGATGATCTAATAGTGGAGGCCACCTTCGAGAGCTATGGTTGCGCAGCTAACATAGCTGCTGCCAGCATACTCACGGAGATGATTAAGGGTAAGACCTTGAAAGAAGCTTGGGAGATTAAGTGGAACGATATTTCAGATAAGTTAGGAGGTTTGCCTCCAATAAAGTATCATTGTAGTATACTAGCGGTCGGAGCACTAAAGAGAGCTATAAGAGCATACTATGACGAGGTAAGGAAAGAAATGCCGAACTGGTTACCTAAGAATTTAAGCACTGAGGAAAAACAAACTATGGAAGAGGAGGAACTGATAGAGAGGATGTATAGTAGAGTTCCTAAATCGCCAGGTGCTGAGGGTGGTAAGTGAGCAAGTTTTCGACCTAAGATTAAACAGAGTTGGTGGATGTACGGGAGACCCTGTGTTAAGATTACTTACTTTAATAAATGAAGGTCTCAATGACTTCAAGATAATAGCTCAGAAGAAGGTACTGCCGCCGGAGGTTCTTCAAATAATACTTAGGAAAAAGGGTTATAGAATGAAAATATTGGATGAGGAAGAAGGGGACGCTTTCTTAATAAGAATCTACAAATAGTAACATGAGTGCTTTCCCCAGTTAATAGAACAACCTGAATGTTCTGGGATAACTGTTGGTTAGTGATGTGGGTGTCTGCGCTTAAATAAAATAACAGGTTTATTTACTTCAAAATAATTATTATTAAGGGTCTCGCAGAAATGAACGTCAAAAAGATTAGAGAGGATTTCCCCATACTTGATTCTAGAGGTATTATATACTTCGATAACGCCGCCACATCACAGAAACCTGTTCAGGTCGTGAACGCTGTGAGGAACTTCTACGAGTATAGTAATAGCAACGTACATAGGGGTATCCATAAGTTATCTCTAGAAGCTAGTAAATTGTATGAAGAAGCTCACGAGGTCGTTAGCAAATTCATTAAAGCTCGCGGAGTTGAGGAGGTAATCTTCACGAGTGGTACTACACATTCACTAAACCTGGTTGCTTACATGTTAGGGCTAAGACTTAATAGAGGAGATAACGTGATTATTTCTGTAATGGAGCATCACAGCAACCTACTTCCTTGGGTGTACCTCTCTAAGTTAAGGGGTTTTGAGGTTAGGGTTGTTGGTTTAGGACCTGATTACGACTTGAACTACGATGAATTATCTGATTTAATAGATAATAGAACTAGGGTTGTCGCGATCACGCACGTAAGCAATGTCTTAGGGACGGTAGTTGATGTGAGGAGAGTGTCTAAACTCGCTCACGAGAATAACGCGTTGGTTGTCATAGACGGTGCACAGAGCGTCCCGCACATGCCTATTGATGTCAGGGAACTTGACGTGGATTTCCTAGCTTTCAGTGGGCATAAGATGCTTGGCCCTACCGGGATAGGGGTTCTCTACTTTAGGAAGGAACTACAAGAAGAGTTTAAAACCCCCTTCACCGGGGGCGGGATCGTCGAGGAAGTCAGATACCGGAACGGTGAGTTTTTAGTGAAACTTCTAGAACCTCCATGGAGTTTTGAAGCCGGGACACCTAATATAGCTGGAGCTATAGGCCTAGCAGAAGCAATCAAGTATTTAATGAGCGTAGGGATGAGTGAAGTGGAGGATCATGAAAAACATCTAGTGAGTTACCTCATAAACAAGATAAAGAATGATCCACACCTCAGCGAAAAACTCGTTATATACGGGCCATCAGACCTTAAGAAGAGAGGAGGCATCGTTTCCTTCAACTTCAGCGACTCTAACCCTAACCTAGTAGCTTCGTTCCTAGACGCGTATAATATTGCTGTAAGAAGCGGCTACCACTGCGCTCAACCACTCCACGATTATATAGGAGCTAGCTTAGGCTCTGTTAGAGCGAGCTTCTATTTATATAACACACAGGAAGAAATAGATGTGATGATTGAAGCACTTAATGAATACGCTAAATTAACAAAACAATCTTAAACATTTATTTAGTGCACGAATCTGGGTCTCTTCACAAAACTCACCATGCTCGCTAAACTAGTCTAAGGGAGATTATTACCCCGTATTTTCTCTCAATATTTGCTAGTCTTCTCTTAAGTTTTCTTGTTGACTTAGCTTCTTCTCTAGGCACCATTATCGTGACTATATTGCCGTCAAACGTTACCTCCGCGGATGGGAGTAGTGTTAATATAGCTTTCCTGACCATGGCTTCGAAATCACTTCCTACCGCTTGCTTTACCGGGACTACCACGGTTTGCTCGCCGAATGTGTACATCTCGTACTCGAGTTGCCCGCTCAGGAAGTCTCTAACCTCAACCACGGGTCTAGCTAGATCTGCTTCTCTGAGACCAGTCGGTAGCTTAACGCTCATGCTTACGTCATAAACCTTACGTACCTCGCCCTCCTCTAAGAAGAGGACTGTGTCGATTACTGAGGGTATCATGCCTAGATCTATCCTACCTATAAATCTCTGCAACGCGTCAATAGGTGACGTTGCGTGGATCACACCAATCATGCCTATCCCGGCAAGTCTTAAGTCAACGTATAGTTTGAAGTCGCTGTCCGTACGTAATTCGTCGAAGACTGTGTAGTCGGGTCTTGAGAGGAGGAGTATGTCATGTAGCTCGTCGGACGTGGCATATGTTTTGGAGTATTGGGTGACTTCAGGCGGTAGGTGCATGTCTCTGGGGGACTCGATAGTCTTAACGACTTTATTCTTCCTCCTGTAATAATCTGCTAGAGCTTGAGCGAACGTAGTCTTACCCATCCCTGGAGCACCAGCTATTAATATGCCCTCAGCCCTCTCCTCAAGCCTCCTCATAAGCTTCTCCGGAAGGGCGTAGTCCTCCAGCTTAGGTCTTACGAGAGGCTTCACCGCGGTTATTTCCCACCCGTCACTCATCGGCGGTCTCGCTATTATTATCCTGTAGAGGTTTAGCTGTATTATTATCGAGTTAGGTCTCTCAATCTCTACGATCGCGTCAGGGTCTGTACGTGCTACCTCAAGGATTTCATCAGCTATCGCTTCTATCTCCTCCCTACTCAGCGGGTTCTCAGAGAGTTGAACGAGTCTCCACTTACCAGGCCTACCCTGCTTAGCGTATGGTGGCGCCCCCTCCTTCAGATGCACCGACATCGTCTTATCATCGAAGAATTTTTCAAGCGTCGTTAAACGGGTTCTAGGCGGTTCTACGTAGAGAACCTTAACCCCGATAGCCTCACTAGCTAATTGCTGCGTCTTAGAGGAAGTTATTAGGGTAGCGCCGGTGTCTAGAGCATACCACCTAACTAAAGCGTCCACGTCCTCTGCTTTCCTACCGCTAGAAACCACCTCAACAGGTATCCCCCTAGAATTACACGCAGTCCTAACAAACCTCATCTCGTCAAGACCTAATATCCCGAGGGATCTATTACTCTTAGCTAAGGACTCGAAGTAGTCTATTAGCTCTCTAAGAATAACTAGGTTACCCTTAATCCTCCCCTCTAAAATAATCATCTTGAGCACTCCGTTAGTTATCACGCTAGCGTCAGGCACGTAAGTCTCTACGCCAATCTCCCTCACACTGCACACCTACCTATCCTAAGTAACTAAGAACTAAAAGAGTTATAATATCTGTGCTCTCCGCGTAAGGAGCCAACCCATTATCTTATGGGGAGGACGTGTTTTGCGTTATGTCCGAATCCAGTAACGTAATAATTATAAGGGTTTATGTAGTGTTTTTAGGGATTAGAATGTCGATTAGTGAGATAGAGGAGGAGGCTAGGAAGATCGTTGAGGAAGCTAGGAGTAGAGCGGAGGAGATTTTAAGTAAGGCTAGGAAAGAAGCCGCGGAGCTTAAGTCAAAGCCTTTAGCAAATCTTCTAAGTCCTGAGGAGAAGGAGAGAATAGTGAGGGAATTTGAGCAGAGGATTAAGGACGTGGAGTCTAGGGGTGAGGAGCGGAAGCAGGCAATCCTCAAGTCTTTCGCCGAGAGAAAAGAAGGTTTGGTTAGGGAGGTAGTGGAGGTAGTCATGGGTTTAAGGGAGTTATGATGGCATTCATAGTGTCAACCCCTGAAAAACTCCGCTACATTAGGCTGCTGGTTCCCAAAGACTTAAGTAGCAAGACTTTAAACGTACTCCAAGACTTGGGGGTCATGCACGTAGAGACCTCGGGTGAGCTAAGCGAGGAAGACAGGGAGAAATTAAGAAGCTACGCTGAGAAAGTGCGTGTCTTCTCAAACTTGGTGGACGCGGTCGAGAATTACTATAGGTTTACGGTGGTAGACCTTAAGAGGGAGGTGAGTCTTGAAGATCTTGACAAGATCTTAGAGGAACTCCACGTTAAGTTAAGTAAGGTGCGTCAAGAAGTTGAGAACTTGATTAATAACAAGAAGAAACTAGCGGATGAGGTCAGTGAGTGCCAGAAGCAAATCAGGGTACTTGAGGTGATTAGGCGTGTGGTCGGCGATAATCTGAGGGTTTCCGAGCTATCTTTCACTGGCGAAGCACTCTTCTCTATGGTAGCGTTGGGTAAATCGCAAGATATGGAGCAACTCATTACTTCAATACCTAGGGACGTAGTGATTAAGTGGGGCTTAATAGAAGACGAGATGGTGGTTTTCGTAGTCGGTGTCTCAAGCGCTTTGAAGGAGGTTCAGGAGTTATTAAGTAAAGCTAAGGCAGACATCATCAAGTTTCCTCAACAAGAAGTCTTAATACCTGATTACCTGAACTACCTGAGTAAACATGTGGAAGAGCTTAGAACCACCCTAGCTAGAACAGACCAAGAATTAGAAAGAGTCTTAGAAGATAACGTGGAATTGCTTGCTCTAGCTAAGGTGATTAACGATTTAGTTAAATCTAGGCTTGATCTCCTCCTCAGTGCTGCTAGCGGTGAGTACTTGCTGGCTGTGGAGGGATGGGTTCCAGAAGAATTTATCAAGACCGTGGAGAGCAGGTTAAGTAGTGAGATAGGTGCCTACTTAATAGTTAACGTCTCGACAGATAAGAAACCGCCTTCAAAACTCAAGAACCCTAGAATCCTTAAGCCCTTTGAGCTCTTAACGAGATTTTACGGCCTACCCTCACCGGGTGAGTGGGACCCCACACCGATCCTTACGTACTCATTCTTAGTATTCTTCGGGTTGATGATGGCTGACGCGGTTTACGGCCTAATAATCTTCCTGTTAGTTAAGTACGTCTTGGATAGGAGCGGGTTCATAGATAATCCTTACTCGCCCGGATACCTGACATTGAAGAAGATGTTATTAGTGTTGAGTCTTTCAGCCACGGTCTTCGGGGTTTTATCGAATACTTTCGCAGGGTACTCGGTGGGTTTCGAGGAGGGTCGCATAGTATTAACCATTGCCAGCGAGGGGGGTGGGTTGATTAGTGTGCCGGCCCTAATCAACTTATCAGACCCTATGTTCTTCCTCGTCTTAGCGTTGGTTATCGGACTCGTACATATAAACATAGGGCACGTTCTCTCAGTAATCGTAGGTATTAAGGTAAGGGACTTGGGCAGGGTCTTAAGTGGGGTTGGTTTAATAATCTCAGAGATTTTCGGCATACCTTACGTTCTACATGAATTCCTCCACTACAACTTGCTACCACTGAGTAGTGAGGTATATGCTTTCATGCTCTACGCGTCTCTTGTCGGGGTGTTAGTGATGATTGCGGGGACCGTCAAGTCTTTAGGTGGTGTAGGCCTCTTCATGTGGATATTCAATATTACTGGGTTGCTTGGTGATGTCCTCTCCTACTCTAGGATAGCTGGGCTGGGAATAGCTACCTACGTAATGGCTGTTAACTTCAACAAGCTATCTCTCGGTGTCTACGAGTACTTCTCAAGCCTAGCGCCCCTCGTCGGCAGTGTTTTAGGTTTAGTGCTTATGTTGGTTGTAGCGATCTTCATGAACATGTTTAACATAGTTTTCGGTACTATAGGCGGTTTCGTTCACTCTATGAGGTTGTGCTTCGTTGAGTTCCTACCTAAATGGTATGATGGTAACGGGAGGGAATTCACGCCGTTCACTCTGAAGATAGAGAAGCACATCGCTTTGGGGAAGATGAGGTAGCTCACCTCACCAGCTTTTGTTGAACCTCGGTTCGATCCCCACGAACAAAGCTTAAAAACTTTTCACTAAATTTAACAAGGTGTGCACGAGGTGTCCTTAAGTCCTCAAGCTGTAGCATCTTTAGGGATCGCGTTAGGGGTTGTGGGAGGAGTTGTAGGGTCTTCTTTAGGTATAGGTAAGGCTGCTTCAGCTGGTTTGTCAGTCATATCAGAGGATCCAGGTAGTTTTAAGCAAGTCCTCATACTTTCTTCCCTACCCATGACGCAGACATTCTACGGATTCATCTTCTCATTACTAGGTCTTACATCAGTCATACCGGGAATAGCTGAACTCACATGGATTAAAGCAGGTGCTTTCCTAGGTATAGGAGCTTTCGTCATGGTCGCCGAGTTATTCTCCGCTTGGTATCAGGGCGCGATATGCATGTCCGGCATAGTCGAGCTACCTAAAGCCGGGGGCAGGATGCTGGTTCCCTCGCTAATACTCGCTGCTTACGTTGAGATGCTCGGTATATTGGGGATGGTTCTCGGCTACTTACTAACCACGTTAGTTGCTGGGTTACCGATATAAGCTTGGTAGCAGAGGATTAAGGCATGAGTTTAGACGCTTTACGTGAAGAAATTCTGAAGAAAGCTAGAGCTAAAGCAGAAGCCATGATTAGGAGCGCTGAAGAAGAAGCTAGGAAAATACTCGATGAGGCTATGAGAGAATACGCGAGAAGATATGAGTTAGTTAGAGAGGCTGAGTTGAGGGAATTAAGAGACGAGCTCTCTAAGAAGCTGAGTGAGAAGAGCTTAGAAGTAAATACGAAGCTACTAAACCTGAAAAACGAGCTCATCGAGGAGCTGAAGAGGGAAATCATAAGCAAGATTAACGAGATGAGTGACGAGGAGAGGAGAAGATCACTAAAGAAACTAGTTAATGAGTGTCTTAACGAGATACACACGTCACGAAAAATAAGGGTATGCGTTGTTGAGAGGGATGTTCCGTTAATTAAAGAATTGTTAAGAGAATTGGGTATTGAGGATAGGGTCATAGAGATAAAGACCCTACCACCAGAAAGTGTTGGAGGAGTCTTGATAGAGACTGAGGATGGTTCTCTAGGCTTAGACAACACCTACGCTACCAGGTTAGAGAGGTTAATGTCGTTTATTTACAGGAAACTAAACGAGGAAGTATTTGGAGGTTAGCTTAGTGGTTGTTGAGATAAGTGATGAGATCTTCTTCAACTACGTTAAAATACGTTCCCACAAGACTTTACGCCCGGATAGCGTGAAAAGCATTAACGAACTGATTACCTACACGTTTCCCAGCCTCCTCTCCGCCTTACAAGGCTTTGAAGTTAGTTCATGCCTTAGTAGGGAATTAAGGAGTGCCCTACCCCTGCCGCAAACAACCATATACTCTAAGCTGTTGAAGTGTTGGGAAAACGATTTGAGGAATAAGGTACGCTTAATTAAGCCTTCCAAGAAAGTGATAGAAGTGATTGATCTCTACATAAGTAAGTACGTGGCTAACGACCTAATAGGCGTTATAAGCTCTGGATTAACGGAGACCACATACCTAGAAGCACCGGTGGTTGAATCCATCAAGAAATTTAAGACCACTAATGAGGTAGGGGATATTATCTCGTTGTTGAGTAGAAGGAAGCTTCTGAACGAATTCATGTCTTTGGTCCTTAAGGAATATAGGAAGTTAAAGATTAGTGAGCTAGACGTGGACGAGCTATCCAGAAAATTGAGGGCGTCTTACTTTAAGAGGCTTGAAGATATTTTAACGGAGTTAGACGTCTCTCCCTACGGGCTTAGGTGTGTTGAGTTTCTTAAGGAGTTTGAGGAACTAAAGCAAGCTTTAAGAAAGGCTTTGATGGGAGGGGAAGACCTAAGGCTTGTCACAACGAAGTTAACTCAGAAGCAAAGAGAGGTGGTGCTTAAAGCTTCTAAGAACACTCATGACTTCGAGTATGTGCTGGCTGTCTTACCACTACACTTTTGTCACAACATGCTCAAGTCCCTTCCAGTCTCTGTTGATACGTTACTCGATTACTTACTTCTGAAAGAATTTGAGTTCTCCATCCTCTCTTACGTGATTTACTTAATTAATACTGGGTACTCACCAGAACTAATTAGGGAAGAGGTTGGCGGGTGGTTAAGACTCTATGAGTCGATTGCCGAGTAAAAAGGATATAGTGGTAATAGGCGATTTAAGCTTCATCAACGGCTTTAAACTAGCCGGTATCAAGAGATTTTTTGAGATCTCTGAGGGTAAGGACATCTCTGAACTCAAGAAGGAGTTAGGTGAGTTATTGACGAAGCTCTATGAGGATCCGTCAGTCGGTATCATAGTGATACAGTATAGGCTCAGAGACTTAATAGCTGATAAGTTGCAGAAGATGGGTAGGGAGCCCTTGATAGTGTTCGTTCCTAGCTCTAAGGAGGCTTCTAAGATAGACGTGAGGGATTATTACCTGCGTATGATTAAGTCTTATTTAGGTGTTAGTATTGAGGTGTGATCGTTGGCTAGGGGTAAGATCCTGAGGGTTTCAGGTCCCTTAATAGTAGCGGAAGGCATGGAAGGCTCGATGGTTTACGAGGTAGTCTTAGTAGGTGATGAGAGCCTAATAGGTGAAGTGATAGGGCTACAGGGTGATAGAGCGTTCATCCAAGTATACGAGGATACTTCGGGGCTGCGGGTCGGCGAACCCGTGGAAGGTACCGGGAGCTTACTCTCAGCAGAGCTAGGTCCCGGAATTGTCGGGAAGGTGTATGACGGACTTCAGAGACCTCTATCAGTCATCGGCGAAATCCACGGAGCTTTCGTGAGTAAGGGAGTTAAGCTGCCCGCTCTACCCAGAAACATTAAGTGGACGTTCAAGAAGTCGTCAGATGTTAAAGTAGGTGATAAAGTAGAGGGTGGCTCCATACTAGGGTACGTTCAGGAAACACCCATACTACTTCATAAAATCATGGTACCCCCGGGATTATCGGGTGTGTTGAAGGAGTTAGTTCCTGACGGCGATTACACGGTCGAGGAAACTATAGCTCTCATAGACGTTGGCGGAGGGGAGAAAAAAGAAGTGAGGTTAATGAGTAAGTGGCCCATACGCAAGCCAAGACCTTACAAAACACGGTTAGAGCCTGTGGAACCTCTCATAACTGGGACCAGAGTGTTAGACATGATGTTCCCGATAGCGAAGGGAGGTAAGGCCGCGGTTCCAGGAGGTTTCGGTAGTGGTAAGACGGTTTTATTACATACCTTAACCAAGTGGAGCAGGACTCAAGTCAACATATTCGTCGGTTGCGGTGAGAGAGGTAATGAGATGGCTGACGCATTACACAGCTTCAGGAAACTCAGCGACCCTGAATCAGGCAGGCCTCTCTCAGAGAAAGCCATATTCATAGCCAATACATCCAACATGCCTGTAGCCGCCAGAGAAACTAGCGTTTTCCTAGGGGTGACTATAGGCGAGTACTTCAGGGATATGGGATATGACGTGCTCATGGTGGCTGACTCGACCTCCAGATGGGCTGAGGCGATGAGGGAAATAAGTGCGAGGCTTGAGGAGATGCCAGGCGATGAGGGATTCCCGGCTTACCTAGGCTCGCGACTAGCGGAGTTCTATGAGAGATCTGGTAGGGTGGTTACCCTGGGCAGTCCCGAGAGGGTAGGGTCCTTAACTATCTTGGGTGCTGTATCCCCTCCGGGAGCAGATTTCAGCGAACCAGTCACCACTAACACACTCCGATATATCGGCGCTCTACTAGCACTCGACGTATCACTAGCTAATAGGAGGCACTTCCCCGCAATTAACTGGTTACTCAGCTACTCCCAGTACGTGGAAACGGTTGCTAAGTGGTGGGAACGTGATTTCAGGAACTGGTTGAAGCTACGTAACGAGGCTTTAAGGATTCTTCAGAGAGAGTCCGAGTTAATGGAGTTAGTCAGGCTTGTAGGTCCTGAAGCTCTTCCAGACCCAGATAAGCTCCTTCTAGACGTGGCTAAGATGATTAGGGAAGACTTCCTACAACAAAGTGCTTACCACCCAATAGACGCCTACAGCTCGCCCGAAAAGACGGTCCTCATGCTAGACATTATAATCAGGTTTTACGAGGAAGCCGTGAAAACCCTGAATGATGGAGTACCCCTAAGTAAGATCAGGGAAGCTCCAGTAATCTCACGCATAGCTAGGATGAAGGAGGTACGTAACGAGGAATTCAGGAAAGTTCATGAAGACATAGTTAAGGAAATAAACGATTATTTCAGAAAGCTCCGAGCAGGTGAGTTAAGTGGTTCTTAACTTAAGTGTTAAGGAAGTTAGGAGAGCGTTAAGTGCTAGAGGGTCTTTACTACTCGTTAAGTCTATTGAGGGGATTAGGTATGGTGAGGTAGTTGAGGTAACCCTACCCAGCGGTGAGTCGAGAGTAGGTCAGGTTATAGATGTGGGTAAGGACGTTAGCGTCATTCAAGTCTTCGGAGGCGTCAGCGAGGTAAACGTAGACTCAATTAAGGTGAGATTTAAGGGTGAGACGCTGAAGATCCCGGTTTCTCTGGATATGTTCGGGAGGATATTCGACGGTCTCGGGAACCCGATCGACGGCGGTCCTAGAATAATTCCTGAGGACTGGCTAGACGTTAACGGCGCACCATTAAATCCTGCCATGAGAGAGCCGCCGTCTGAGTTCATAGAGACGGGGATCTCAGCTATAGACGCTCTCTTCTCTATAGTGAGGGGTCAGAAACTGCCTATATTTAGTGGTGCCGGCTTACCCCATAATAGGATAGCTGCTCAGATAGTTAGGCAAGCCACGGTGAGGGGTAGGGAGGAGAGGTTCGCAGTAGTTTTCGCCGCAATAGGAGTGACTTACGAGGAAGCATACTTCTTCATAGAATCTCTTAAGAAGGCCAAGAACGTGGAGAACGTGATCTCATTCATTAATACAGCTTCATCACCTGTGATTGAGAGGATAGCGGTTCCTCGAGTAGCTCTCACGACAGCGGAGTTTCTTGCTTGGAAGCACGACATACACGTTTTGGTGATAATGAGCGATATGACAAACTACGCTGAAGCACTACGTGAGCTCTCCGCAGCTAGGGAGGAGGTTCCTGGTAGGAGAGGGTACCCGGGCTACATGTATACAGATCTAGCAACGATATATGAGAGAGCTGGTAAGGTGACCGGTAAGAAAGGGTCCGTTACTCAAATGCCTATACTCACGATGCCTGACGACGACATAACGCACCCAATACCTGACTTAACTGGTTACATAACTGAGGGTCAAATAGTTCTCTCAAGAGATATGTTCAGAAAGGGTTTGTATCCCCCGGTAGATGTGTTACTGTCCCTCTCTAGACTCATGAAGGACGGTATAGGGCCTGGGAAAACAAGAGAGGATCACTACCAAGTCTTCATGCAGATGATAGCTGCTTACACAGAAGGTCAGTACTTGAGGGAGCTCTCAGCCATAATAGGGGCTGAATCCCTTAGTGAGAGAGATAGGAAGTACCTGAACTTCGCTGATTTATTTGAGAGAAGATTCATTAATCAAGGAGAGAACGAAAGAAGAGATATTGAGACAACTCTTGACTTAGGCTGGGAAGTTCTTTCAGTGCTGCCTGAAGAAGAATTGAAGTTGATAAGTGTTGAGAACATACGGAAGTATCACCCCAAATATAGGTCTCCGGTGAGAGTTAGTGTCGCAACAGATACTCAGGCTGGCTAGACCTACCAAGATAGAGCTGATAAGACTTAGACGCAGGTTAGCAACAGCTAGGAGACTTCATAGGGTCCTCAGAGACAGACTACTTATCCTGACTCAAGAGTTAGTAGCTCTATATAGGGAAGTAGTGGAGAGTAGGTTAAGGGTTCATGAAGAAATAATTAGGTGTGAGAAGGAATTAGTGAGGACCTCGTCTTACGTAGCGCCCTGGATTTTCGAGGAGTTCTCGAACGTTAAGATAAAGTCTTTCAGTGTCGTTCTAGGCTCAAGAATAGTTGCCGGGGTTAGGTTGCCGTTGCTTGAACACGAGGTTGTTGAAGGTCGTTACGACCCGTCGGTCTACCCAATCACTCTTAAGGAGGTGAGTGAGTGCTATGAAGACGTATTAAGGAATATAATTAGGCTGGCTGAGGCAGAGATTTCCTTACTTGAAGTGGGTAGGGAGGTTCAGAAAGTTAAGAGGAAAGTCAATGCGTTAGAGAACCTCATAATACCTAGGCTCAGAGCCACCATAAAGTATTTGAGAATGAAGTTTGAGGAGAGGGAGAGGGAGGACAAGGTTAGGAGGAAGCGTATTAAGCAGATCTTAACGCGTAGGGAACGTATATAAGGTTTGTTGCCACGTAAACCCATGGTTAGGGTCTTAAGAGGGTTTCGCGAGGTTTCTGCATATGAGTGAGGACAAGACTCTTGAGTATTTGTTGGAAAGGGAGTTGAGGGTTGTGAACAGCTACATAGCAATCAAGAGGAAATCTCTCGCCGAGCTTCTAAGAGAGGAACACCCACACATCGTTACATTGAGCGGAGACATACACATGTTTCGTAGATCGGAGCTAATACTAGCAAAGGAAGTGGTCGGGGAGGATGCCGAGAAGCTCATGTTACCGATATACGTGGAGCTAATCCCGGCACAGACAACCACTACAGGTGTCATAAGGGAGGAAATAGCTACGAAACTTGTTTCCGCTATCCTAGGAATTAATCACGCCACCCCTCTCTACGTTTACCCGATTCAGTTAGCGGAGCTAAGAAGAAAAATAGGAACCTTAATTCAGTATGTTGTTAGCCCTGAGGTCCTGAAAGAAATAGAAGATTATGATAGAGATTTGATTTACTAGTCGGGCCTTGAACCAGAAGGCATTCTGCGTTGGAATACATGATAGCTCTAAAAGGCCTCACATTCTCGTTTGCTGTGATTTCAGCACGGCATATGTTATCGAAGATTTAGGTATTACTAATCCTTTATCACCTGCTCTCACGCCTAATTCGTACTTAGATATCTTAGATAAGGTTCCTGAAACAGTAGATCCATCAATTAAGTGGAGCTCTAACTCAATACCTATTAATTCCGCGTCAATCACGGTATCATTTAATTGTTCAGTGCTAAAGCCGTGGAGATCAGAAGGCTCCACAGTAGCTGCTAGTATAGCGTGCCTAAATAAGATGTAAACCTTGTCCTGCGACACAACCCCTATCTCATACCTAGAAACCTCATCAACAACTCCCCTGATAGGCTCTGGCGCTCCGAGAACCTTGAACTCCACCTCCCTGCCATTAAACCTTGCATCAATTATGTTCTCTCTTAACGGCATCTGAACACCTTAGCTTCTATTCTCAGCGGGGTTTTTAAATATAAGGATGCTTCTTCATGATAAAGCTAGTTAGCCAGATCATGAAATCCTCGTCTTTCACTAAGCCTTCAGGGATCTCCGCGAGTTCACTAATGATGTTTGAGAATATCACGTCTTTTGCTGAGAGTTCTTTAGCGTTGAGAGAACTCAGCAATTCTTGAGCGTTCTCGTATTTCCTCTTTATTATAGCTTTAGGGACTCCATCCCTAGCTATCCAAACAGACAAGGTTCTATTTGAGGAACTGTGCTTTCCTATGAAGTTTAGGAGCCCTCTACTTATCTTGGACGGTCCCGGCCTAACATCGTAGCGTGATAATCTGCCCCTATGCGTCAAGTCTAAAGCTATGATCGCTTGATTCAATTCATTACTCCAGAAATCATAGTCTATTACGTTAAACCCGTAATTCTCCAGCAGACTAACTACTCTCCTACCAACTCTCTTAAGCTCTCCCCACAGAACGTCTGGTGGCAGGGTTTTAGGAATTAGGTATCTGAGTAAGAGAACACTCCTCTCAGTCTCATCAAGAAACTTAATTAACTCGCTAAGCGACTTCATTAAGGGTTTATAGAAGAATAAGGTTCTTGAAGGTTTCTTAATGAACGTATTGGAGGCTATTACAGCTATTTTAAGAGCTCTGTCAGAAACCGCTGAAGCTACGTTCCTCCTAGGATCAACTGGGTCCGGTACTATGAGAACATCGTCTCTGAATAACTTCCTAAGCTCTCTCAGAGTCAGGTACTCACTCCGCAACTTCTCATCAACTATCACTACCTCACCTTCACGCCATCCACTCATAGCTTTAAGAGCGTCAATGAATGAACCATACTTCAGTATGATTAATTCGGTGAGGTAGCCTGAGAAACCCTCAACCTTTACTTCAGCCCCGTAAATACCTAAACTTTTAAGAAATTTCTTCAATAACCTTACCTCATCCCTCATATAATCATTTAGCCTTGAGTTCACGTACCTAGTGTGGAACGGGGTTCTATCGACGGCAGTGGTTATTTCTCTAGGGTCTCTAGCCCAGTAAGCTGGTACAATATCAATCTCAAATCCTTCAGCTCGTAGGGTTATATATGGATGTGATGCGTACTTAAGCTGAAGCGGGTACTTACTCAGCTGACTCACCAACAACTGTTTTATGACGTGTTCCTCAACCCACTCATTACTTAAGTCTTCCTTTCTTATCAGTATGAATACGTCGAGATCTATATCCCCCCTTATCGACGTTCCTTTAGCGAACGACCCCTCCAAAGAGATCGTGTAATCGTAACTTATGCTCAGAGAAGACTCTATTAACGTTTTTATCTCATTGAATAAATCAAACCCTTTCTTAACCTCCTCTTCCGTAGGTCTTAGCTCTCTCTTAACCTCCTCAAGCAGCCTACTTAAGTCTTCACTCAACTTAACCATCCTTTAAGTCGACTACGGTGACGTCCATGTATACGGGTCCTTCAGGTCTTAAAATACTTCTTTTTAGCTTTACCCGAGTTATTTGTGTCAGCCCGAAGAAGGAGTTTTCATACGTTGATATGATGTTTTTGAGGCATGCAGGGTCGTAATAACCTTTCACCCTGCCCACCGTTATGTGGGGAACGAATTCCTCCTTATCTGGTTGCGCGTAGCGCCTCAAGCATTCTTCAAGTCTATTCCTGATAGATCTCAGCTTATCGAAGCCTTCAGTAATCCCAACCCACAACACTCTCGGTCTACCAATGGAAGGGAACGCACCTACCCCCTCGATCCTCATCTGGAATTTAGTGAATTCCTTAGCACGCATCACGCACTCACTTATTTGGGGAACATAACTATCGGGGACCTCGCCGATGAATCTTAAGGTCAGGTGTATATTCTCGTCTTCAACCCCCTTAATACCTCTCTCTTTAGAGCAAGAGACTACGGCGTCCCTAAACCTAATTACGTTCTTCAAAACATCGTTGTTCTCTATCTCAACAGCCACGAAGAGTCTAACCAACTACACCAACCAAATTTAATCAAGCTTAAACATTTAAAAGATAAATTAGTTAAGAATCTTTGGTGTAGGGGGCCGTCGTCTAGCTTGGATAGGATGCCAGCCTGGGGAAGTCTCCCCGAAGAAAGAGCTCCGGATCGCTGGTGGTCCGGGGTTCAAATCCCCGCGGCCCCACCACCCAGCTCTCACACCAGGAACTCATAGTGGATTAGGTAAGCTAGACTAAAGGTTTATCTCACAAGACTTAAGAACCCCCATCCCTTAGGGTCAAACGAAAAACAAATTTACTCTTTTTTGGGTCAGGTATTTTCTCTACCTTACCTTCCCTAACTAGTCTGGCTAAGGTTTTCCTCAACTCCATGTCTAAGAACTCTTCTTTCTTTACCTCACGCAAGTACCTGCGTATCTCCTCAAAAGTAGCTAGCTTGAGGCTTCTTAACGCGTCAATCACGACCTCCTCAAACACTACTATGTTCCCTCACAACCTCCTTAAGGACTTCCTCCATGATATCCATGGACCTCTCCATTATCTCCTGCGATATGACTAGAGGGGGCGCTATCCTTATAGCTGAAAATCCAGCTCCTATCACGGCAACACCTCTCTTAAAGCACTTAACTAGGAATGACTCCAGTTCTTTCCTAGCGTATTCCTTAGTCTTCTTATCCCTGACTAGCTCTATCCCTACCATCAAGCCCTTCCCCCTCACGTCACCGACTATCTCGTAGTTATCCATCCACTCCCTAGCTCTCTTCATCACGTAATTACCTATCTTCTCAGCGTTCTCCAAGAGCCTCTCACTCTCGATTATTCTTATTACTTCAGTTCCGGCCTTCAAAGCCACGGGGTTGCCTCCGAATGTGCTCGCGTGAGATCCTGGAGGAAGGCTCATTACCTCCTCCCTACCGCCCACCACGCCCAGCGGTATGCCTGAAGCCACTGCCTTAGCCATCGTTATTAAGTCTGGGTCAACCCCCCAATTCTCTACAGCAAACCACTTGCCAGTTCTCCCAAACCCGCTCTGAACTTCGTCAGCAACCAGTAAAATCCCGTTCTCCCTCGTCAGCTTCCTGAGCTTGGGAAGGAAGTTGTCTGGCGGCACGACATAACCACCCTCACCTTGTATAGGCTCTATAAACACTGCGGAGATCTCGGAAGGATCCACCATCCTCCTAAATATCCACTCCTCTATAAACCCTATCACAGCATCTCCGCATTCCTCCGGATCCACGTGGAATGGGCATCTATAGGGGTACGGGTAGGGAACGTGAATAATTCCAGGAAGCAGTGGTTGAAAACCTTTCCTTTGTGCAGGTTTGCTAGCCGTTAACGACATAGCTCCGTGTGTTCTGCCGTGGAACGAGCCTATGAAAGCCATGACGTAGGGTCTCTTACCCCCCGCAACACCCTTACTTATCTTCATAGCTGCTTCAATAGCTTCAGCACCACTGTTACCGAAGAAAAACTTCTTCTTACCGGGAATAGGTAGTATCTTAGACAAGCTCTCAGAATACTCGACCACTTCCTCGTAGTAGAAGTCTGTGAGGGAGTAATGTATTAACTTCCTGACTTGCTCCTCAACAACCTTAACTATCCTGGGGTGGCTATGGCCAACATTCATGACAGCTATCCCGGAGTTGAGATCTATGAATAAGTTGCCGTCAAAGTCCTCGATAACAACCCCGTAACCGCTCTTAGCGACTAAAGGGTACCACCTAACGAATGACTGCATCAGCAACTCGTGATCTCTCTCGATAATCTCCCTTGACTTAGGGCCAGGCGGCTCCACAACTATCTTCGGTATGTTCTTAGGGTCATACCTATCATAATAGTAAAACACTATTTTACTCACCAACAGTAATACTTAACTACGGATATAAAAATTTTATTAAATTGAATGAAAGGTTTTCAGGTTGAGAATAATTGTTTCACTATTATGTGATTGAATACGTGGTACATGAGTGCGTGAATTACTTAGTGCGGGGGGTGGGATTTGAACCCCGGCGCGCCTACGCCCTCGGGGCTCCCCCCATTTTCGGCCCTGAGCCCGACCCCTTTGCCCTGGCTCGGGCCCCCCCGCCAATAATTATAAGTAGTT
>CAZWSU010000015.1:0-43043 GCA_964636755.1 uncultured Desulfurococcaceae archaeon
AATTACTCTTCTGTGGGTGGTGGTTTTGCGTCTGTTTTGTGGGGGATTTCCATGTCTTCATTATCGTTGATATTTTCAAAGCATAGCACGGCTGCGAGCATAATGTTTTCGATCATAGGAACCTTCTTCGGAATCGCTGACCAAACGTTTTACGGGAGTGCCACGCATATCTACCTTGAATGGCGGAGATTAGATACTCAGCCTAATATTTATGTTGAGGTAGTGAAGGTGACGCACTCTGTCGCAGGACCTAACGTGTACTATAATGTCGGGAAGGTACCTCTCGTAGCTATGTATGAGGTAAGAATATACCCTCAACCGGGTGGTCCGCCGCCTTGCCCGATAAACGACCCTGACTGCTCGCTACCACTAAACAGAACTTCATAAGAAAACCTCTTGAAGAAGAGTTTTAGTGTTTTAGTTCATTATATGCATGAAGTCATGATTTACGAAGATAATGAATTGTTATTGATGCGGCGGCCGGGATTTGAACCCGGGATCTCCGGCTTGGGAGGCCGGCGTCCTAGACCAGGCTGGACGACCGCCGCCCCATATTAATTTCTATGCTATGTTTGTTTTTAAGTTTTTGGGTCTCCTGGTGTGCCGTCCTGTTAATTATTATTTAAAGTTTATATTACCTGTTCCAATTTATTTTCTTTCTTGACTGTTTTCATTGGGTGATGTTTGTGGCTTTTGATGACGTTATTGAGATTAGGTTTCACGGGAGGGGTGGTCAGGGAGTCGTGACGGCTGCTAACACTCTTGTTGACGCTCTTCTCAAGGTCGGTCTTTACGGGCAGGCAATACCTTTCTTTGGTGCTGAGAGGAGGGGGGCTCCAGTAGTGGCTTACGCAAGGATTTCTAAGAAGCCTATAAGGACTAGGTCCTCTATTAAGAAGCCTTCCATAGTAGTGGTTTTAGATGCTAAGCTTAGTGAGTTAGTTAATGTTTTGGATGGGCTTAGGCCGGGCGGCGCCATACTCATTAACTCTCCTGAGAAGCCGAGTATTAAGGGGGGTTTTAAGGTATGTTATGTTGACGCTGTCGGGATAGCTTTAAGGCATAACCTGGTCTTGTCTGGCTGGGCGTTAGTCAATATGCCCATCGTTGGTGCATTAGCTAAGATACTTGGAGTGCCTATCGAGGCTGTTGAGGAATCGATAAAGGAGAGAATTGAGGGTAGGGTGGGGGAGCTGAACGCTGTAGCAGCTAGGGAAGCCTTTAACGAGGTGGTTTGTGTTGAGTGATGAGTTAGTCTTACCCCTAGCTAAGCCCGTAATCGGCGTTTCCGGGAAGACAGGATCTTGGAGGTTGCAGAGACCTATATATAACTCGAGTAAGTGTATTAAGTGCAGGCTGTGCTGGCTTTACTGCCCTGACTCAACCATAGACATAATCGAGGAAGGCGCTGACTTCATAACCATAAACTATGACTACTGTAAGGGATGTGGTATATGCTCTAACGTATGCCCGACCAAAGCAATAACCATGGCTCCGGAGGGGTGATAGGGATGACATTAAAAACACTCACAGGCAATTACGCGGTAGCCACAGCTGTTAAGCTCGCGAGAGTCAACGTAATCTCAGCATACCCCATAACACCTCAAACCACCATAGTAGAGAAGTTAGCTGAGATGGTCGAGTTAGGGGAGCTGAAAGCGGACATGATTAGGGTTGAGTCAGAACACTCAGCTCTAGCAGCAGTCTACGGTGCCGCTTCAGGAGGTGCAAGAGCCTTCACAGCAACCTCATCACACGGTCTACTCTATATGCATGAGATGTTGTGGTGGGTGGCTGGCTCAAGAATCCCCGTGGTGATGGCGGTAGTTACTAGGACCATAGGACCCCCGTGGAACATATGGACCGACCACTCAGACGTGATGGATCAGAGAGATACGGGGTGGTTAATAACCTTCGCAGAGAACAATCAAGAAACACTTGATGAAACAATAAAACTCTTCAGAATTACGGAGGATGAAAGAGTGTTCCTTCCAGGTATAGTGACTTTAGACGCTTTCATATTAAGCCACACTACGGAACCTGTTGACGTGCCTGACCAAGGCGTAGTAGATGCTTTCCTGCCGCCGAGGAAGCAACCATACGTCTTCAGAGCCGGAGAACCGATCATAATGGGTAACATACCTAGAGATCTTAAGTGGAATATGATGATGAGGGAAGACATAGATAAGGCCATGGAGAGAGCTAAGAAAGTTATTGAGGAAGCCGACCTCCTGTGGGGGAAGTTGGTTGGGAGGAGGTACGGCGGGTTAACGGAGTGTTACAGGTGTGAGGACGCGAAACACTTCATCATAGGTGTCGGCGCGTGGGTAGGTGACATGAGGGAGGCCATAGACTATTTAAGGGATAAGTTCGGCTTAAGGGTAGGCTTGATAAAGATCAGGTACTTCAGGCCGTTCCCGAAGGAAGACATAGTTAAGTGGCTTAATAACGCCATGAGCGCCGTGGTATTCGATAGATCCGTGTCTCCCAGCGTGGGGGGACCAATATTCGTTGAAGTCCTCGCCTCCCTCTCCTCAGCGGGTGTTAGAATCCCAGTCAAGGGCATTTTAGCGGGTCTCGCAGGAGTTGACGTCACCCCTGAAGACATAGCTAACGCAGTACTAACCTCAGTAGGTGAGGTAGAGGAATTAGGTACCTTCAAGCAAAGCGTTTTATGGTTTTATGGAGGTGAGTAGGTGTGCCAATAAACATTAAGGACCTACCTAAAGAGAAGTTCGTCCTCCCCGGAGACGCTGCTTGCCCGGGATGTCCTGAAAACATGGGTTTAAGGTTCGTTGGCATGGCTTTAGGCAATAAAGCTATTTTAGTGATTCCTGCCGGGTGCACGTCAATTATTCAAGGACTTGCTCCTGGCTCGGGACTCAGGTTCCCAATACTTAATGTGCCGTTTGCTTCCTCAGATTCCGTAGCCGCTGGACTTAGCTCAGCTAAGAAGATTTTAGGGGAGGACGCCGTAGTGGTTGTCTGGGCTGGTGACGGAGGTACTGCTGACATAGGGTTCGCGACACTGTCTGGAGCTGCTGAGAGGAATGACGACTTGATACACATATGTGTCGATAACGAGGCTTACATGAACACAGGTATTCAGAGATCTTCTCAAACACCCCTAGGTGCTTGGACTACCACGACTTGGTTAGGGAAGAAGGAGAGGAAGAAGGACCTACCCCTCATAATGCTGATGCATAAGATTCCGTATGTGGCTACTGCTAGCGTTGCTTACCCGCTAGACTTCATCGAGAAACTCAGGAGAGCCTCCTCCATTAAGGGCTTCAAATACATACATCTTCACGCGCCGTGCCCTGTAGGGTGGAGGTTTGACCCAGCTTATACGGTGGCAGTCGCTAAACTAGCTGTGGAGACGGGTATGTGGATACTGTTCGAGGCTGAGGGAGGTAAAGTATCTATAAGCCCTCCCAGCAAGCCGTACGCGGATAAGAATAGGAGGAAACCGATTAAAGAATATCTAGCTATGCAAGGACGTTTCAGAAACGTCACTGAGGAATTGTTGACGGAGCTTGAGAAGCAGGTTGATGATAACTGGTCCACACTACTTAAGTTAGCAACCTAAAAATCATCTTTTCAAATCTTCTAAAGTATCTATGTCTTTTAGTATGCCGGCGTCGTCGATGTCGTAATAACGTATTTTATCAGCATTCCTTTTTAAGAATCCTTTAAGACCTAACTCGGCTTCACTTATTCGATAAACTTCCTCCAGCAATCCCCTCCCAATTATTAGTGGGTGGCCGCCCCTCATACTACTGGATAGTCTGGGAACTAAGATGAACGCGTTGCTACTCTTGAGGAGTTCTCTTGCGTGATATACTAGGGTACGTATCGTCATAACCTTAATGTAAGGTACGTCACCAGGGTGTATGGCTACTAAGTCAGCCTCGCTACTAACTGCTTTAACACCTCTTATGACGGAGGAACTCATACCTAGCTCGTAATCCTCGTTAATAACGAACCTAAGATTTAGCCCCTTAAGAACTTCCCTAACTAAGTCGGCCTGAAAACCCAAAACCACTAAGACCTCGTTAAAAACGCCTGATTCAACGAACCTACTCACCGTGTGTCTTATAAGCGGTTTCCTAATCCCGTCGACTGTGACCTCATACAGCAACTTATTTGTTGGAAATCTCGTTGACTTCCCGGCCGCTAGTATGACCGCAGAAACGAACACCTCGTGCCACCAATGTAAACAATGTTAAAGAATTTATTAATGCTTAACATGTTATCAGGATAGGTGTGAGGCGTGAGTCTTCCCAGAAACTTAAGTGATGAGGAGGTTGTCCAAATAGCTAGGGAAAAGTTGAGTAAGGGGTTTAAAGTAGCTATGGCTGTTGTCGTTAGGAAGGAGGGTTCCGGTCCTAGGGACGTAGGCTCGAAGCTGCTTGTGTGTGAAGGCGGAGAAGTTTATGGTACTTTAGGGGGAGGCTTTTTTGAGAGACATGTAGTGGGGGAAGCTCTGAAAGCTCTTGCCGAGGGTAAGCCGAGAATTATTAAGTATTCGTTTACGGGCCGTCCCATCGAGGGAGCTGTGGACACAGGACTTATATGTGGTGGTGTTTTAGAGGTGTTTATAGACGTGTTAAAACCCGCTCAGAGGGTGGTGATATTCGGTACTGGGAGGGTTGGAAAGCCCTTAGGTGACCTCTTAAACTTCCTTGGGTTTAAGGTAGTCGTGGCCGACCCCAACCCAGAACTAGTCAGTGTAGACTTATACCCCTACGCCATCGAGAGAGCTCATGTTCCGGTAGAACAAATCGAGGAGAAACTTCCTCAGCTCGTCATGGACGGTGACGTGGTTTTCATAACTCACGGGGAGATCGAGATAGATTACAAGGCTTTAAAGACTTTCCTTAAAACAAACGTTAAGTTAGTTGGACTCCTAGGTAGTAAGAGGAAGATTACGGAGTTTGTTAAGAGGTTATTAGAGGAAGGCGTTGACAGGGAGACGATAAGGAGGAAGTTTAGGGGGCCTATAGGGATAGATATCCCGGCTGACAGTCCTGAGGAAATAGCCGTGTCTATAGCAGCGGAGCTAATAACTTTGCTGAGGGGAGGTCAAGTGAAATCATTAAACATTGTTGAGGAGGTGCTTAACAGGTTTTAGTGCTTAAGAACGAGAGGAAAAGTTTAGTTTTCATAGAGACTTCTTTAACATAGAATATGTAATTATCTTCGATGTCAATGGCGTAGCTATTTACTTAATTCATGAAATTAATTAATTGATCTTGATCAATCAATATTTTTATGTAACGAATCATTTGATCATTGAGGTGGTTTATTGTTTAGGTTCGATGTGTACGTTCCTAAAGACTTGAGAGATGCTTTAGAAGCTTTCAAGATTTACGGCGAGGGATTAGTTCCTATTGCCGGCGGCACCGACTTACTGGTTCTTTACAGACAAGGCATAATAAGATTTAAGGCTCTACTAGATTTATGGTCTTTAAGGAGTGAATTATCTTATATTAAGTTAGAGGACGGGTTAGTCAAGATAGGTGCTTTAACAACCATTGACGAACTTAACTCTTCTGAGTTACTTAAAGATAAACGCTTTGCTGGGCTTAGAGACGCGAGCAAGACCTTCGCGTCACCCTTTATAAGATCCGTGGCTACGGTCGGGGGAAACGTTGGTGCTGCGCATCCCCTCTCCGACGTAGCAATAACCCTCCTAACTTACGACGCGAGCGTTAAGGTGAGGAGCTTGGAGGGTGAGAGAGTTATTCCTCTGAGGAGTTTCTTCCTAGATAAGAGGAAGACTGTTAAGAGACCTGATGAGTTAATCACTGAAGTATTCTTTAGTGAGCCTCCTGACAACGCGTCGTCAGTGTTTATTAAACTAGATAGGAAGGTCGGGCACGGGATGGGTTACGTTGCCGTAGGTGTCTACGCTGAGTTAGATGGTGACGTGATTAAGAACGTGAGGATAGCGTTTGACAGCATGGGCAGGGCCTTCCCCGAGAGAGCTTTGATGACGGAGGACGCATTGAGGGGTATGGAGTTAAGTGAGCGTAACGTTGATAGAGTTGTCCGCGAGGTCTTGCCTAAAGAGATGGGTAGGATAAGTGATTATAGGGCTTCAGCTGAGTACAGGCTTTACTTATCTCAAGTCTTGCTTAAGAGAGCTTTATTAGAAGTTGGTAGGAGGGTTAGAGGTGAGTGAAGTGGGTGCCTCACGTGCTCCTTGGGATATTTACAGAGACATAGAGGTCTCGTTTAAGGTGAACGGGAGGGAAGTTAGAGTTAGGGTCAAGCCTTACGAGAGATTACTCGACGTGCTCAGGAACAAGATTGGCTTACTGAGCGTTAAGGAGGGGTGTGGTAGAGGTGAGTGTGGTTCGTGTGTTGTCATAATGAACGGGAAGCTAATCCCCACATGCTTAACGCTGGCTGTCAGAGCTGAGGGTTCCGAGATACTGACGCTTGAGGGTATAGCTCCTGAAGGTAAATTACACGCTATTCAGAAGGCTTTGCTGGATACGTACTCAATGCAGTGCGGTTTCTGCTTCCCCGGGGTGATAATGGCTTCTAAATATTTGCTTGACAAGAATCCTGACCCAACGGAAGACGAGATAAGGGACGCTCTAGACGGTAACATATGTAGATGTGGTTCCTATCTGAGGTTCATTAAAGCCGTTAAGCTCGCTTCGAAATACATCAAGGAGGGCAAGGTATTCTTTGATGAGTCGGAGGTATTGAGGTGAGTTGAATGAGTACGGTTCCCGAATACTATAAGATAGTTGAGGAAGTGTTTGAGAAGTATAAGGATAAGGAGTTCTTGTTCGTAGGACGCTATACTCAGCGCTGGGATTCTGTAGAGAAGATTAAGGGGAGAGCGCTCTTCACCGCTGATTTCGCCAGGCTTTACAGCAACTTAGTTTACGTGCATAGTGTTAGGACTAAGTACGCTCACGCACTCATAAAATCCATTGATGTTAGTGAAGCGTCTGGGTATCCAGGCGTATTAAGAATTATAACTGCTAAGGATATTCCAGGCATTAATGATGTTGGGTACGTGATACCTGATCAACCATTAATAGCTGACAGGAAGGTCAGGTACGTAGGCGATATAGTGGCTCTAGTCGTTGCTGAGAATCCTTTAGTAGCTAGGGAAGCGGGAGAGTTAATCAACGTTGAGTACGAGCCGCTTCCAGTCGTAACTAATCCTCTAGATGTAGTAGATTTGATGACTTTGAAAGAGAAGCCACACACTTTAGTACATGATGAGAGAGGTAGTGACATTCTAGTGCACTACAAGATAAGGAGGGGAGATGTGGAAAAAGCTATGAGGGAAGCTGATGTAAGAGTTGAGGGTGTTTATAAGACTCCCTTCCAAGAGCACGCTTACATGGAACCCGAGGCCTCGATAGCTATACCAGAACCTGATGGAAGTGTTACGGTGATAGCTTCTACTCAGTGTCCGTTCGATGTCAGGAAAGCTGTTGCCAAGGTTTTAGGACTTACTTTAAATAAGGTCAGGATAGTAGTCCCGGCTGTTGGTGGAGGGTTTGGAGGTAAGGAGGACGTAGCTAATGAGGTAGCTGCTAAAGCTGCTCTAGCGGCAGTCCTCACGGGTAGACCCGCTTTTGCCGTTCACACTAGGGAGGAGTCTATCATAGGGCACAGTAAGAGGCATCCCATGGTAGCTTGGTACAGACATGCTGCTAAGAAAGACGGGACCCTCTTAGCTGTCGAGGCTAATGTGGTTTTAGACGGTGGTGCTTACGCGTCGTTAGGTCCTTTCGTGCCTTGGAGAGCTACGGTTCACGCTACAGGACCCTACAAGGTTCAGTCAGCTAGAGTAGATGTGGTGAGGGTCTACACTAACAACGTCTACGCCGGAGCTTTCAGAGGTTTCGGGAACCCGCAGGTAATCTTCGCTGTTGAGAGGCAGATGGATCTACTTGCTGAAGAGTTAGGGATGGATCCTGTTGAGTTGAGGCTGAAGAATATTCTTAGAGTCGGTGATGAGACAGTCCATGGCCAGAAACTTACTGAGGAGCACGGTGTTGGTTTAGAGGAAGCTGTTATGAAGGCTGTTGAGGCGTCTAACTGGTTCGAGTTGAGGAGGAGGTACAGCGAGATTACAGGACCTGTTAGGAAAGGTATAGGCATTGCGTTATTCTACCACGGGAACTCCATAGGTGTTGAGGGGGCTGACTACTCGTCGGTAACGTTGATAATAAACAGGGATGGTTCTGTGAGTATTAGGACAGGACTCACAGAGTTTGGTCAGGGCTCTACATGGGGTCTGGCTCTGATAGCCGCTGAAATACTTGGAGTACCGCCTAGTTACTTCAAGATAGAGAATCCAGATACTTCAGCCACGCCCGACGCCGGTCCCACAGTAGCTTCGAGAGCGACCGTTATGGGCGGTGCCGCTACAGTAGTTGCGGCTTATAAGTTGAGGAAGAGGCTTAACGAGGTAGCCTCACACATCCTGGGTTGCGATCCTGAGGACATAGTTATAAGAGCTCCGGACGTTTACTGCTCGTCTGATCCGAAAAGGAGGACTAGGTGGGCAGACGTCGTTGAGCAGAGTTTCTGGTTGGGTGTCCCACTCCAGGAATTCGGTTATTACAGAGCTCCTAGGGCTTTATGGGATGAGGAGACTGGTCAGGGAGCTCCATACATAACGTACACTTTCGGAGCCATAATCGCGGACGTGGACGTTGATATTGAGACCGGTCTAGTAAAGGTGAATAAGATCTTCACCGCCTACGATATAGGCAAGGTAATAAACAGGATGGGAGCAGAACTCAACGCCGAGGGCGGGGCTATCCAAGCATTAGGGTACGCGTTAATGGAGGAGTTAATACACGATAAAGAGGGTAGGGTAAGCAACCCCAACTTATCAACCTACTACGTACCCACAATTAAGGACGTGCCAGAGATAATACCTTTATGGGTTGAAGCAAAATACAAGAAAGGACCGCTGGGAGCTAAAGGCTTCGGAGAACCCTCATTCAACGCTGTGGCGGCAGCTATAGCGAACGCGGTCGCGCACGCGATAAGAGCGAACGTAACCGAATTACCGATCACCCCTGAAAGGGTATACATGCTACTCAAAAACAAACAAAAGACTTAAGATTAAGGAAAACCAACTCACTTTTTCGTTAAATGTTGTGGTGGACCGGCCGGGATTTGAACCCGGGGCCTCTCGGTTGCAAGCCGAGCGCTCTTCCAGGCTGAGCTACCGGCCCACCAATAAATGATTAAATATGTGAGGACTTATAAGGATTTTAAGAAGAAAAACGATAAATCAGGCAACGGTTTAGTAGCAAGATTTGAAGTCGGGTTGCTTTTTTAAGATTGCAGGAATATTAGGTTTCTTAGAGTTGGGGGTCTAGAGTTACATGAGTTCGGTTGCCGGACGTAAGGTTGCTGGTTTTAAGGAGGGGTTGGCTTCAATTTTTATTAACATTGCTCTTTTTGTTATTAAGTTTTATTTTGGTTTGATTCATAACTCGATAGCTGTGGTAGCTGACGCTATACACACCCTATCTGACGCAGGGACTTCCGTGGTAGTGCTTATTAGTTTTTGGATTGCTTACAAACCTCCTGATAGGGACCATCCTTTCGGTCATGGTAGGGCTGAGCAGATAGGTGCTGTGATAGTGGGGA
Source organism: uncultured Desulfurococcaceae archaeon (assembly GCA_964636755.1). Classification (GTDB taxonomy): domain Archaea; phylum Thermoproteota; class Thermoprotei_A; order Sulfolobales; family NBVN01; genus Zestomicrobium. The sequence continues at coordinate 9,649 of CAZWSU010000015.1, forward strand.
CACTCTTAGGCGTTGCTGGTTTTGAGTTTTTAATGAGTAGCTACGAGAAACTGTCTTCTAGGGAAGCACTGACCTTCAGCTGGTTTTTAGTAGGTATTTTACTGCTTTCATCATTGATTAAGGAATTACTCGCTAGGTGGGCTTTCAGACTTGGTGGCAGTTATGAGTCGAGGTCTATAGTTGGTGACGCGTGGCATCACAGAAGCGACGCGATAGCAACGGCTCTACTAGCTTTAGGGATTTTAGTAGGTGCTGATTACTGGTGGATTGACGGAGTATTGGGAGTAATAGTATCGCTTATAATAGTTTACACTTCCATCAAAATAATACTTGAAGCTTCCAGGGAGTTGCTTGGCTCTGAACCAACGAGGCATGAGGAGGAACTATTGATTGATTTAGCTCGTGAAGTGTCGCCACTCATAGAGGACGTGCATCACATACATATCCATAAGTACGGAGATCATATCGAGGCATCACTCCATATAAAGCTTCCTAGCACTATGAAGCTTGAGGAAGCTCATGAGATAGCTACTAAGCTAGAGAGTAAGATTAAGGATAAGCTGGGTTGGGAGGCCACTGTACACCCAGAACCACAGAGCAGGGAGAACAGCTAGACTACGTAGTCACGGAGTAGATGTAGATTCTCCAGGGTTTCTTCTCCAGTTTTGCCACGAACTCGAGTGCTTCCCTACCGTTAAGGATTTTCCCGTCTTTCCTCTCCACCCTAAAACCGGTTAGATTGCCGTCACGTATCAAGGCCTTAACTCTGTTACCTTCTTCATCAACCCAATTGCTGTACATTACGCTTATTTTGCTCTCCCCGTAGATACTCATGACTGCAGGGATTATCGCGTCACCGCTAACCTCTTTCTTTAAGCTGCTGATTAATTGTGACTTAAGTATTAGCATGCTCAGGAAAACCTCGTCTTCAAGCTCTCTCGGGTCTCCTAACTCCTCGAAAGGTATTGCAGGCTTTAGGGGCTTGGACGGCGGTGTTTGGGGTTTTACTTCCTCAGCAACTTTAACTTCTTCTCTAGGTTGTGGTGCTGCGGGGGCTGGTTTAACCGGCTCGACTACGGGTTGTGCGGGTTGTGGCGGCGTTACTTTCCCCCTCTTAAGAGGTTCCACTATGAGTGGTAATTCATATACCATTTTCCTACGAAGATTGTCTAGGAACTTTACTAAAGCTCCCTCAATCCTCCTCTCCTTGAAGAAAGAAGACTTTACGGTAAGCCTCCCCGTAAGTAATGTGAATAGACCTCGAATACCTACGTCTATCCTTAAAAACATGTAGATATCTCCTTGACCCTCTAACTCAATAACCTTAACTTCGTTCGTGCTAGTTATTTTTAATTTAATGTTTAATCGATTAGTTGTGTCACCTATAACTAAATCTATAACACCCTCGTTATCCCGTATCTCATGTATTTTATCTACGTAAACCTCACTAAAACTCCATAAACTGAGGTGTAGTCTTAAGTCTCCCAACACTAACAAGGCATCATCAGGAGATAAAGGTATTACGGCTTCAAAACTCCTAACTATAGTCACCTGTACTCCCACCAATAAACTGCACAAAGAAATTTATAAAAAGCTTCAGAATAAAGACTTATCCCAGCAACTAACACTTACCTTTATAAAGGAGGATCTCGCGAGTGAAATTGAGGAGTTCTTATAGTGACCGAAAACAAAAAGTTTTTAAACGGTCTTACTCGGTTATACTTTAAGGGTTTCGAAGAATGAAGTTCTGTCCTAAGTGCGGAACTATGTTGATCCCGGTAAAAGAGGGTGATAAGACGTACTTAGTGTGCTCAAGGTGTGGTTATAAGGAGCCGCTTAAAGAAGGCTCTAAATATAAGCTGGAGAGTAAGACTAGCAACGAAAGCAAAGTCAAGACGACGTCAGTTGTTAGTTCTGAGGGGGAGAGGCTAAGGAAGTCAGAAGAACTAGAGCAAGAGAAAGAAAACTATTATGAGATTTTTCTAGAATTAATGGGAGAGGAAGAAGGGAGTCAGTAGGTTATCTGGCTTGAAAACATTCTATGATTTTGTTAATTCTTCTATTATGTCGTTGATAAACTTCTTTCTAAGTTCCTGGTCTTTAATCTTATCTATCAAGAGTACCCTAGCCACTAACTCTACAGACTTCCTCAAATTATCTACTTGAGACATCAACTGTTTTATGTTCTGATTTAAGGAGCTGAGATCGCTCTCAACATGGCCTAACGTATGAGCTATCGTGTTCATGAGTAAGAGACTGTAGTCCTCCGGACTAATCTCCTCGTGTTGGTGTTCGTGGTGATGCTCCTCTACCTCAGAAGGCTCCACATGCTCTATCTCAAAGTCTTCCTCCCTCTTAGGTAACTTCATCCTACGCTTACCGCTTTCCTCACCGCTCACTCTCAAGACCTCCCCAATACTGGTACTATGCCCGCTAATAAAAAGAATTGGTTACAACTGAAAATCCTGTCCTTCAGGGCGGGGATGGCAAGAAAGGCTTATCGAATACAGGAATTTCATCCTAAAGCAGGAAGAAGCTCAGGATCCTTACTACGGAGTAGCAGATTCTACTTTCCTAGATTCCTCTTTAATTTCTGGTAGTCAACCATCTAAAACTTTTAGGTAGGGAACTGTGTTCTAGGTGTTTGCGTTTTTGCTAGGTTTTGTAGTTATTTTTTGTAGTCGATTACTACGTAAAGTATTTGGCTACCTCTTATTAAGATGGTTCCGTATTTAGCTACCGGTTTTAAGTCTTCGTCAGAGACTTCCTCAGCGTTTATCATTACTAGGTTCATCGTGTTGTCTGCGAATATTAGCTGGCCAGTATAGGAGTTGCCTTCCTTTACCTTAACTAGCACGTTCCTATTTATTGAAGACCTCAACACCCTTAGAGGGCTTTCTGATCTCAACGTCTCCATACTTCAACACCGCGATTATCCTACTCTAGAAGTAACGTATATGAATATAAAGTTTTCGCGTTTGCGGGAACGGTCAGTATTGGAGTTACTAGTCACTAATCCTTGCCGTCACCACTCATCATTCCGTTTAGTGTTGGTTCTTTACGTTAATAAGTGTTTTTAGCTTTCTTGTTTTGGTGTGTAAGGATGGTTAGGGTTGCTGTGATAGACTACGACCTCTGTAAGCCTCACAGGTGTTATTTAGAGTGTGTTAGGTTCTGCCCTGTTAATAGGAGTGGAGGGAAGGCTATAGAGATTTCCGAGTCTGCTAACGGTAAGGCGTTCATTTATGAGGTTGCTTGCGTGGGTTGCGGTATATGTGTTAAGAAGTGTCCTTACTACGCTATAAGCGTCGTTAACTTGCCTGACGAATTGGAGAAGCAGGTAGTGCATAGGTATGGGCCCAACGCCTTCAAGCTATACGGTCTACCAATACCTCAAGCGGGGATGGTCGTGGGGGTTCTGGGCAAGAACGGGTCCGGGAAGACAACGGTGTTGAGGATACTCTCAGGCGATTTAATACCTAATCTAGGGGTTTTTGAGGTTAAGCCTTCCTGGGATAGGGTGTTGGAGAGGTTTAGGGGTACGGAACTCTATAACTACTTGAAGACTGTGGCTGACGGGAGCTTAAGGAGGGTACATAAGATACAGCACGTAGATCTTGTTAGGAAGTACGTGAAGGGTCATGTAGGTGAGGTCTTAACGAGAATAGATGAGAGAGGTCTGCTAAGCGAGGTTAAGAAATCACTTTCTCTGGACAGTGCGTGGGATAATAAAGTTAGTAACTTGAGTGGTGGAGAACTCCAGAGATTCACCATAGCTGCTGCCCTGCTTAGGGATGCAGGAGCCTACTTCTTTGATGAACCGTCAAGCTACCTAGACGTTAGGGAGAGGCTGGCGATAGCAAACGCTATCAGGGAGTTAACGCCTAAGTCAGCTTATGTAATGGTCGTGGAACACGACTTGGCAGTGCTAGATTACGTGTCGGATAGTGTGGTGGTGATGTATGGTGAGCCAGGTGTTTACGGCCTATGCTCAAAACTTTACTCAGTAGGGTCTGGAATAAATCACTTCCTAGAAGGTTTCTTGCCAGCAGAGAATATGAGGATAAGAAACGAGAAAATAAGTTTCTATTTCAGGGTAAGTCCCTCGGAAATTATCGAACCTAAAAGACCGTACCTTTACTGGCCTCACATGGTGAAAAACCTCGACGGCTTTAGGCTGGTTGTTGATGAGGGAACTTCATATGTGGGTGAGATAATAGGTGTGTTAGGCCCTAACGCGATAGGTAAAACCACCTTCATAAGACTTCTCGCGGGAGAACTTAAGCCTGATGAGGGGTACGTGACTACGGAAGGACTTAAAATATCTTATAAGCCCCAGTACATAAGAGCTGAGACATACCCTTGGACAACGGTTGAGGAAGCTTTAAAAGAACTTAGGAAGGAGGGTATGGCTTCTACAGAATGGTTCGAAACCGACGTAATCAGGAAGTTAGGTCTTCATAAATTAGGGGATAAGGAGATAACGAGTCTTAGCGGAGGGGAGTTACAGAAATTCGCGGTAACCGTGGCTTTAGCTAGGGAAGCCGATCTCTACTTGATCGACGAACCCTCAGCGTTTATAGATGTAGAGGAGAGACTGACCGTCGCTAAAGCCATAAGGAAGGTAGCAGAGGTACGTAAGACCACCATATTCGTCGTAGACCACGACCTACTAGTCGCGGATTATATCTCAGACAGGGTCATGGTTTTCGAGGGAGTTCCGGGTAGAGAGGGACACGCTAGGTCGCCAGCAGACCTCAGGACCGGAATGAATAAATTCTTGGAAAGTGTGCAGGTAACTTTCAGAAGGGATCCGAGAACGTATAGACCGAGAATAAACAAGCCAGGTTCATACCTAGATAGACAGCAGAAGATGCTGAGAGAATATTATTACGTTAAGCCAGCGCAGCAACCGGCCGAAGAGTAACGCTCAGTCAGCGGAAAATCTCTACCTCGAGTTCTATGTAGGAAGACCTTCTCCCACTATACTCTACAGTCCCTATATTAACCTTGGAGAGCCTTACTAGACCACCTAACCTCCTACTAATTAGATTGTAAAGATCCACAGCTCTAACTATGTTATCACCTCTACCATAGAGCACTACTTTCTTAACACCTTGATTAACGTAATTATTAAATAATAACACGTAGGTCTCCATGGGCTTACTACCAACATTTAACTTTCTAATAGCTATTGAATCCATTCCCAGCATCCATTATTCTTACCTAAGTTCCTAAAATAAGTTTAAGTGTCTACCCTAATTAAGTGGGTCTCAAGCGTGAGGGAATCATTAACTGCGTTGATTAACGAACAAAATATTTAAAACCCTCCACACATGTAAACTTGGTGTGTTCCTATGTTTGAGGAAGAGTGGTGGGAAGAGGAAGAAGAGGAATGGTGGGAGGAAGAGTGGGAAGAGGGTGAGGAGGAAGAGTGGGAGTAAGATTCCTCTCCCCGCTCGATTTTTAAGTTAAGGCTTTTGTTTGAAGGATCAGTGACGTGTTATAGCGGTCTAGCAGTTTGAGACTTGTGTTGTATAAATTTTAGTGTGTGAGTTCATGTTTGAATTTGGTGATTAATGTGAGATTTGAGTCTGCGTCGGTTCCGGTTGATGAGTCAGGTAGGCAGTACCACCTGAACGTGAGGAGAGGCGACATACCTAGGTATGTCTTACTACCTGGTGACCCTGGCAGGGTGCCACTCATAGCTAGTTTCTGGGACGAGAAGAGGCTGTTGAGCTCGCACAGGGAATACGTGATCTATGTTGGTAGGTATAGGGGTGTTGACGTTGCAGCAGCCTCCACCGGTATAGGGGGTCCTGCGACCGCTATAGCTGTTGAGGAATTATTTAGGGTAGGTGCTGACACTTTCGTAAGGGTTGGGACGACCGGCGCTTTAAGGAGGGAGATTAAGTTAGGTGACCTAATAATATCGTCTGCCGCCGTAAGATATGACGGGGTTAGTAAGATTTACGTTGACTCAGAATACCCCGCAGTAGCTTCTCTAGATGTCCTACTAGCTTTGATAGAGGCCGCGGATGAATTAGGGGTTAGGTACCACGTTGGGATAACGGCGAGTAGTGATTCGTTCTATGTAGGACAGGGGAGACCGGGTTTCAAGAATTACTTACCTAAGCAGTGGTCCGACATACATTTAAGACTTGCTGAAGTTAACGTGCTTAACTTCGAGATGGAGGCATCAACGATATTCACGCTAGCTAACATATACGGTGGTAGGGGAGGAGCTGTGTGCGCGGTCATAGCTAATAGAGCTACAGACGAGTTTGTTCCGGGAGCAGGCGTTGAGGACGCTATTAAGGTAGCTAATGAAGCCGTGAGGATACTGAAGGAATGGGACGATTTGAGAGCAGAGAAGAAAATTACTTACTTATCAGCAAGCACGCTGAGTGAGTGGTATTTGAGGAGCCGTAAGAGTAGGTGAGGCGAGACGGTGGCTGACCTTGGTTAAGGTTCTAGTGAGTAACGCTACGATAATGACGTTTTCTATGAAGGAAAAGATGCTGATAGATGAGGGTTTTGTCTTCTCGGATAATGGGAGGATAGCAGTTATTGGATCCGGCGAACCCCCCGAAGAGTTGAAGTATCCAGAGTTACTTCTTACAGGAAAGGAAAGACTAATTATGCCTGGGTTTAGCAGTGCCTTCACAAACCTTTCACCTTACTTACTCAGGTATAAGGAAGACTCACTTGACTTGAGCTCTAACATAGAGTACCTGAGGAAAATCAGTAGGGTTGATATGTATTTCTTAGCCGCCATGGCTTTCGCGGAAATGATTTCCAGGGGGGTTACGACGGCTTTAGTAGTAGATATTTACTTAGATGAGGTCGCTAGAGCCGCTCACGATTTAAGCTTTAACGTAGTTCTCGCACCACCAATTAATTGTGGTTTAGAGGAGTTCGCGCCTGAGACGGAATTAAGGCTGCTGTTGAGTAGGTGGCACGAGAAGGTTGAAGGGATTAAGGCAGGAATTGCAACATGTGATGAGGTAGATCAGAAAATCCTCTCCTTAGCTAGAGAGCATAAGCTAAGGATTTTCCAGATAGGTGGGTCAGTGAGCGAGTATGAAGGAGTGGAGGTAGTCTTCGTGAATCCTTCAAGGGGTTCCGGGAGCAACGTGATTAGATGGGGACCTCAGCTAGGTGTGTGGAGACCTGAGGAAGGGTTGGGCGTGGGGGTAAGACCATCATACGATATGAGAGATGTCGTGAGGGAAACATCGCACAAGACCTTCAAGCACCCTATAGACGTACTCTACTCAGCAATAGTCAGGAACCCTATCTTAATAGGCTTCAGCGACGTAGGGCCGTTAGAGAGGAACCTAAAAACTAATTTGCTGATGTTGAACGCGTCAGAACCTCCCGGCTGGCCGTTACCCAAGAATCTCGGTGGTGTGACTAGGGCCGTAGTTGAGGGTAACCTAAGAATAGAGACGGTGATTTTAGATGATGAAATACTCGTGGATGGTGGTGAGACGATGACTATAGGAAGTGATCTCATAAATAAAGCTAAGAAGCGTCTAGCTAACTTAGTTAAGGAGTAATGAGGTCATTGAGAAACGGTGTGGGGGTAATGCCCAATAAGAGATAAGATCAAATTTCACGGTTATTGCGTTCTCGGGAGATTTTGTTATGAGTGTCAATTAGTGATTGACTTAATTAGTAAGGTTTTAGAAGTTGAAGTCAGTCCTAAAGCTAGGGGTACCTTAATTAAGGTTAGGGGTGAACTCCCGCTAGAATCTCTGAGCATCATCAGAAGACGTGAGGTGATTAAGGTCCCCCTAGAGAAACTGAGTTCCATTAACAAATATCGGGTTAGGAAAAGGAGTGTTGACATACTTAAGTGTGTGGAAGCTGAGGAGGCACAATATAATCTAGCCGTAGTGGAAATACTCTATGAAGAAAGAGAGATAAGACTCATAATGTATGATAACGAGGCTACAAGACTAGCTGACCTCCTCCCAACCCTGAAGAGCAAGGATTCCCGTTAGTGCGGGGAGGTTTGGGGGGACTGATAGCTTATTTGAATGCTTGCGTTATTTTGAAAATTTGAGTAATATTTAAATATTTGTTTGCATTAAGGTGTGGTAGAGCTATCAGGTGTAGCCGATGACGGCTCCCCACCGTAAGGCCGCCCAAGTGGTGGCGGTCGATGTAGCTCCCAGTGAGCCACTGACTGAGATGAGGTGGCTGAGGGAGAAGCCCGTGCAAACATCCAAAATACCCGTAGTAACCAAAAGATAATGCACGGGCAACCACTATATTCCCTCTTTCTGAGGGTTCAGCCCGGGCTGGGTCTTCAGTCCATTACCTCTATTCCCTTGTAGTGGACTCGGGGCTGTGGTTATTGTAAAGAAGTTTAGTCTTACTTCATAGCTACGTAGAGCGTTGACCTAGTTGCTTTAAGCCCTGGCTCACCGTGCTTAACGTACTTAGTGGTTGGTGCGTACTCTCCTAGATAATGACCTATCATCTCAGGAACTACCTTAACCGGGACGAACTCCTTCCCATTATAAACCTCTATAGTTAAACCAACCATCTCAGGCAATATGATCATGTCCCTCACGTGAGTCCTTATCCTAACACTCTTACCTTGAGCCATCAACTCCCTAGCTTTCCTAATCTCTCTAAGCAACTTTATCCTAGGGGATTCGTCAATCCCATACTCCCTCCGCTTACGCATTATCTCCGTAGAAGATTCTCGAAGTAATGAACGCCTAGCTCTCGCAGGCAAAACCTGAATCAACTGATCCATCGGCATGCTGAGGAGTTCCTCTAAAGTCTTGCCCCTATACCTGAAGCGCTTCCACTCAGGAGGTATCTCCATACCCATCGACACTGACCACACCTAAAATATGAAACGTCTAGAGCTTAAAAACTAAACGCTGTTTTGAGTTACCAGCAAGTGATGATCTCTAGGAAGACCTGCAGGTCTTCCTATACTCTCCCAGAATAGCGTTAATACTAAGCAACACGACAAGTAAAACTGGGTAAAGTCCCCCTAGTTGTAAGCTTATAATTGAGGAACATTTTGTAAATCTTAGAGAGTGTCGAGTATGGGGTATGAATGGATAGACGAAATGTTCAGGTTTAGTATGAGTAAGGAAGACTTGGAGGAGCTTGAGGTCACGTTGAAAGATATGAGAGAACCCGTCGAGGTCTATACTTTCGTTGATAATGCCTGTAGATACTGCTCTAATACGGTGAAGCTTATTGAGACCTTATCAAACGTCAGCCCCAAAATAGGGGGGTCTAGCTTAGTGAGGCATAGAGTTGTGAAGAGGGAGGCAGACGCGGAGGGGTTCTTCAAGAAGTTCAACGTCTCAAGAGTGCCTACAGTCTTAATGATTGAAGGACACATAAGGTATACTGGAATGCCGGCTGGCGAGGAAATCAGAGGGTTGATTGAGACCTTAATCAGGTTAAGCACTGGTGATTCAGGCTTAAACGAACACACAGTGAGGGAGATAGCGGGTTTAAAAGCTCCTGTTAAGATAGACGTCATAGTCACGCCGACCTGTCCTTACTGCCCTTACGCTGCTCTCCTAGCAAACATGTTCGCACTTGAGTCTTTTAGGTCCGGTAACAAGCTAGTCATGGCAGACATAATAGAAGCTTACGAGAACCCGGATATCGCGGATAAATACGGAGTAATGTCGGTTCCGACTATAGCGATAAACGGTGAGGTGGAGTTTATAGGTGTTCCATACGAGGATCAATTACTAGAGAGGGTGCTGGAGCACTCTAGAAGAGAGTATTTAAAGAAGGTCAAGAAAGAGGAGTACATGAGGATACTTAGAGAATTAACGGAAGACAAAGAAAGTTAAGTAGGGATAGGTTTTTCTTCAGTACTCGCACGTGAAGCAATCCCCTAGCTCTCCTTCTTGGAGAGCGTACCTGGTGGCAACTCTATACCTCATCTGAGTTTTCTTTTCAGCTTCCGGCTCAACCCCGCCGGCTTTTGGAGTGCTTTCCGCAGTCTCAGCTTCTTTACGCGTTGTCTCTGGAGTGGTCTCAACAACCCCTTCAGCTCTTTTCTCCCTAGCCATCCTGCGAGTTAATTTAGCACCAAAGTATATGACTTGCTGCGTCTTGCTCTTATCTCTGTAGATCGTTATGCCTTTACAGCCTAGTCTCCAAGCAAGTAGGTACACGTTCCTCACGTCATCTACGCTGGCCTCAGCCCTCATGTTAACAGTCTTGCTCACCCCAGCGTCAACCCACTGCTGCCACATAGCTTGATGCGCTACATGCCATAAAGGCTCGATGTCGTGAGCGGTCACGAATATCTCCCTAAGCTTCTTAGGCATGTATGGATTGTGCCTGATAGAGCCTGTCTCAGCTACTAAGTTAACAACTTCTGTATCATCAAGACCGTACTCCCTTAAGGCCTCAATGAATAATGTGTTGACTTCTATGAAAGTTCCTACAGTGACTACTCGAGTGAAGGCTAAGGCGAATATAGGCTCTATGGAAGACGAGGTCCCAGCTATTATTGAGATCGTTCCTGTTGGAGCTATAGAAAGCAATGCAGCGTTCCTCAATCCATACCTGATCATCTCCTCCCGTAACTCATTCCAGTCGATATGAGGTCTCATCTTAACGAGTGTCTTAACTCGATCAGAGACTTTAGATTCGAGACCAAGGATTTCAAGCAACTCATCGAATGATTTAGTAGTCAGCCAGAAAGGTCTGTAGAGTTTCGGGTTCCAAGCAGGGAAGGGCCCTTTCTCCGTAGCTAGCTCTACTGAGGCCTTGTAAGCGTTGTAAGCTATCCACTCACTTAAGTGGTAAGCTAAGTAAAGTGCGTCAACAGAGTCGAACGGAATGCCTAACCTTATGAGCATGTGAGCCCAGCCCATAACGCCTAAGCCAACCTTCCTAGTACGCTTAGTAGCTTTCTCCAACTGAGGCAACGGCCATTTAGCGACGTCTATGACGTTGTCCAGGAAACGCACAGCGACTCTCACGTCACGACCTAACCCAACCCAATCTATGGTAGGCTTACCGTCTATATACACGATGTATTTCTCTAGGTTAAGACTTCCGAGATTGCAGGATTCCCACTCAAGTAGCGGCTCCTCACCGCACGGGTTGGTAGCGTTTATTTTGCCAACATACCAGGTTGGGTGTCTCCTATTAATTGTGTCTATGAAGAGCAGTCCCGGATCTCCAGAATCCCAAGCATTCCTAACTATTTCTTGAAAGATTGTTTTAGGATCTTCCCAGCCTACTATAGCGTTCTCTCTCTCGGCTATTGCAAGCGCCTCATCCCACGTTATTATAACTGACTTATCTAGGGGTATTGAGCCCCCATGTTCTTCAAGCTCTTCGAGTATGGCTTCCTGAACCCACTCCTCATCCATGTAGTGCCTCGCCCACACGACAGCGTATTTTCTTGAGTCGTTACTGCCGTCGATGGAAGTCTTACGCGGATTAATCAATGGCACAGGCTTATTCTCAGCTAGGTGCTTGAAGAACCAGTCGTAAACCCCTACCGAGATATTGAAGTTTTGGAGAGCCTTGTCTTTAAGCTCTCCCGACTTACTTCTAATAAATTTCATTATGTCGGGGTGCCACACGTGTAGAGTGCCCATGTTAGCGCCTCTCCTACGTCCTCCCTGCTTCACCACGTCTGTGTTTATGTCGAAGAGCTTCATGAATGATAGAGGTCCTGAAGCCACACTAGCAGTTGTAGAAACCACATCACCCTCGGGTCTGAGTTCGGAGAAAGAGAAGCCAGTGCCTCCGCCTTGTTGGAAGACTATAGCTTGCGCTCTGACAGCGTCATATATTCCCTCACCCTCAGGCGTTACCATAGAGTCTCTGACGGGGAGGACGAAACACGCTGAGAGTATTCCTAGCCTGGTTCCAGCGTTCATTAAGGTCGGTGAGTTAGGTATGAATCTTGACTCAATCATTAACCTATAGAATTCGTTAAACCACTTCTCACGATCCCTTGTTTCAGCACTAGCTATGTGTTTAGCTACCCTCTCAAAAAGCTTTTTCGGGGTTTCGATAAATCTCCCGCTTGATGAATCCTTCAATAAGTACCTACTCGATAAAACCTTTAGAGAGTAATAACTTAATCCAGAGTCCTCAGGGCTAAACTTGTCCCACACGTTTTTCCCATACACATCGTTGTAAATCCTTGCTAGGAGATAGTACCTCGCGGCTAGCTCGTACCTAGGATCCAGCACCACCTTACTAATGAAAGCTTTTTCTACTAGATCAGCTATCCTAGTTGTGGTTAACTTATCAGTAACTTTCAAAACTTCAGACATTAACTCATCCATGACGCTAGATATAGCTGAGGGATCGTTGAGGCCGGCGGAACTCATAGCTAAGTGTACAGATCTAGTAAGCTTATCTAGCTTGAAAGACTCAATAACGCCACTTCTCTTAATTACTCGTAAATTCTCCAAGACACTCCACCAAGTTTTCTTATTTCCTCACCCAATACCTTAAGAAGTTTAGGAGCTCATAAAGTCTAACCTTCTTAAAAGTAACGTATTACTTAACAATAATTAAACCCAGGATACTGAAAAGAGTTCTTAAAGTTAGGGGAAGTATTACTTTAGCTCACGCGTAAAATCAATTAAACAGCCTTAAACTTGGAGTCCCAGGTCTCGTAAACCTTAACTAGCTCTCTATTAACGCTGGGCCTCCTCTCTTTTATAGCTTCTAAGAAGTCTTCCTTAGTTATCGGTCTTGGATTCCCTAAACCACCATTCTTCGCGAAGAATTCACGCACTGTTCTTAAGTGAGCGCTCATGACTATATCCCTTATGTCGCTGGCTGTGTAACCGTCTAAAGAGTCCGCCAATTCATCTAAGTTTATGTCGGACGATAACTTCAGGGACGACGTGTAAAGCTTGAGTAATTGCCTCCTAGACTCCCTGTCAGGTAATGGAACATATATCCTCTTCTGGAACCTTCTTATAAAAGCTTCATCAAGTTTCCAAGGCTTATTCGTAGCCGCTATCACGTAAACCAACTTCTGTTCGTTACCCTTGTCTTGCAAGCCGTCCATTTCCTTAAGGAATTGAGTTCTAACCCTCACCTCCCCGCCGATCTCACTACTGAAGGTCCCGAAAAGTGAGTCTACCTCATCAATGAATATTATCACAGGCTTAGAATCTCTTAATGAGACCTCCCTCGCCTTACTGAATAATAAAGCAACTTTACGTTCAGACTCCCCGAGCCATTTAGACATTATTGAAGCCGCGTCAACGTGTATGAAGACCCCGTCGATTTCGTTAGCTACGGCTGCTGCGATATATGTTTTGCCACAACCTGGCGGGCCGTATAAGAGTATTGCTCTAGGCCACCCTAAAGGAAAGAGATCCGGTCTTTTAGTCGGGTATATTATGGATTCATATAAGGCTCTCTTAACCTCGTCTAGTCCCGCAACATCGTTGAAACGTACCTTAGGTTTCTCCCTAACTATTAGAGCTTCAATTTCGTCATCATAGCTTTCTTCTTTGACAGACCCTGCTGATGGGAGGGGTGAGGCTCTAAAATGCTCTAAGTCTCTTATCCTTTTCTGATACTGTTTAATCCACTCCTTATAGATAGTGTTTAAGGGATTCTCTGGGTACAGCTGTATTATCTTAGTCAGTATCTCTATAGCGTTCCTATAATTCTTTACTGCCTCACCATAATTACCTTCCCTATCATTCATTACTGCTTGTACAGCGTAGTGTCTAGCAATATTCTCTAGGTAAGGCAGTGAGTTGCTGCTCAAGAGAAATCACCTAACAAAAAACCTAGAATACTATTTTGTTTTGTTCACGTAGCCTGTTCAGTGCTTTATAGACGTCTTCTTTACTAACACCGAACATTTCTTTGAAGTGATTCACGTCTACGAAGCCATTGTGTGTTACGATGTATTCGAGTAGGGCTTTCTCTAGTAAGTTCTGGTCAATTACTTTAGGATGCGTGCTTTGTTGCTTAATTGGTTGCGCTGTTGCCTCTACTTCTCTCCTAATTTTATCTTCAAGACTTCCTTTAACTTTGACTGGTAACAGTATGTCGACAGGTATTTCAGGTAGCTGAGACTTTATGGTTTCCTCAGCAGCTCTCTCAATTTCTTGAAGTAGTTTCTTAGCTTCCGGCGTGTGCTCAATTATTTCTTCCGGCTTTAGCTTCGCGTAGTCTGTCGTAGACGCTATAACCCTCCTAGACTCGTTAATTAAGCTGTCTATGTTGTAGGCTAGGTTAGGTACTAGGTCCTTCACGTAGTCCTTAGCGACTACCAGCAGGTTAGAGACCTCTATCAAGTGGTGTGATAGGTTGCTCACGTCTTCTAAGGTCTCAAGTCTTAGCTTGACTTGCTCAAGCACTTTCTCCACGACAACCAACTTGGTAGTCATCTCCTTTACTTGGGTGGCTTCGTTGGCGTATATGAGAGCTCTGTCCTTCTCCTTACCTATACTAGCTGAGATGGTTGCTTTAACTAGGTGGTCATACCTACTCTTTAATCTGGCTACTGCATCCGTGACTTCCTGCTTAGCTGAGTCGACGTGCACTATGAGTAACGAGATAAACTTCTTAGGATCTACCCTAGGCTCCCCTCTAATCCTCCCTATAAGACTACTAAACCACTTGAAGAGCCCTAAATCACTGCCCCCACTAGCGACGCTCAAACCTCACCCCTCCATCGATGTTAGGTTACGTCTATTACTTGTACTTGAATCGGTTGTTCCGACTTACCCTGTTCTTTAGGGGATGGCTTAGTCGGCGGCGGTGTTACCTCAACAGCAGGCTTAATCTCGCCAGCCTCACTCTCTAGTTTCGTGATTAATTCTAGGTGTTTCTCAACATCCCTCTTCTCGTCGAGGGCTTTAGCCTTATTGTTTCTGAGGAGTTCTGAAGCTATCTTATACGCTTGATCACTCACCTCGTTACCCATATAGAGTATCTGCATGTTGGTTAAGTCTTTCTCAAGTCTTATCACGAGATCCTCTAACTCACCAGCTCTCTTCCTGAGCAACTCCTTAACCTTGTTAACCTCTTCTTTAAGAGTCTTAAACTCATTATCTAGTTTCTTCTTCAGCTCCTCGTACGCGTGAGCAGGTATAGACGCTTTCCTAAATAACTCCTCAGTAGCTCTTAACCTCCTCTTAACCCTATCAAGCTTATTCTCGACCTCCGTAGCTAAAACCTTCCACTCAGACACTATGACAGGCCCGTCGGGCGTTAACTTAACCCTACTAACCGGCACGTTCTCGTATAGAGTGTCGTTAATCACCACCTCCAGAGTCTCCACCTCGCCGGAAACGTTGCTGAACGTAGCTACTAACTTACCGATAACTCTCCCATACTCATCCTTTATTAACTGACCCACATACTTATCAACTTGGTCTAAAGTTATCACCATTGCGTTCAACACCTCACAATAATACTGACAAACATAGAAATACTTAAAAAGAGTCGGGGGCGGTTTCCACCGTCCTGATTCGCTGTTAGACACTGTTTAGAGTCTAACGTAGGGTAGCGTTCCTCCTCACCTACTCTAGGACTGAGGACCTGTCCACGAAGATTTATTACGTTGCTACATATTTAATTGTAAGGTGTTTGCATGGAGTTTGACATAACTTACGTTAAAGCTCTTCAGGTGCTTGACTCAAGGGGTAACCCAACCATCGAGGTGTTGGTGGTTACTGAGGGAGGTGGTTACGGGAGGGCAATAGCTCCCGCGGGAGCGTCTAGAGGTAAGAAGGAGGCCGTGGATCTTAGGGATGGTGGTGTTAGGTTTCTTGGTATGGGGGTCTCTAAGGCTGTGGAAGCTGTTAATAAGGTTTTGGGTCCGGCGCTGATAGGGCTTAACTCATCTGATTACAGGCTCGTTGATAAGAAGATAATAGAGACTGACGGAACACCGAATAAGTCTAGGGTAGGCGGTAACGCCTGCGTAGCCGCCTCATTAGCTAACGTTAAAGCCGCGGCCGATACTATGGGTATACCGCTATTTACGTTCATAGGTGGTTTCAAGACAAGACTTCTCCCGACACCGCTCATGAACATAATTAACGGGGGTGTTCACGCCGGGAATGAGCTGGCTTTCCAGGAATTCATGATTATACCTGTAGGAGCTGACAAATTCAGCGAGGCTCTCAGGGTAGGCGTCGAGATCTACTGGAACCTGAAGAAGTTTCTTAAGGAGAGGTACGGACCCAGCGCTATCAACGTAGGTGATGAAGGGGGTTTCGCACCACCGCTCAAGAAGGTTGAGGAAGCTCTGGAAGCGCTTTCCGAAGCTACTAAGCTGGCTGGCTACTCACTAGGTAACGATGTCTTGATAGGTATAGACGCGGCCGCCAGCCAGTTCTATGATGAGAAGAGCGATAAATACTTGGTAGATAAGAGATTACTGAGTACCGAGGAATTACTATGTATGTACATCGACCTCACAGACAGATACCCCATAGCATACCTCGAAGACCCGTTCAGCGAGGAATCACCGACAGCTTTCAGAGATTTACGTACGAGTCTCAAAAACAAGACATTAGTAATCGGCGATGACTTAACCGTGACGAGAGAGGACCTCATAACTCAGTACCTCAGAGAGGGCTTCATCGACGGAGCAATAATCAAAGTTAATCAAGTAGGTACCTACACGGAAGCCGAGAACTCTGTAAGAGCTCTCTTAAGCAACGGTGGCAAAGCCATAATAAGTCATAGGAGTGGGGAAACAGAAGATAACACGATAGCTCATATCGCGGTAGGCTTAGAGACCGGGTTAATAAAAACAGGCGCTCCTGCTAGAGGGGAGAGAACCGCCAAGTATAACGAGTTACTCAGAATCGAAGATTACTTAGGTGATGAAGCGCTCTTCGCCGGGAGAAAACCATTGACTAAATAATTCTTAGCAGTAATTGAAAAGAGATATTACGTGGGTCTTAGTTTTTATTTTTAAGGCATTATAATAGCGACTACTAAAAACACTATGCCTAGACCTAGCATTACTAGTGAGAATTCCTTAACACGCATACTGAAGAGAAGCTTACCTAATTTTATTAAACCGTACGCCAAATATCCTAGAGCGACCAAAATTATCAGGGTTATCCCGACGACAGCAAGCAGCGTGGTTAAGCTGCTCGTTCCTATGCTTTGTAAAGGTGCGAATATGTTGTTCAATACTTCAAGTACTTCAGTCCCCAATTACCTCACCAAGATAGAGCTCATATCACGTGATTATTTAAAAAGCTTTGGCTCCTTAGCTTGAACTTCACGTAGAGAAGAAATTAATTGACCTGAGCATCGTGTGAGTTAGTTCGGGATGCTTCATAGTTACTTGAATAACCAACTCTCTAATTAGCTTACCGTCCCTACATCCAACATTACGAGACGTGAATTCCGAGTTAAGTAATCCCACGAATTTGAGAGCGTGTGAAAGCGCTACTACGTCCACCCTATCTACTTGAGCGTAGGGAAGTATGAGAGGGACTCCGTTTATCAAGCGTTTCTCTGCTCGCAGACTCTTTAAATTTCCTATCCCCAGTATCACGTGTTCTAGGAAAGCTTCGTTAAGATCCGTTAAGGTGTAGGGAAGTAATATCACGTGAACGCCCTTAATTAACTCAGGATTTCCCTCAAGGATCCTCAAAGAATTCTCTAAAGACCTCATAGTGTAGCATTCGAGCTCCTCAGTGATCCCCTCTATGACTCTATACATTACGTTCTCGTTCCTCTCTAGATACTCGTCTAGCCCCAGCCTTTTAATGGCTCCTAAAACATTCCTAGAAGACGCTACGTTGACTACACCCCCAAATTTTTTCTCAATTTTTGACAGCATGTAGGCTAGCAGAAATCCTTCTAAAACTCTCTCAGGTGGTATGTAAACCAATATTACCGGGTTCTTACTTAGCTTAACCCTCTTAGAGAAGCTATGCTTAATGTGATTCTCTAAAGATTCCTCCAAGCAGACTGAGCATAGTTTCTCTCCTGAACTTTGCCTGTAGTAGAAAGCCGTCCTCCTCCCACACGTAGTGCATAAGACTTTCGTGGAGTTAGTTTTCGTTGACAAGGTGTTCCCCGTCTTAATGATTGAAGCTTGACATCATGCTAGGTCTCTGAGGATCATTACTGCTTTATTTATTATTTCATCGTATGTTGCCTCACTTATTAAGTCACTACTTAAGGTCGACACAATTTCCATGATTTCCTTATCTATATCGTAAGAGCCTGTGATAAGCATCTCGTGTAGTTTGCTGAAGTACTCACGTAGTGCTTCAGAATTGATTAATCCTCCTAACCACATGTTGATCGCGTAGCCAGCTAAGAAAATAATGAAGAGGTTTAGGTAGAAAGCACCCCTCACGTCACTCACGTTCTCCAGCGCTGCAATCAAATCTGTGAGTGGAGGAAGGGGTCTGCTACCCTTATGCTTACTCAAGTAAATCCCCTCAAGTCTTTCTTATCCTCCTCACTCTCTCTAAGATGTCGAGTAGGTATATTAAGTCCTTCATCTCGCTTGAATTAATGTCTTCTTTTGCGAGGAGTTCTACGTATGAGTGGAGTTTTCTAGCAATAGCTTTCTCAAGTTCTCTTAAAACAGCGGAAGACACTGCCTCGACAGCCTCTTCCTCGCTCTTAACTATTTTGACGGGTCCGTGAACCGGGCAAACCACTTCCCCGCTCTTAATCCTGAATAACGGTAACCTGCAGAGAGGACACGTATGCTCAAGCATTACGGCACCGGAACGCATTAAGTCACTCATTTTCTTAACGACTTCATTCTTCTCTTCCTTACTCAATCTCTCACCCGATATGTATCAGACTTTCTGAAGTATAAAGGTTGGTTAGGTATACCATACGTAGTAGATGATTATCGTAGGTGAATATTCATGGATCTTAATATCTCTTCCTGAATCTTGATTACTTCATCAGCGGATTTAGCGCTGGAGTATCTCTCTAGGTATTCCTTGTTTAATTCGTAGAAAGTATGGCCCCACTTAAACTTGCTTAGGATTTCTAATGAATATTCTTTAAATCCTGTGATGTAGAGGGCGGCGGCAACCGCTTCAACACTACTTAACTTGGTGAGGACCCCATAATTCACCGGGTTTCCCGCCTTGAGGACTGGTAGCACCCTCTGCTCGTACCTACGCTTAATAGCTATTTTTCTCAGGTCCTCAATACCGGAATTCCATGAGGTATCTAAAACTACGAGCCCGTGCCTCAGTAGAGGAACTGAATCAAGCGGCTTAAGTATTTCCTGGCTGAGGGGGTTAAGGACTATTGAGTGGGGTGGGATGTCATCGACGTGTATTCTCGTCGCGTAACCTAGCCTGACGAGTTTCATGGCTGTTGACAACTTAGGGTTGTCGCCGCCAAGCCTCACAACG
Organism: uncultured Desulfurococcaceae archaeon; assembly: GCA_964636755.1. GTDB lineage: Archaea > Thermoproteota > Thermoprotei_A > Sulfolobales > NBVN01 > Zestomicrobium. Next base: position 29,019 of record CAZWSU010000015.1, read on the forward strand.
TATATTCTAGGCTTCCCAACCAGCTCCAGAGCACTCCCCTACCACATCAAATTTAAAGTATCGAGCGATAAATTTATATTCTCGTGGTATAAAGTTAATCTTGGTGATGTGTAGGTGCCTGAGGCTATAGTGCTGATAAACACCAACATAGGCACTGAGGAAGAGGTCATGAATGAACTGCTTAAGATAGAGGGGATCTCGGAAGCTTATATAGTGTACGGGGTTTACGACATAGTAGTAAAGATTAAGGCCCCTACCACGGAGGCGCTCAAGGAGATAATATCTAGCAAGATAAGGAAGATATCTAACGTCAGGTCCACTTTGACGATGATAGTCGTGGAGGGTAAGGAAGTTACTAAGAGAGAGTGAGTCATATCTAGAGGTACGTGTAGGACTTGATGACACGGACACAGATCTAGAAGGATGCACCACATACTTAACGTTCAGGATTTTAAGTAAGGTATTGAACGAAATCCCTGAAGCGTTTTTCTCGGACTACCCTTTACTGATCAGGTTAAACCCGGTAATACCTTTCAAAACTAGGGGAAACGCCGCTACCTCCTTCTCTCTCAGAATACCAGAGAAAAAAGTTAATTCCTTAAAGAACTTAGTAGTTAGCGAGTTCCTTGAGTACTTGGAGACTGTTAGAGGAGGAGGTGTTGAGCCTGGTTTAGCGTTCTTATATGGTAAAGTCCCTGCCAAGCTCAACAAACTTTACAGGAAAGCTCTGACAGATTACGTACACAAAGATTACATCACCAGGGTAGTTAACGAGTTAAGCGAATCCGTTGAGATACCCCTCGGTTACTCGAGAGGTTTAGTAGGGGCTTTAGCCGCTATAGGTGCCTCGAACTCCTTAAGCGAATGTACTTATGAGATACTAGTTTACAGGGTTAAAGACAATTACTTGCGCGAGAGGTGTATTGATAAGGAGACTGTTAGGTTGATGGACTCCGAATTCCGTGATCAAACGTTCCTCAACTACGATTACGTGAATGATAAGCCGCTGATCATGCCCTCAGGACGTAACCCGGTACTGCTAGGTATCAGGGGTGAAGACCCCGCTATCTTAGTGAGGGCTTTAAAGACTCTGAAGTTGTGTGAGGAGTTTGAAGGCTGGTTGATATATAAGACTAACCAAGGTTTAAACGCGCATCATGTAGAGAGGAGTGTTGAGGAGTTCAGGCCTTACCAGACCGGCTGTATTAAAGGCAAGGTAATTGAAAGGCCGAAGATTCTTTTAGGTGGTGATGTTCTCTTAAAGCTTAGCGACCTTGAGAGTAAGTCTTCCCTATGGGTAGTGTTTTTTAAAGAGACGGGATTAGGCAAAATAGCTAGGTATCTAGCGAGCGGGGACGTGATTAAGGTCTGTGGTGGCGGGAAATGGTGGGAAGACCTAGGTCTAGTGATACACGGGGATTTGCTGGAAGTAATAGAGTTAGTTAGTGAGGTTCTTAAGAACCCTAAGTGCCCGTTATGCGGTCACAGGATGAAGTCCGCTGGTAGGGGGAAGGGCTGGAAATGCCTGGCATGTGGTTATAGATCCCTTACGTTAAGTAAGGAGAAGGCGAAAATAGATAGAAAGATCGTCACCAAGATTTACAGACCTGTGGATTCAGCAGTTAAGCATCTTATAATGCCTCAATCTAGAGTCGGTAGGAAGGGTTTATGCAATAAACAATTAATAAGTGAGTGGATCTATGTGCGTAGGGAAGGATGATCTTATATGAGGGTCGAGAAAGGCGCCAGAGTGTACGTGTTGAGTAAATATTTAGAGGAGATACAGGTTATTAAGGAAATAGTGGAGTCCGGGATATGGAGAAGGAGTTACGTTTTGCTGAAGCCTCTGGTAGCGCAAGTTCGGACTAGGAACACTACTTTAAGGCTAGGAATACCTACGGCCTCAATACTTACTGAGGAATCCTTAACTAGCAGAGAACCAGATTTAATTCTTGACGAGGATGTGTGGGCGGATGCTAAGAGATTTATTGAGTCTGAGGAGATCGCGTTCTCAGGTAGTTACTTAACCGAGAAGTTTCCGTTCTTAGGCAAGCTACGCAGTAGGGGGGATTCGGTAGGGATTAGCGTGTGCAGTGTCTTAGACTCTATTGGGTCAGTGTGGTTAAGCGATTATCTAACTAAGTTTATCAACACTAAACACGTGTTACTTACTCACTCCTTAAAAGAGGGTGAGAAAAAACTCGTGAAGGGGGTTTTAAGGAGTCTCTGGACAACACACTTCGTACTCTTGGGTCTTGACATACCCTCAGAGGAATTCTTCCTAGAAAGTCATTTAGAGATTAGTGAAGTGCCTAAACTGAAGATGCTTTTAAAGTCTCTCCTAAGTGTTAACGAACACGTTATTCTAGGTGAGCTACCTTTAAACAGGTCTCTCATAATTAATTATTCACATGCTACCAACGAGAACTTAGAACGTCTATTCTCTGAGGTTTTGATCAAATCCCTCATATATACCTGCTAGGTCTTCTAAACTAGCCGTTTTCCTCTTCCTAGCTTGAAACTCCTCACTACTTCCTTTAACCACTATCTCGTAGAGTACTGCTTCCTTACCTGGCTTAGGCCTTAATAACCTCCCAAGCCTTTGAATGAACTGCCTGCGTGACCCGGTTCCAGCCACTAAAATACCTACCGATGCGTCAGGTATGTCCAAGCCTTCGTCCCCGACCGTAGTCACCACTAATACCCCGCTCTCAGCTCTCCTAAACTGCTCTAGTATAGATCTCCTCCTAGCCTCCTCTAGCTCCCCGGTAAGTAAGTATGCCCCGAGCACGTCAGCTATTTTCTCAGCTAGTGTAACGTAGTGAGCGAATATTATTATTTTCTTACCCTCACTTAATTCACGCTCAACTATTTCCTTAACCTTCTCTAATTTCGACTCGCTCATAGATAGTATCTTTACCATCTCGCTATGTATTTCGAGTGCTTTAATAGCTCTCTCATCGCCACGCTTAGCAAGCTCTACTAGAGTCTTGAAGTCTAAGCCGCCGGCTAGTTCACGGAACTGCTTCCTTAGCTTCAGGTACTCCTTTTTCTCAGCGGTTTTCAAATCTACTTTGATAGTCTCTATCCTAAACTTAGCTAAGAATCCTTTCTCAGCCAGTTCTTGTGTAGTCTTATAATATACTACTCCGCCCATGAGAGGGAATAACTCAGTGTGTTTTCCGTCCTCTCTGTAGGGTGTTGCGGAGAGACCTAACCTATACTTAGCCGGCGACGTTATGGCTATGTGCTTAAACTTTTCTGCTGGTAAATGGTGGACCTCGTCAATTATGAGTAAGTTGAAATGGGGTGCTAACGTCTCTATATATTTGAAAGCAGTCTGGTAAGTAGCTAAGGTTATCGGCGATATCTTCTTCTCTCTACTGTAATAAAGTCCTATGTGTGATGATGGCGCGTCAGTGAAGGTCTTGATGAATTTTTCCCACTGCAATAGCTGTTCCTTCGTGTAGGTTATTATGAGTGTCGCTTCATTAATTTTTGATATAGCTGCTATGCCTATATGTGTCTTCCCCGACCCGGTAGGTAAGGCAATAATTCCACGACCTGAGTTACCTAGCCACGCGTTCAATGCCTCCGACTGATACTCTCTGAGACTACCCTTAAAACTCACCTTCACTGGTAGAGGGGCTGATTCCCTAAAGCCTGTCAAATCATTTAAGCTAAAACCTAAGCTGACAAGAGCTTTCCTCAATTCATGATATTTTGAAGGATATGTGTAGAAGTACTTACCCATCTTATTATATCTCAGGAGATCCTTCAAGTGGGTCTGGTATACGTCTCCTAAGTACCTATCGAAAGACAGTATTAACTTGCCTTCCTTGAATTGTATGGTGGCTGAGCCCCTAACCCTACCGAAAAATTCTCTTAATCTCTCCTCAAATAATTCATCATACTTCAACCCAACCTCGTCAAGAACCCCTAACACATCATCTACTGTGAGTCTCTTACTAATCAACTTATGTTTTGATATCTTGAAAATTAATTCGTTATTCTCCCTACCTAAATATTCAGCAATCTCAATGATTTTCCTGAAGTTGTCTTCACTCATCCAGCCCCTGTGCCTGAGGATCAGCTCATCAGAACCCATCCCTCTACCCTCGCTAGAGCACTGTTCCCATATCCTCAATAACTCTTAGGTCATGGTCTCAGCGCTAGGTCCTCTACTCTTCATATAATTCTACGGTGATTCTAGCTTTAACGTTTTTGTTTACGAATGGAGGCGGTTCCTCGCCTAAGTCAATAGCCATTGAAACCTCGTTACCTAGACTATCTCTAAACCTTATTTTAGCTATATAGGAGTATTTACTGCCTCCTTCAATAGCTTTCATGAGAGCGTCATACATCCTCGAAATAGCTATCTGAAAAGATACTGGGTCACTTAAATCTTGCGGGGTTAGTCTTACCTCAGCCAACCCCTTAGCTATGTTGAGTAGAACTCTCTCCACCTCTCCATAACCCTCAAAACTTGACGCGTACTTTACCTCATCACTCAATTTCCCGACCTAGTGAATATACGCGTTGAAGATAATAAACTAAGCAATAGCGTTCCTTAGCTAGCGTTTTTCGTTGAATGAGTGGAGCTTCTTCACTTAAGTCACTAAATTTCGGCCTTATCTTTAGGGCGCTCCCATTTTAAACAATAAGTAGTATTCGGTAGGTGATGAGAGAGATTAGTAAAGCTACTGAGACTAAGTATGCGGTCGTGCCAAAAGTGAATTTAAGGCTCTTACTTTCTTGGTATATGGCTGCCACAGTAGCCATGCAGGGGACGTAAAACATCATGAAGATTAATATGGACACTCCCTGATCAAAGTCAAGACCTAGAGATGTTAGAGCTTCTTCCTCGGCTAGGCCAGTTAATTGAGAGATGGAGGCTATTAAGCCTTCCTTAGCTATGAACCCGTAGATGAGCGCGTAGCCGATTAGCCAGGAACTCTCGCTTCTCAAATCATATAGTGCTTCAAGAACTCTTCCTAGGTAGGAACCTACTATAGCTCCATATGAGGTTTTCGGGGACTCAACATATCCTGTAGGGCCGTAAGATAGCAGAACCCAACTAATTACTGAGAGAACGAAGATTATTACACCGGCTTTATAGAGGAAGTGCTTGGTGTTACTCCAGGAACTCCACCAAACAACTTTAAGACTTGGTCTATGTATTATTGGTAGCTCCATAATTAATTCAGGCGATTCCTTAACGTTACTCAAGAATCTTACTAGCCTGGCCGTCAGCAAGTAAAGGATTATTGATGTAAAATAAAGCAACGTCATCGTAAAAGCCTGGAAAACCGCGTTACTATGAAATAACACTTTAGTGAAGTAAAGTAAGACGATTAGTCTTGCTTGACACAATATGAAGGGGGAGGAAATTATTATCTCGCGTCTTTCAATCTCGTCAACGGAGATCCTAGATTGAATGACTGCCGGCACGTTACAGCCAAACCCTATAACTAGGGGATAGAGAGCCCTCCCAGACAACCCGAAGAACTTGAAGAAGTTATGTAAGGAAACAACCATCCTAGGACCTAAGCCACTATCCTCAAGTACGGCGAGAGAAGCTGAAACAAGAAATACTAGGGGTAGGAAACTCAGCACCGCACCGAGACCTCCTAAGATCCCGTCAGCCAGCAAAGAAGCTACCTCCATACTTAAATTTCCCAATACTGCCCGAAGATTCTCGCCAGCAGAGATAAAGAATCTCTCAAGCAACCCGGAAAGATTGTAAGACTCTAACGCGTCAGCTACGGCATCAAGACCTAAAAATCTGAGGAAGTATGTGAAAGGAAACCCTGTATTTATCGTGAAGGCTAAGGCAAACACCACGAATAGCGTGATAGCGGAGATTAGGGGTCCTGCTAGAGGGTGTAGGTAGACTTTATCAATTAACGTCGTAATAAGTGGTCTCACAGCAACTCTAACTATGGTATCCTTGATTACTTGCGTAGCGTACTCGTATCTTCCAAGAATAGCTATCTCCTCAGGCGCCCTCCCAGTAGCTTTCTTGAACTCCTCCCGAAGTCTTTCACTCTTCTCTATGATGTCTGGCCTATCCTTAACGAAATTAACTATGTCTTGATCGCCTTCTAAGAGTCTGAGCGCTACCCATCTCTTAGGTAATCTAATGAGTTTTTCATCGCTAACGAGCTCCGCCAACTCATTCACGTAACTATCGAGAAGCCCGTAACTAACCTTGAGTGGATTGCTCCTTACCTTACCCTCAGCTACCCTGATCAGAGTTGCTAGAACTTCCTTAACCCCCTCACCGGTAATCGATGAAATAGGAATTATAGGGAAGCCTAGCCTGGAGCTAAGCTTCCCCACGTCTATGTGTATTCCCATCTTATGCGTTACGTCCCACTTAGTTAAAGCTACTACTAACTTGCTAGTCATCTCACTAATCTGTATAGGTAAGTAAATAGATCTCTCAAGAATTAAAGAATCAGCTAAGACTAAGACAACGTCCCAGTCCCCCGATACCAAGAAATTCTTAGTTATCCTCTCCTCAGGAGATGTAGGGGATAAGCCGTAAATACCCGGCAAATCCACTAAGCATAACGTCTTATCCTCAAAAGTAACTATACCGATTTTTTGCTCAACTGTGGTGCCAGGCCAATTAGCTACACGAACTAGCTCTCCAGTAACGTGGGCGAAAAACGTTGACTTACCGACTGAGGGTTGTCCGACAACAGCTATAACGTAATCGCACGACCTCCCCTCAGGCACTCCCAAGCAACGCACCTGGAAGAAATACTTTATTGAAGCTTAAAAATTTAGACTAGTCTAAATTTTATGAGGTAAAAAACACGCGACCACGATCAATAATTTTAAATTCAATTCTCCTAACTTAAGTAGGGAGCGTGTTAGACCCTGACATCAAAGTCAAGTAGTGCAGGGATGGATCTTAGGACGTGGAGACTGATGTATTCCTTAGGAGCTATTCTAAACACCTTCACTTGGGGGCTTTACTTCTCCTTCACTAGACGTTACATAGGTGTTGAGTTAAGCGGCGGTCTTCAGGCAATCATGTTCATTACAGGTCTTGAGTGGGGTCTTACACTATTTGCGGCAATAGTTGGTAAGTTGGCTAAGTATGTAGGTGATAAGAACTTGGTATTGCTAGGTATTACTGGAGCTATCCCGTTCTTACTAGCCTTGACGATGCGAGAACCTTTAACACTTTCCGTAATCTTAAGTCTCTCCAGTCTCTCCTGGGCTCTTTCCTGGCCTTCAATACTCACAGCAGTTTTTAGTGGTTCTAGGATTAGTCCCGGCAGAGCTTACAGCTTTTTTACTTTAGGGACTGGTATTGGATGGAGCGTTGGGTCTTCTATAATGGGGGTCTTCTACAACCTAGTAGGGCCTGAAGGAGTCTTCATAATCCTAGCAATTACCTACTCGTTAACGTACTTGATATTCGTCGCGTTCTTCCCTAAAGAGGTTGAGCATGGAATGAGGGGAGCGAGTAATCAAGGCTGGGATTTTAGGATGTTCTTACCGGTTTTACTGGCTCTCTCTCTTGCGGTGTTTTCCAGGGAGTTACTCTACGCCGTGGCACCGACTAAGCTAAGTCTGGAACTTGAGGGTGTTTTAGATACTTCCTCCAAGTGGTTAGAGTACGTTTTATTCGGGGTTGTTTACGGTGGTTTCACAGCACTCTTATCTATCCCTGCAAGAGTTTTTGCGGGTAGGCTAACGGATAGGTATGATCCGCTGAGACTCTTCTCCCTAACAACACTAGCTTACATGCTTGTTTACTGGGGGTTCGTTAAGTCTGGGGGTTTACTAACATTGCTTATCTGGCAAATACCTCTATACCCGTTCTTAGACACAGCGATTAACACGTACATAGCGAAGCAGACGTCAAGGGAGAACATGACCACAGGTTTCGGAATTACTATATTCTTTAATGCTCTAGGCGGGTTGATGCTACTACCCCTGCTAGTAAATCCAAGCCTAAACGCGGATTTCTTAGGATACGTGGTCACTGTAGCTACGGTACTTTCCATCCTCTTGGTCTCGCTAAGTTATGTGAGAGCGGGTAAGTATGCGTGAATTCATGGTTAACTTCTTTAGTTGATGGATGAACTCAGGTACTTTCCTTAGGTAGTGAGGACCTCTAACAACTTCTTAACAAAGAAATTCATCTCTTCAGGCTTACCAATGGTGACTCTAAGGTAATTTCCGAATTCCTTAAGTCTCTCTAAATTCTCTAAACACAGGGTGAGGATCTCGTTCTTCTTAAGGAGTTCCCAATATCTCTTACAAGGCTTGCCTAGGTTAACGAATAGGAAATTAGTTTTACTCTCTATAACTTTTAAGCCAGCATCAGTGAGTTTCTCCCTAGTCTCTCTCCTAGTCTCAACTATTTTATTAACAATGTCTCTCATGTAGTGAGGGTCTTTAAGTGCTCCTAACACAGCCGCTTGAGTAGTTATGGGCACCTCATAACCTATCCTAAGCTCGTTAAGGCACTTCCTCATTTTCTCGCCTGCGACGATGTATCCGAATCTGGCTCCAGCCAAGCTAAACGCTTTAGAAACAGTTCTAATAATCACCAAATTATCTAGCTCCATAACCAAATCCTTGAAAGATAATCCCGAGAATTCGTAGTAAGCTTCGTCCAGGAAGACCGCCTTCGCTCTCCTAGCAACCTTCCTCAGGATCTCAGTGTCTTCTAAGAGGATATTACTCGTGGGGTTGTTGGGGTTTATTAGATAGATCACGCGACCCTCAGATAATTCCAGGAGCTTGTTAGTATCTAAAGTGAAGTCGTCCTTGCTTAACTCCACGTAAACGTGTTGGACACGGTAATTATCTAGTAGTTGGTACATCACGTGAAAAGTCGGGTGTGTTAGCACGAGCGTGGAATCAGTTATCTTAGCGTAAGTTAACATAAGTGATAGTATGGATGACGAGCTAGCGAATACGTCGATAAATCTCTTATCAACGCCTACATAATCACTTAACTCATTGAGTAATTCTTCATATAATTCCTCGACGTGATATAGGTTCAGGAAGTTGCTGTATCTGATTATATACTCAAGCGAGGTTCTTGACGGTGGGTAAGGTGACTCATTCATGTGAAGCCTTAACATAGTCGCCACCTCTAGTATGATTACGGCAGCTCATCATTATAAGTCTCGAGAACTTATGGTAAAACTAACTTATTTTGCTTTCTTTGTGATTTTGTAGGGCTAAATTGAGTAGCTTGCTACTTTTTGTGGGTCTTGCCGCTGCGGCATGTCTTGCCTGGTCTATAGGAGCTAACGACATGGCTAACTCCACTAGCGTGGTGATTGGTTCAGGAACGCTTAGGTTTAGGCAGGCGTTCATCTTATTCTTAGTTTTTCAGTTGTTAGGTGCTTTACTGCAGGGCTACATGGTGATGAAGACTCTCGGTAAAGGTGTGGTACATAATATCGAGATTGTAGGAGCGATCACCGCATCAATCTCTGCTTTCTCGTGGATAATTATAGCGTCTTTAGTAGGTGCTCCAATATCGACTACACACAGCATTACCGGGGCTGTGATAGGCGTTGGCTTAAGCTACATGTTTCTCGGGTCTCAAGAAACACTCATAAACTACCAGAGGATTAGAGACATAGTGATTAGCTGGATGGTCTCGCCGGTAACTTCCATGATTTTAGCAGCACCCTTATATAGAGCTCTGAGGAGGTTGAGGGTAGGCGATGATAGCAAAGCTTTTAAATTGTTACTACTCGCTTTCGCAGCCTTCGCGGCTTATTCATTCGGAGCTAATGACGTGGCTAACGCTACCGGGGTTTACGTGACGGTTACGTCAAGCAGCTTCGGCATACCCGACGAGGATAGTATGAGGTTTTTAGCACTCTTCGCATCAATCTTCATAGCTTTGGGGGGAGTCACACTTGGCTATAGGGTCGTTACTACGTTAGCGTATAAGATAACTAGACTGGATCTCAGGATGTCTCTAGCTGCAGGCTTCGCTAACGCTTTCACAGTCTGGATCTTTACTACGATACCGTATTTACTTTTTGGTTATGGCTTACCCATATCAACTACTTACGTAGCTGCAGGTTCCATAATAGGTGTTGGAATAGCTAGGAGTGGGTGGAGAGGAATCAACTTAAAGACCGTGGTATTCGTGATAACTTCATGGCTTCTCACACTACCCGTAACTGCGGGATTAAGTATTGCTATTTATTACGTATTAACTCATATTGTTGGGGTGAGGGCATGACCCTCTGGTCCTGGATTTCGAGGAGGAGGCAATGGGATGTCATTAGGTTCTATATAGAGCACGTGGACAAGATAATCGAGGTAGTTGATCACGCTAAGAAAATGATAGAATTCTTCTTAGTAAAGGATCTTGAGGGTATAAAAAGAGAGTGGTATGAGGTCTTCAAATACGAGAAGGAAGCTGATGAGGTAAAGAGAAGAATACTCTCAGAACTGTCTAGGGAGACCTTCCACCCAATTGATAGGGAGGAACTCATCAGGCTGGTTTTGACGTCTGATGATGTAGCAGCTTACGCGAAAGGTTGGGGGAGGAGACTTTCGTTAATAGAACCAACTAACATACCGGAGAGCACGTTAATTAAACTACGCGAGATGGCTGAGAACGTTCGCAAATCAACGCTCTTAATGAAGAGTGCGGCAGAGAAACTCTTGAGTAACCCTAAGGAAGTCCTCAACATCTCTAACGAGATTGAGAGGCTTGAGGAAGAAACAGATGATATTAGACACGAGGTATTCAAAGAGATCCTGAAATACTGTGAAGAATCAAAGATATCGCAGTGTCTAATGCTGAAGGAAGTAATGGATTCAATCGAAAACTCCGCTGATAAATGCGAGGACGTCGCGGACATGCTTAGAAGCATAGCACTGCTATCCATATGAAAGTTAATGACTTCTCCCGATCCCGTAAAACAATGCTTTACGTGTTTTATAGAATGGTAAGGGTCTTCCACTAAACTTAAATATAATATGAATATATTTATCGTGTGAGAACCTTGAAGCACGTCCCGATAGCGAGAGTAGAACCTCAAGAACCCGTGAAAGGGGTGAAGAGATGGGTTCTAGCATACGGAAATAAAGTAATGTTAGTTTACTTCGAGATAGATGAGGGCGCTAGGTTCCCCATGCACTCGCACGTCCACGAGCAAGCAGGATATATAATAAAGGGTAGGATGGTTTTCAAGACGCCTGATAAGGAAGTCACGGTGTCTGAGGGGGAATCGTACGTTTTCGAATCTAACGAACCTCATGAGGTCTATAATCCAGGACCGGGAAAAACCATAATAATAGAGGTCTTCTCACCGCCTAGGGAAGACTTCCTTAAGTAACTGTAGGGAGCAAACCAAGATTTTTGATAGTTTTAAACAATGATATGAGCATTCAGCTCTGTTCGGTATTTAAAGATGTTCAAGGACTTGGATTTCTGGTTTAGAGAAAGCTTTACGTTGATCTCCCTCGATTTTGGGCGGGCTTTCAGCAGCGTTTTTCTAATTAACCACCGCTAAGAACTGGGAGTACTTTGACTTCGTCTCTATCGCTTATTAACGCTTCCTCTCCTGAAGGCTTTCCGTTAATTAGAATGATCTTCGACCTAAATTCCTCGTATCTAGGTATTAACTTCCTGAGTAACTCACCCACAGGTGTGGGTTCCTTCACCTCTACGTAAATCTCGTCGAGACCAACTAACTGAGCGAAAACTCCGTGGAGCTTTAGCTTAGCCATTCCATGTTACCCGAGAAATACTCTTAATTAGAGTAAAAAGCTGTTTACGTTTAGTTCATGGGCTCACTCTAGTTTGACGTGTTTCTCCAGCTCCGGTATCACGTAATCTAAATCTAGCTTTCTCAAGGTTTCTTTCTTAGGTATTCCTCTCTCGTCCCAGCCTCTTAATCTGTAATACTCACTTAATAACACATCATACTTCTCTCTGTCTAAATGCTGGCCTTTCAGAGGCCCTCTCTTAAGCTCTTCGTTGAACCACCTGATGGGTGGGTAATCCATACTCCTATCCCATCTACCATTGAATTCTCTGACCCAGTAAGCTCTTATTAACGTGTAGATCCTGTCAGCCACCTTGTAGAGGTCTTCCCAAGTGTACTTAACGCCGGTTATTGCTTCTAGGAGCTTCGGGTAGTATTCTATGCTTAGCCCTACCTCAACCCAAGGCAGTCTGCATGCTGTAAGAACTTCATACATCCCACCTCTCAACCTCTGCAACTCCACAACCTTAGCTGCTTTCTCAGGTCCGTAAGTCACTTTATACTCCACGCTCTTCCGTTTCTCACCTTCTATGGGCGCTGTCCCTATCTCCCAAGCGATGACCCAGGCTTCCTTATGATGAGCTCCTATTGAGGAGGTGCCGTAAGCTAGCGCCATGGCAGGGTACGCGAAGCAGTTATAACCGCTGACTTCAAGACCTTTGACGTGCATAGCGAATTCCTTACCACCTAAAAGGTTACTTAACCTCATAACACCTTCAGCCGCAAGCTTCCCTAACTCGGTCTTCTTATACGCTATATTAATCACGAGCTCTCTCGATTTCTTGAAGTCGCCGAATTCTGGGGCTTCATCATCCTTTATTAGCTTCTTCTCCTTAGCTTCCATGATGAAGCCTATGACTCCTCCCAGGGATATAGTGTCTAGTCCTAACTCGTCAGCCAGTCTATTAAGTACGGCTACCTCGTTTAACTTACCTATACCTAAGTTAGAACCCAGTAGAGCAACATTCTCGTAATCGAGTTCGCTTCCTCTCGCTTCAGCGTCTAAGACTACGTTGCCGCATATCATGTTGCAGTAGGGGCATCCTCTCTGACCTATCTTCATCCCCTCCATAGCGTACCCGTCAATACTCCTAGAAAATTCGAAAATCCCGTCGCTGAAGTTTCTGACGGGTAATGCTGAGTTCTCATTACACCATTCGACGGCAGCCATGGTTCCCTGCCTGCGCCAGAACGAGTAAGCAGGTGAGTTGAGTATGGCTCTGTAGGCTTCCTGAGAGAGCTTAGTTAGTGATTCCTTATCAGCAACAGGTATTTCTTTAGTTCCTCTGATGACTACTGCCTTAAGTTTCTTACTACCCATTACAGCACCCATACCTGGTCTTCCGCCAGACCTCCCCTCTTGAGATATCACTACCGCATACCTAACTAAGTTCTCCCCGCCGGGACCTATGCTAAGGACACCGACATCCTTACCATGAATCTCTTTAAGTGTCTTCTCAGCTTCAAAGGTCGTCTTACCCCACAAACCTTCAGCGCTTAATACGCTCACGTTATCGTTCTCTATGTATATGTAGACAGGTCTTCTGGCAGCGCCCTCGACTACCAGAGCGTCGTACCCTGCCTTCCTTAAGTGAACGCTGGCCATAGTGCCTAAATTACCGTCTCCGTAACCACCCGTCAAAGGACTCTTAGACGCTACAACCATCTTACCCCCGCTAGGTGTTGGAAGCCCGTTGAAGGGTCCGCAAGCGAAGATCAACTTATTCTCAGGGCTTAAGGGGTCAACTCCCCTGACCTCGTCCCACAATATCTTAATAGCTAATCCTCTACCACCTATAAAGTTTAGGGCAACCTCGGGAGAGTATTCTTGGACCTTGGTAGTACCATTACTTAAGTTAACTCTTAATATCCTGCCCCACCAACCCTTCACAAGAACCACCACAAATATTTTGAGAAATCAGATAAAATATTTTAGGAAATCAGAAACACCCGAGACCCTGCCAATAACGACGTTCCGTAAGTGAGGAGGTTAGGGACAGGTTTGAGAGAAAACTATTTGATGTAGGTACTTTTCAATGTCTTCCTTAGTGAACCAAGTACCGCGAGCTCTCCATACTTTAAGTGATGCTGCCACAATACCCGCTCTCACAGCATATAGAAGATCCCTCCCTTCCGCCGCATAATGTGCTACTGACGCGGTGAATACGTCGCCGGCCCCTACCTCGTCGGTGATAACAACTTTTAGTGGGGTAGCTTTAAAACACTCACCTCCATGAAGTAAATACAC
>CAZWSU010000016.1:0-42929 GCA_964636755.1 uncultured Desulfurococcaceae archaeon
GCTCTACGGCATGAGGAGCCACAAGAAGAAAGAGCTCGTGGAAGGATTCAAAAAACTCCTAGAGGAGGTCGAGAGAGATGAGCGAGGTAACTAGAACGGTAGTTGTTCCAAGTGTAGTGCTGACCATGAGAAAGCTTGAGATTTTCAGAGAGCTTGAAGAAATATACAAGAACATTCTCGTAGAGCTTGTTGACTTCGGCTTCAGAAACAGTATTGATTCGTTTACGAGGTTGAAGAGGGATAAGTACCACAAACTACGCAAGAAGTTTCCACAACCACCAAGTCACTACATCCACACAGCGTGTCAGGATGCCTCTACGAGGATTAAGAGCTTTAATAAGCTCAAGAAAAGAGGTCTAGCGAAGTCTGAGAAGCCAGAGGTTAAGAGGGTTAGTATTTGGCTAGACGACCACTTGTGGAAAAGAGCGGGACATGCCACAATACTCATACACACCCATAGAGGCTGGGTGCCAGTAGAGCTCGTACCTCACAAGCAGTACTGGAGGTACATTAACTCAGGCTGGTCTATGAGAACACAGCCGAAAATAAGAATTAACTATAAGCACAATAGATTGCTTGTCTACTTCGTATTCACCAAGACTGTTAATGTGGATGAAGGTAATGCTAAACACGCCATTGCTGTTGACATTAACGAAAACAACGTAGCTGTCAAAGTTCTCAATAGAGTCTACATCCTGGAGACAGGAGTTAAGAGCATCACTATCGGGTACGCCAGGTACAGGGAGATTGCACAAAGCATTAAGAGCAATAAACATGTTAGTAGAGCTGTACACAGCAGAGAGCGTGCGAGAAAGAGAGATATTAGGTTTAAAATTGCAAACATTATTGCTAAAACTGCTAGAAGTCTTAACGCCATAGTGGTTTTAGAGAAACTACCTAAGCAGTGTCCGAGAAACATGATTAAAGACATTGAGAATTCTATGTTAAGGCACAGGATTTACCAAGCGGGCTTCAGAAGCGTGGCTAGGGCTATTGAGGAGAAATGCTTAGAGAAGGGTGTTCCAGTTGTAAAGCTTGACCCAAGAAGCACCTCTTCCACGTGCCCACTGTGCAACTCCAAGCTGATGAGGGGCGATGCCCCGAGGTGCTTGAAGTGCCCTAGGTGCGGACTTGAAGCTGGTAGAGACGTGGTAGCGGTACTAAACCTTGAGAAGAAGTACCTGGCTCTCAAGGGGCCCGTGCCGTTGGCCCCAATGCCCAGTGACCCCGCTCCAGAGGTAGCAGTGCTGCCAGTGAAGGAGTGGGCGAGGAGAAAGTCCCTAGATGCGACGAATAAACATAAATCAATGAGAATGAACATCTAGGGACAAACGGAGTGATGTTGCTTTGATGATAGGGTACCACGCCGGTTTCGGAACTCGTAAAGCAGTATTCGATCACACGTTCAGCGGAGCTGTAATAAGAGGTCTTGAGTTTAATGGCTTGAGGTTTAGCGAGTACTTAGTTAATTCTTCAGCTCTAGGTTATCTAGGAATTCCAGTAGTTTTCCTAGCTGGTGACGAGAACTTGAGAACTGAGGTGGAGAAGTATACGCCTTGGGTAGTTTTCACGCCGATGAAAGAATCATTAAGTAGGTATTCAGCCAAGAGTCCAGCACTAAGCAAAGTCTTGAGAGACTTAGAGTTAGGGGTTAAGGAAGGATTAAGGAGATACGCTGAAGGCTTAACGAGACCTCTAACGATAGAAACCCCTGTCACAGTTAGGGTGAGTTTTCACGAGAGCGGGTTCGCCGATATCGCAGAACTCTTGCCGATAGTGAGGAGGGTTGATGGCGTGACCGTGGAGTACAGGGCGCAGAACCCTCTGGAAGCCTACAAAATATTAGAAGTCTTGATAATGGCTTCCCACGGCATAAGACTAATAACTGAGGCTCAATTAAGGTAGGTGTTACGGGCCCTCGTACTATCATTAACCCTCCGCGAGAACTGGACGTGAAGGTTCTGCTATGATCAAGACCCTCATTAAACTCGTTGAGGACCCTGAATTCAACTTAATCAAGCTTTTTTATCCTTCGTTTTTGTTACCGCTGATTTCAATTTCTAGCGATGGTTTTAGAGCTGTTAAAGAACACGGGTACTGCAGAGGGACTGAGCTAGTAGTTGAGGGAGGCAAGCTCTACGCTTTAAGCGATTCGATTGAGTGTATTCAATACTCTCAATACTTATGTGGTTCATGGTATAACGTGAGAGATTACCTAGAAGAAGCCCACGACGAGTTCAAAGACTTAGTAAGCGAAATGATTTCCTTATACTCTGACGTAAGCATCTCCACATCCCCGTTAGATGACCTAGAACTCTTCACGTCCATAATCCTCTCACGTAATACTGACTACCACAGAAACACGGTAAGATGGGTCAAGAAAATCCTTAAGTCTTATCCCTCAATAGAATCATTAATCAGTGCTGAGTCACCCTCCCTAGCTGCTGAAATCGGCGGTAGTTATCAGGTACTTGAGTTACCGAAGATCCTGAGTTGTTACCTAAGGGTGAGGAGTTCCTTTGGTGAGTCTCCAGAGAGTTCGCGAGCCCTCCTAACGTGCCCCGGTGTAGGTCCTAAGACTTTATATGCGTACATGCTCTTCGTGAAGCTAAACCCCAGCTACGCTCCGATAGACACCAACCTACTAAAATTCCTTAATAAGCTTAAGGAATTAAGAGATATCATCAGTAGACTAACACCTCCAGCTAAAAACTATTGTCTCAAGCATGTCTGCGATGAGTGCCCGAGAGGGAGGGCGTGTGTTGAAGCGTTCTTAAGAAGTAGGCTAGGACGTTTAAGCGGCTGGTTCCAGACCATCGTTTTTCTACATAGCAAGACCTTCTGTTCGAGTAGATGGTGTGGTAAGTGTCCGTTGTCTAGGAGGTGTCGATTAGTATGAGAGCTTAATAGCGTGCTTAACAGAATTATGTAAAGGGTTAGGTAGTTGAGTAGCGACATAACTTACTGTGAGATGTGTGGCAAGCCTATGAAGAAGAGGGAAGCTAAGGTAGTCTACGTTGAGGGGACTAGGTTAGTCCTATGTTCTTCTTGCTATTCTAAGGTTTCTAAGAGAGCTGTGAGCGCTGAGTTGAGGGAATCCACACAGAGGACTGAGTTGACTCGCCCAAGCCCGAGCAAACCCGGCTTAACCACACAAAAAGCTATCAAGACAGCTCAGAAAACCAGTAAGGCGGTAGACGAGTACGAGGTGGTTCCGGACTATCATGAGAGGATAAGAAAGGCTAGGGAGAAGCTAGGTTGGTCACAGAAAGTACTCGCTAATGCCGTTAAGGAGAGCGAGAACGTTATTAAGAGGATAGAGGCAGGGCGTCTCGTACCCTCAATAGACCTAGCTCGCAAACTAGAGAACGTGCTTAGGATACAGCTACTAGAACCCATAGTTGACACAGAAGTTAGTAGCCCAAAAAGCTTGGGTAAAAGTAATACGGGACTCACGATAGGTGACGTAATGGTTTTAAGAAAAGAGGAGAAGAAATAATTGATGAACGTGAAGACAATACTGGTGAGTAAAGAGAGAGACTTAAGTGAGGCGCTCTCCCTAGCCGACACCATACACTTAAACGTGGTCAAGAAGCTCATATTACGAAACGATTACAGACCGGACAGGAACTATTTCCTCAACATGAGGTTACTAAACGAGGTTAAAGAATTCCTCAAATCCCTCAACTCAGGTAAGACAACGGTAGACTCTATCTATATTTACGAGGTCCTACATCCGCGCCAAGTAGTTAACCTAGTGAAAGAGCTAAGAATAAACGTCAGAGACAAGATATTGATGGTTCTTGAGATATTCGCTAACCACGCAGGTTCTAAGGAAGCTAAGCTACAGATAGAGATGGCTGAAATAACTTATCAGCTCCCTATCATTAAGGAATGGATAAGGAAAGCTAAGCTTGGCGAGCTACCGGGATTCATGGGTCCAGGAGAGTACGCTACAGAAACATACTACAACCACATGAGGAGGAGACTCACGAAAATAAGGAGAGACCTGAACGAGCTGAGGGTTAGGAGGAGAAGGGAGAGGGAGTTTAGAATTTCTAAGGGATTCCCCCACGTAGCGATCTCAGGCTACGCCAACGCAGGGAAAACAACTTTATTTAATTCCCTAACTAAGCTAAGTAAGCCAACAGGACCCGAGATGTTCACAACCATTTCCCCTAAGGCGGCGCTAGCTCCAATAGATTGTTCGGAGGTGGTGTTCGTCGATACCGTGGGATTCATAAGAGACTTACCTCCTGAAGTCATAGAGGCTTTCTACGCTACACTGGAGGAGATCTCATTATCTGATTTATCGGTTTTAGTCTTGGACTCCTCTGAACCGTTAAACACTATCGAGTCGAAGTTGAGGGCTTCCTTAATCATATTATCTAAGATAGGGTACTTCGGGAAACCACTCGTCGTGGCTTTAAACAAGGTAGATTTAAGTAATAACCTAGAGGATGTGGAGGAGCTAGTGAAGAATTACATGTCCTCCAATTACTTATGGGGTTGGCGCTTGGTGAGGGTTTCTGCTCTGAGAGGAGACGGTTTAACCGAGCTTAAGAAGACCTTATGCGAGCTTCTGCCACCTAAAAGTGCTGAAAACGTGAAGACTAGAGCGAAGATAGATTTTAGAGCGCCTCTCTGATCCGGAAAGCGTAAAAGTATTTAAGCACTTATCACCAAAACATTTAGGATCATAGATGGTCGGGTGTGACTAATGGCTAGGAGGAAGTGGAGTGCTCCGCGCAGGGGTTCTTTAGGTGTTAGGCCTAGGAAGAGAGCTGCCGAGTTCGTGCCTTCTGTGAGGTCATGGCCTGAGGTATCATTAGAGAGTCCCAGACCTCTCGCTTTCTTAGGTTATAAGGTCGGTATGACTCACGTCATATTAGTTGATGATCGTCCTGGAAGACCGACTTACGGACAGGAAATCTTCGTTCCTGTAACCGTCATTGAGACTCCCCCGATGATACCCCTAGCTGCAAGGTTTTATGAAGCCACAGTATCAGGCCTTAAGACTTTAACCGAGGTTTGGGCAAGACCTCCTGAAGAGTTAGAGATTCACAGAAGGGTCAAAACCCTCTCCGTTTCCACAGATTCGCTCGAGGAAACTGTTAAGAAACTCAATGAAATGAAAGACAACATCGCTAGAGTATCCCTCATAATGGCCTCACAGCCTAAGCTGACCGGAGGCCTCAGTAAGAAAGTCCCTGACGTAATTGAGGTTAAGCTTGGCGGCGGGGATGTGGGAGCTCAGGTAGGGTACGCTATAGGGGTTCTCGGCAAACCCCTAAGAATCTTCGACGTCTTCAGTGCCGGGCAATTCGTGGACGTGATAGGGGTTACTAAGGGGAAGGGCTTTCAAGGAGTGATAAAGAGGTTTGGGGTTAGGGAATTACCCAAGTGGCATAAGCATAGGAAAGGTCATAGGAGGATAGGTGCTAGGAGCCCTGCATTCGGCGCCATAAGCCCGGTCCCGCAACCAGGTCAGATGGGGTTTCATAGGAGGACTGAATACAATAAGAGGATACTCATGATGGGTGATGACGGGAGCAAGATAACCCCCGTGAGCAGCTTCCCGCACTACGGTCAGGTAAGGACTGATTACATAGTCCTCGCAGGTTCTGTGCAAGGAACTCCTAAGAGACCGCTAGTACTTAGGTGGCCTATTAGGCCCCCAAGCTGGGTACCGGACAAAGCTCCTAAGATTGTTTATATAAGTCTTGAAAGCAAGATTTGAGTCAAGGTGTTGAGTGATGGCTGAGAAGCTACTCATTAGCGAGAAAATCGTTGAGAAGAGAGTTCCGGTGTATGATGCGGCCGGTAATGTGGTCGGTGATGCTGTGCTTCCAAGTGTTTTTTCCTTCCCTGTGAGGAAAGACTTAATTAGGAGAGCTTTCTTATCCTCCTTTACTGCTAGACTACAACCTAAGGGGAGGGATCCCTTAGCTGGTAAGAGAAGAGTTGGTGAGTCGTGGGGTATAGGGCATAGCGTTGCCAGAGTACCTAGACTTAATAACGGTCGCGCCGTCTTCGCCCCCATGACTAGGGGCGGCAGATTGGCTCACCCACCGAAAGTCGATAAAGTTATTGTGGAAGAGATTAACCGGAAGGAAAGGGTTAGAGCCATTGCTTCAGCCATAGCTGCCACGAGTCACCCAGAATTAGTTAGGTTGAGGGGACATGTATTTGAGAAGGAGGTCCTGCCAGTCGTAGTTGAGGACCAGGCTCTGAACGTTGCTAGGACTAGTGACGCCAAGAAGTTACTCAAGAATTTAGGGGTTTTCATGGATGTTGAGAGGGTGCGTGAGAAGATCAGGATTAGGGCTGGTAAGGGGAAGATGAGGGGTAGGAGGTACGTGGAGCCTAAGTCTCTCTTAATCGTAGTACATGATGAGAAGCTCGATGCTTATAAGGCTTTCAGAAACTTACCAGGGGTAGACGTAGTCCCTGTTAGTATGTTGAGCGTCATGCATTTAGCTCCGGGAGGTGTTCCCGGCAGGCTAACCATATACACTAAGTCCGCTCTAGAAATGCTTGGAAAGAGGTTTGAGGTGATGAGTATTTGAAGGACCCCGCATCTATAATTAAGAGGTCTTTAGCTACTGAGAAGTCCTTGTCACTGATAGAGAAGAACAACACACTAGTTTTCATAGTCGACTTAAGAGCTAGTAAAAGTGATATAAGAGAGGCTGTAGAGAAGCTCTTCAACGTTAAGGTAGAGAAGGTGAACACTTTGATAACTATGAAGGGAGAGAAGAAGGCTTACGTTAAGCTTAAGCCGGAATATAAGGCTAGTGAAATCGCGACTAGGTTAGGTCTTATTTAGTTGGGTGATGCAAGGTGGGTAAGAAGACACTCCAGCAGAGAGCGGGACGCGGCGGGCAAAACTTCAGGAGTCCTTCACACACTAGAGTTGCTGAGAGTAAGTATCCACCACCCACCAATAGCACATATAGGGGGGTAGTTGCTGAACTACTGCATGATCCTGGTAGGTGGGTCCCTCTAGCTAGAATAGTTCTGGAGAATGGCAACGAATATTACATACCGGCATCTGAGGGCATGTATGTAGGGCAGGAAGTCTTCATAGGTCCTGAAGCACCTGTAAGCGTAGGGTGCACCCTCCCACTAGGCAAGATACCTGAAGGCACTAAGATCTATAACATAGAGTTAAGACCCGGCGACGGCGGCAAGCTAGCTCGACAGGCTGGTAGTTATGCCATAGTTCTCGGTAGGTCTGATAAGTACACAATAGTTCTCCTGCCTAGCAAGAGACAGAAGAGTATTTTGAGCACCGCTAGAGCGACTATAGGGGTTCCTGCAGGTGCCGGAAGACCTGAAAAACCATTACTTAAGGCTGGCGCCGCCTATCATAAGTGGAAGGTAAAAGCTCATAAATGGCCTAAGGTCAGGGGAGTGGCCATGAACGCCGTCAGCCACAAGTTCGGCGGCGGGCATCACCAAAGAAAGTCACACCCGTCCACGGTATCCAGGAACGCACCGCCAGGTAGGAAGGTAGGACACATAGCCGCTAGAAGAACAGGTCTTAGGAAGAGGTAAGCTGACTTCCTTTGATAATCATGTCCGGCAAATTAAGCGATCCACCCTATAATTTATTTTCGTTCACGGATCTATTCACGCAATATTTACGGAGGACTTCCTTTATTACGTCCGTGGTCGACATTAAGTGACCCCCCACTCTCTCACTCAATCTTTCCACGGTTAGGTTCAGACCTAGTCTCTCACTGTTTCGTATGAGGGTGTGCTCGTCTATGGGTTGGTCGGGTCCTAGTAATATGATGTCTGGTCTTACCTTAATTACGGGCTTCATGAAGTCCTCCTCGTCACCTAGTATCGCCTCGTACACGTACTTGAGGGATGAAACCAGGGTGAGCCTTGATCTCTCGTCCAACACGGGCTCCCTCCCCTTTATCCTCTTTACTACGGAGTCTCTAGCCACTACCGCGTACACCAAGCCTTTCTCGTGAGCTTCTTTCACATAATGTATGTGTCCTGGATGCAGTAAGTCGAAGGTGCCTCCCACAAGGACCTTCCTAGGCTTCTCTCTCACCCACTCGAATTCTATACTGCCCGTCAACCTTAGGGCGTCTAGTAATCCCTCGCTGTAAGCTACGCACGATAGCGACGTCACGTAATCGCCAAGACTAAAATAATGCTTAGCGTCACTTAAGTAGAGGGCCGCAAGCCTTATCACCTCGCTTACCTCCTTACCACTACTCACCACCTTCAAAGTCTTCAAGGCTTTCTCAACCATGTCTATGTACGTCTTAAGCCTTACTTGCGTGCTCTCTGACGTCATCGTATAGCCCCGAAAAATAAACTCCGCGTACAACATATTATAAATATCTTAACCCTACTTCACCGTTTCTCGGTAGATGGTGGTTCATTGCCGTTTATGTGTTGTTTTCACAGCTCCCCACCACCTACCTCTCAACGGTTTTTGTATCCGCCAGCCCCCCGGCTGCGGGAGCTCCTCTACACCCGTCGCCGGGCGCTTCATTGACCTCCCTCCACCGAAGACGGCTTCACCATAGTCCCCCTCGCTAACTCATCGAGTTCATCCATACCCGACACCATTCTTCCACATAAATCTTTATAAGCCCTATAAACAGCTAAACAACACTAAGAAAAATCACCACATCAAATCAAGTAAACACATCGAACAACTATAAAAACTGAAGCAGCCCTGTTGAGGCCGTGGGCGCAAGATCTAATATTTAAAAGTATTCAATAATACTTGGTGGTTTAAGTGGTTACTGAATTACTGTTCCAGAAGGACAGCTATTTGAGGAGGTTTGAGGCAGTTGTGGTTGGGTTAACTAGTGACGGAGTAGTCTTAGATAAGACTGCCTTCCACCCCACTTCTGGGGGAGGGGCTAACGATACTGGCTGGGTATATTCTGGGGAGAGGGGGGATGAGGGTAGGGACGTAGGAATCGATAAGAGTTCCGGCGAGGTTATTCACATACTCGACAGTCTTGAGGGTTTAAAGCCCGGCTCCTCGGTCATAGGCGAGTTAAACTGGGAGAGGAGGTATAGGCTAATGAGGCTGCATACGGCCGCACACATACTTTCCGCGGTTATGTACTCTAAGTACGGCTCCCTAGTCACTGGAGGTAGTGTTGAGCCAGATAAAGCTAAGGAGGACTATGACGTGCAAGGAGATGAGAAAGAGGTTTTCAGTAAGGCTGCGGAGGAAGTCAACGAGGTAATAAAGAAGGGTTTAGAAGTAAAGATTTACTGGCTTAGGAGGGAGGAAGCCATGAAAATACCCGGTATAGTTAAGCTAGCTGCTAGGATGCCGCCAAACATAGAGACTTTAAGGATAGTGGAGATACCGGGGGTTGACATACAAGCTGACGGAGGACCCCACGTCAAGAACACGATTGAGATAGGTAAGTTTGTTCTCCTAAAAACGGAGAATAGAGGTAAGAAAAGAAAAAGGATATACTACACGGTAGAACCTTAGCCGACAAAACTAAACGCACTGTGTCTTAAATAATCAGCAAGTTAATTAATTTAATTCTGGGCTGTGACTGGTTTGAAGATACTTGATGGTAGCTTTGACCTCCTCCCGTCCCTCCAGGACAGGAGTTTCCTCTAGGGCTGGGGGTTTGGGATTAGAATGCTTGGCTAGCAACGAACGTTCCCTAGAATCCCTGCTTAAGGGTTTATCTATTTTGAAAATTGAAAGAATATTATTATTTATCTAACAGAAAGATTTAAATATCCCTATGTTTATATATTACTTGGTGAACAAAAAATGCCGGGTTTAATACCTTTAATTGGTGAGTCCTTCCCGAAACTTGAGGTAGTTACTAACTACGGTAAGAAGACTTTACCAGACGACTATAAAGGTAAGTGGTTCGTTCTCTTTAGCCATCCAGCAGATTTCACGCCAGTATGTACTACCGAGTTTGTGTCTTTCGCTATTAGGTATGAAGACTTCAAGAAACTCAACGCAGAGCTCATAGGATTAAGCGTAGACAGCAACTATAGTCACATTAAGTGGGTTGAGTGGATAAAAGAGAAGCTAGGTTATGAGATACCGTTCCCTATAATAGCGGATCCTAGAGGTCAAGTAGCTGAGAAGCTCGGATTACTTCACGCAGAATCTACTACTGCGACCGTTAGAGCAGTATTCATTGTGGATCCTGAAGGCATCATAAGAGTTATCTTATATTACCCCCTAGAGCTAGGCAGGAATATCGACGAAATACTCAGAATACTGAAAGCACTACAAGTACATGAAGAACACGGCGTAGCCATGCCTGCCAACTGGCCTAACAACGAGTTAATAGGTGAGAGAGCTATTATACCACCTCCGTCAACCATGGATGAAGCATCTGAGAGACCGAAAAAGTATACGTGCTTTGACTGGTGGTTCTGCCACAAGGAAATTCCAGCAGAGGACGCGGCTGAGGCAAGAGCTTACTTAAAGAGGGTGGCTGAAGCTCGTAAATAGTTTGTGTGCCACAAGACTAGAAACACTTTTTATTTGAAGAAGCCGCTTACCAACACGTAGGTTTTAAGGATTTGTTAACTATATTATAGGGGTTCATATGAAAACAGTTGAGGTTAGGGAAGTTCTGAAAGATCTAATAGTCTTAAGAGCTATTGATAGGGACATAAGGTATTTCGAGTCGCTCTGGGAGATACCTGAAGGCATTACCTACAACTCATACGTCTTAAGAACTAGTGAGGGATCCATTCTCTTCGATACCGTAAAACATAATTTCTCGGAAGAATACGTTGACGCTCTCAGGAGAGTTGTCGATTTAAGGGATATTAAGTACGTGGTTATTCAGCACATGGAACCTGATCATAGTAGCTCCCTGAAAGCGCTAAGCACCTTAAGCGATTTTAGAGCTGAAGTCTTAGGACATCCACTAACAGCTAAGTTGGTAAAGTCGCTTCTAGGCGTGGACGTCAAGTTCAGATCCGTGAGGGACGGTGAGGAATTGAGACTTGGCAACATAGCTTTGAAGTTCTTACATACACCTTGGTTGCATTGGCCCGAAACGATCTTCACTCACATAGAAGAATTCGGGGCTTTAATGACTTGCGACGCTTTCGGCGCCTACTCCATAGCCCCATACACGATAAGCGATTTAACGGATTTAACAACACAGTACGTTAAATACATGAGGAAATACTTCGCCAACATAATAGGGCATTACAGAGATAACGTCATTAAGGCTTTAGATAAGCTCTCCACGCTTAACTTAAAAGCTGAGTTAATAGCTCCATCCCACGGCGCTGTCTTACTAGGAGCTAACGTTGTTAAGGAAGTCCTTAAACTCTACCGTTCATGGGCTGAGGGAGTGCCGGAAGATAAGAAGGTAGTTATTCTTTACACGTCTATGTACGGCTACAACGAAGAAATAATTAGAAAACTCTTGAGTACTATAAGCAGGGATAACGTGGACGTTAGAGTATTCAGGTTCACGTCGGATCATAGAGACAATGTCTCGGACTTCCTAGGTGAGGTAATTGACGCTAAGGTAATCGTCCTAGCTACTTCGACGTACGATAACTCTGTTTTCCCTATAACTAAGTACTTACTGGAGTTATTGCTGAGTAAATCGAACGTTGAGAAACCCATCTATCTCATAACTACGTATGGTTGGAACGATGCGGCATCGAGAGAGTTGAAGAATATTCTCGTGAAGTCTAAATTCAAGCTCTCCAGGGAGTTATCTGTTAATAGCTTGCTCACGGAGACAGATCTTCAAAAACTAGACTATATGAGTAGGGAGATCTTGACGTATTTAGGGGTTTCTTAATAATGTGTCGCCCTCTCTTGAAGACTGCTATTAAGTCTTTAGAGGACGAGGAAATCGCTCAGGTATTCTACGAATACTTAGCTAAGAGAGTGTCTGATAAGGTACTTAGTGAAAAGTTAAGAGAGCTAGCTTCTATTGAGGCATCACACGCTAATTTCTGGGAGGACTTCTTAAAAACAAGGAACCTAAGACCCCGAACAAGTAAGTTCAGGAAGTTAGTTAGTCTTACGTTACTGAAATTCACGTATAGGGTATTCGGTTTAGGATTTGTTATCAAGTTGTTAGAACATAGCGAGGCGAGCTCGATCAACGAGTATTTGAGTCTTGTTGAGTCAGATTATTTGAGTGATCGTGAAAAGGAACTACTAACTAGAATTATTGAAGAAGAAACATTTCATGAAGTAGTTTTAGGAGAGGAGGAGAAACCATATAAGACCTTCTTAAATCACGTCAGGGAGATAGTCTTAGGGATGAATGATGGCTTAGTTGAGGTTCTTTCAGTTTCGGCAGGACTTGCAGGAACCTTCTTATCACCACTATACGTATTCGCTGGCGGCATATTAGTCGGTGTCGGAGGGGCTCTCTCCATGGGCATAGGAGCTTACGTAAGTTCAAAAACAAGTACTCAAATAACTAACGAGAAGATAAGACGTTCCAAACTACTATCTAAGGTAAGATACGAGTATAGTGACGAGGAGGTACGTAAGGATCCTAAGAAAGCAGGGCTATACACCGGGCTCTCGTACTTCGTAGGTTCTCTAGTGCCTTTACTTCCTTACGCGCTGTCTATACAGCCACCGAGTTCCGTGATAGCGTCTTTCATTTCATCTGCAATAGCCTTAGGTCTAACGGGGTTCGTAATATCAGTTTTAGGAGGGCTTAATATTAAGCGTAAGATACTGGAGTTATTATCGTTAAGCATGACCGCCGCTACAGTAACTTACTTTATTGGGAGAATAGCTAACGTCGTTTTAGGTATTGAAATTTGAAAAATAAATTTACTCGACCTTAATTTCTTTCCTGGCTTCCCATAAGCCGTGTAGGTTGCAATACTCCACAGCATATATAACTCCACTCTTCTTCAGCTTTACCTTAAATTTCACTTCCGGCTCACTATAAACAGGTTCTAGTTCCGTAGTCGCTAGTCTTATTGGGTTAAACGACCTACCCTCCTCGTAGAAGTAGAGCTCTATCCTCCTAATAGAGTGCTCCACAGTGTTTGGATGAGGCCCTACGAAAATCTTAACTTCAAAAGCTTCGTTAGCTCTCACGGTGTCAGGCGCCTCTATCCTCGGGGTATGCGTCTCAACCTTCGTTATAGCCTCGCCGGGAGCTCTCTCCTGACTATATATCAACTCGCCAAAGCTCTTCATTTAAGACTCACCGCTAACAAATCGTTCTCAAGGTTAATAAAGATTAACACACCTAACCAAAGATGACATTATACTAATTAAACTATTTGAATATTTTCATGCATAACTTAAAATGTCGATCAGTTCGATTAATGTAACTCTTTCGAAAAGAAGGGACTGACTACTTAAATCTTTCCTCTCTCCAAACGTTTCCTCTACTGTGATAACCTAGAGCTTCCCAGTACCCATCCTTATATTCTTTAGTGAAGAAGATTTCAGACACCCATTTAGCGCTTTTCCAACCGTATAGGTGCGGTATGAAAATCCTGGCTGGAAAACCCTGCTCAGGGCTTAAGGGCTTCCCATTAATCCTTAACACGAGAAGTCCTCTCTCGTCAAGGAAATCCTCGTACGGTATTACCGTGGTGTATTTATCTAAGCTCCTAACGTAAACCCATTCAACACCTTTCAAGGGCTGTGCCTCCATCGCGAGTCTACGTAACGAAACACCTTCCCAAACAACACTCCTCACAGACCATCCAGTAACGCAGTGAAAGTCTGAGACGTAAGATGTATCAACAATCTTCAGTAAGTCTTCGTAAGCGTATGTTAGGGGCTTACTTACATCACCTGATATCCTTAGTCTCCAAGAATTAATGTCTACTTCTGGCTGACCTAGGATCCTATATATTATGAAATTCGGAATAGCTCTCTGCCCGGGAGGTAAGGAGTCAGGATCCCTCAAAAGTTATCCCTGAACTAATAGTGCATAAAGACTTAATTAATTTATTGCAGTAAGTCACAAACCTGCAAGTACCAACGTAATCTCCTTCGTGAAAAACTTTGTAAGAGTATAGCATATAATCAGAACCTATGACTTCATTATCGCTAAACACCACTCTAAGACCCCCAACACTCAGAGTTCTACTTAGAGACTCGCTAATCAAGGAAGCATGCTCGTGCAGATCCTCAATAAAGTAGATATCTTTAGGTTCATGACTACACATGAAAATAAACTTAATCCCCTTGGGAGCAAGCGCTTCAGGGCTGGAGAGCCAGCACTCCACGAACCATCCCACCTCCTTATAGGAAAGCGAAGTTAAGTAAGGGGGTTGTGTGGTAGCCGGGCGGGGATTCGAACCCCGGTCACGGGGGTTCTTCCCACGTGGTCCAAAGCCCCGCATCCTTGGCCGCTAGACGACCCGGCTCCATGATTTTCTTATTGTAACACGGCTTAAATGTTTTTACGCGTACGCTTCTTCGCGATTACATAAAGCGCTATAGCGAGTGTTGCTTGAGGAGGTGTGGAAGGGTCGAGCTCCCCTACCATCACGTGATCTCCTAAACTAAGCTCTGTTTTAGAGGGTGGTGTGTCACCGCCGTTAACTACCAGAGCTACCTTACCTTTCAAGTCACTTGCTACTTCTTCTATATCCTTAGAAACCTCCGTCTTAGCCAACACTAAGACCTTATCAGGTTTTAACAAATCGATGACGTCCTGAGGCGTTGGCAGAATAAGCAACGGCTTACCTAACCTAAACAAGTACTTACTAACCTCAGGAACTCCTGTCTGAGCCGCCATACCAGAAACTCTGGTGAAGACTAAGCTACTTTTTAAATTGATTAAACCATATACCATCTTAGCGAAATCAATCAACCTCTGAGGGGACGAGACATTATTGACTACCACCACCAATTCCAGACCGCTTTCAACACCTCCAGACATCCCAGCACCCTCACGATCTCGATCCACCACTTCTACCCACCCTTCACACACGTTAAAATCACTCGATATCGGTCTCACAAAATATCTTGTGAACATGTTTTATTAAAATAGTTGATTTCCTCAAGCATCTAAGCGCTTAAGCAGTTCGAGAGCTATCGCTTTAGCTAGCGGTGGCGGAACCGCCTCCCCCACCTGATTATATTGCTGATCCCTCCCCCCTAAAAACGCGTGGTTATCAGGAAATCCCATCAATCTAGCTTGTTCCCTCACGGTTAACAATCTATTCTCGAAGGGGTGTATGAACCTCGAAGAACCTAAAACCGTCGGCGCAACTCTGTAAGGGTGTAGCTTTATTAGGTTAGGTAGCAAACGCCCCTCAGCACCTTCATACGTGACCGCCGAACCACCCCATTTAAGCCTAAGAGCTTTCTTAAGCTTAGACTTGCTAAGACTAGGTGGTGGTTCATGATTAGGTATCTGAGGGTCTACAGAAGGTTCAGGAAGGCCTGAAAGCGCTTCTGCCACAGTGACTGTCTTACTCGTCCTAGGCGGGTTTATGATGATGTTAGAAGCGAATACCCTGAGTCTTCTTGACGGGGTCCCGTAATCCTCCGCTCTAAGAAGATTGAAGTAAACCTCATAACCAGCTCTACCGAATTCTTCCTTGAGCGCCGAACTCAAATCCCCGTCTAGTATCGCGGGCACGTTCTCCATCACGAAATAGCTTGGTCCTAAACATTCAAGAATCCTTATGAATTCCAGAACTAGTCTACCCACGTCGTCTTTGTACAGCCTATCTAAGGGGTCCTTCATTCTCCTAGGGTTAGAACCTGTGAAAGGCTCGCAGGGTGGGGAACCTATCAGTACGTCTACCTTTAAGTTATTAATGAGGTTACGTAGCCTCCAACACTCAAGCCCGCGCACATCCTCCGATATGACTAGTGATCTAGGGAAGTTAGACACGTAAGTCTTAACAGAAGCTTCATCAATATCTACGGCTAAGACGGGCTCGAAACCTGCCTCATAAAACCCCCTTGTAAACCCTCCTCCACCAGCGAATAAATCAACTAGTGAGTTCCTTCTCCTCATTAGATATTTCCTCTTCAAGTTTAGCGATCATACTCTTCAGGAGTTCCTTCGCCGCAGTATTGTCCTCCGGACTTAAATCAGCCCCGCATTTAGGGCACTTAAAGTCGTTCTCGTAAGCTTCATCGAAGGTCAGCCTAACGCCGTCAACGTTACACACGAAGAACGTATTATTAGATTCGAAGTTTAGCCTAGCTTTAAGCTTATTTAAAACTTCCTTCTTCCTCTGAAGAAGTATTTGATTGAGTCTACCACCATCTATAAACCAAGTATAGATAAACCTCCCATCCTCAGGACTTTGCCTCCTCTTATAAGCGACGATACCTAGTGAGTGCAACTCGTATAAAGCCCTCCTAACCTCCTGCTCGTTAATACCTGTTTCTGAAACAATCTCGGAATCCGTCAACTCCTTATTACGCTTGACTAAGGTCTCGAAAACAGCCTTGCCTGAATCCCCTATGTATTCCTCGATAAACTTAGATAACTCATCTAACTTTCTGAGCTTACTCAACCCTAATCACCTTCTTCCCCTTAACCGACGGCTCTATATAATACTTCGCATCAGAGAAAATAAGGTGTAGTTCCCTACCCTCAAAAAGTCTATCCAAGAAAATCGCTAAGGCTGCAACCTCTGAGTGTGGTTGGTGACCTATAGCGACATTGAAGTCCGCTAATTCGTAGAAAATCCTCGGGACCTTAGAAGCACCAACTACCACCAGCAAATCCTTAGAGAGTGATTTTATGGTGTTGATTACGTCATCCACGTGCAAGCCATACATCGTTAGATGCGCTACAGAGCCGCCGAGACTCTTCCACTTTCTAACGAACTCAACACTAGAAACACCTGAAACATACTCGAAGTCACCGCAACCCCACCTCTCACAAACCTTCCTCAAGCTCTCCGAAACACTCTGGTCTTCTACATCACCCAACACGAAGCATGAAGCGCCGAAAGCTCTTGCAGTAAGAGCTACGTGCGTGGTAACCCTCTTATCTCTTTCAGGCCTATGACCTATCCTCAAAACACAAATCTTGATCTCCCTACCAATCATGGAGCATCACCACCCACCACACATAAATCTCCCCATCACAAGTTTTAGATATTAAGAACTTATGCATAGTAAACGCTAGGTTTGCTGCCTCGCTAGCTGGCGAGTAAGCCCTTAACAGGTCAATCCCTCCAGTACTTCCTGGTCCTCACATAGTTTTTCTCAAGCTCATAGAGTGATAAGTAAAACTCCTCCTCACTACCGGAACTTAAGGCTTTTACAGCATTATGCGGGCCCACACCCCTCGCAGCCAAAGCGATGACCGCTTTCTTACCGTAAGTTAACACGAGTCTCGCGGACGCCACTAACTCATCATACTTTCTTTTCTCCTCCTCACTAACTAAGAACTCATACCTAGCACCATACCTGATGATTTTCCTCACTAAACTGCTTAAGTCCTCGTTACCAAAGTAAACGCCTACCACGGAATAACCACACTTACTGCAACTCACCCTCTCCGACAAATTCTTAACTACTTCACGCCAGCTCTCACCGCAGTTAAGACAGTAAAGCTTCACTTCCTTCTCTAACAACCTCTTCTTAAGCAACTCAACTACCACGTTTTTAGGGAGCTTCTCAACCTCAACCCTACCATAACCACCGGCCACTTTAAGCCCCTCCAGAGCTATCGGAGATAACTCGTTAACTATCATAACCTTCTTAGTTAAACGACCTAGCTTAACGTCGCTGAAGAAACTCTTAAGAACCTCTAGGTCAACGTAACGTGTTAAGATCTCGTTGAGTATTTCTTTCTTAACAACGTCGTGACTCATGTACTTGTTAATAAGCGTCCTAACGACTTGGAGGGGGGCTTCCTCAGGCATGATACCAAGCCTCACGAGAACCCTCCTAGCCACGTACTCAGCCAGGCTCGACTTAAGCAATGACTCACTCAAGTATTCAAGCGCTCTATCATCAAGCAATAAATTCTCCATGAGTGCCGCCACACGAGACTCGCTAACATCTCCCGGTAGTAACACGTAGACCCTATAAGGATCATGCTTTATGACGGGTTTCACACCAAGTAACTTACTTAAGTAATATGATGTCACGTGAGCAAGGCCTAAATTACCTCTGCTGCCTAGGCAGGAATGAATGACCACCAAGACATTATTACCTCGACTAACCTCAACAAGAACCTCCTTCTCGGTAGGTAATGGGTAGCCCTTACTCACTTGTTCCACAAGCACCCTTCTTAGATAATCTAAAACGCCGGCGTGTTCAGTAAACCTCAGGTAATTACTTACGTTACTACCCGAGACTATCATTCGCCTGAGAGCGCAGACCTCCCTAGCTACCTTAAAATCCACGGGTATATTCTCGCCAGACCAAGTAGGGATTAACGCGCTCTCATCCCCGCTTAACTCCACTAATATCTTCTTAGCCTCCCAATCTACGTCAAGAATCTTCCAAACCCTACCTGATAAGACCATGTCAGCGTTTTCTCCTGCAGACAACATCACGAATTCCTCATCTAGCCTCCCTATATGACCGCCCGTTACCACATCCACCACGTCATATTGCGAAGACTCAACAATCATCGTTGTTTTTAAGTAGTAAATCTTGCCCTTACTGGTCGTTACGTAAGCACCTTCAGGCAACCTCCTCAAATACCCTAACTCAATTAGTAAGTCTATTACTTTCTGGAGGTCTTCCTCGGCTAATTCCGCGTAGGGGTAACTCCTTCTCAAAATCTTTGACGCCTCGCCTGTGGTGAAGCCACCTTCAAGACCTAGACCTACCAGTAAGTGAGCTAAGACGTCAAGAGACTCCTTAAAAGTATTTGGCTTTTCTAAGTCGTAACTAGAAGTCCTCCTAGCGATGACTAAAGACTCCGCTACGTCATCTAAGTTCCCACTAGCTATCACGTACCCTACAGCCCTCAACCACGCCTTATGGGACGACCTACCAACCCTCTGAAGCAGCTTCACTGCCTGCCTAGGGGACGACACCTGAATAACCGCGTCTACATACCCCACATCAATACCAAGTTCTAAGCTAGAGGTAGAAACCACCGCCTTCAGCAAGCCTTCCTTAAGCTTCCTCTCCACCTCCTCCCTAACCTTCTTTGAGAGAGACCCGTGATGCACCTCAACCGAGAGCCCGCACTTATTAAGCATGTTCCCGAGCCACTCAGCCTCATCCCTAGTATTGGTGAATATTATAACACTCCTAAACCTAGTTAAAAGCCTCGTGATCTCCCCGACCAAGGGGTTCCTAGACCCACCACTGGAAAGATCTTGTTGAGCTACGACCACTTTAATCTCTGATTCTCTAGACATAGGTACCGAAACATCTACTACCAGCCTACCTGGAGCTAAGATGCTCTTAACCTTATTTAAATCACCCACACTAGCTGAGAGAGCTACGCGTTGATACCTCCCCGCAATCCTCTCAAGTCTCTCTAAATCGACAAGTAGGTGAACTCCTCTCTTACTACTAACCAACTCGTGAAACTCGTCTATCACCACCCACCTAACGTTCCTTAAATACTTCCTCAAATCCTCGTTAACTAAAACATAGGCCAGAGTCTCTGGAGTGGTTATCAGGATATGAGGGGGTGAGACACTCATTAACTTCCTGGCAGTACTCGGCGTATCACCGTGCCTGACAGCTACTTTAAACCCTAGCATCCCGCTTAAATCGCTTAACCTACGTAACATATCCCTGTTAAGAGCTCTCAGGGGGGTCACGTAAATAACCGCTATAGGTAAGACCTCACTCCTCTTCTCACACATCATACTGAGTATCGGCAACATCGCGGCCTCGGTCTTACCGCTACCTGTCGGCGCCACTATCAGTACGTGATGACCCGACAAAACCGCTGGAATAGCTTTTTCTTGAATAGGGGTTAGCTTCACTATACCTACTCTCCTAGCCACATCAGCAACCTCAACACTCAGTGATTTCATCTCGTTTTCAGACATTTCCGTTCACTAATCCCAGTATACATAAACATTATTCCACAGATAAGCAATAGAAACCACGTATCAATCTTTATAAATATTCACAAGTAACTCTTCTAAGGTGTTAGAATGTCAGAGGAAGGGAAAGAGAGGGAGGAAGTAGAGGAGACAGAGGAAGAGAGTTTCGAGAAAATACTGAGCTTAGAGACTGCTGCCGAGGAAGAGGTTAGTTTAAGTACTGAGGAAGTAGAGGTGCCTAAAGTCTCGTTCAGCATAAGCTCCCTAGAGACTATGCTGAGCATCGAGGAATTACTTCTTAAAGCGCTTAAAAACCCGGATACGGTGAACCAGGTAGTAGAGAATATAAGGAAGTTAAGGGAATCTTTCTCGTTAAGTCAAAGGAAAACAACGCGGAAAGCAAAACCAGTTAAGAAACCTCAGAAAAAGAAAACAACCAAGGGTAAGAGTAAAAAGGTTGAATAATTCCTGCATTAACTGTGTCTTCTAGTTAATGATCATGGTATTTACTAACTCACTAACCTTAATATGGATTCCTCGTTCACTCTCTTATCAAATACTATCGACACTATTTTCTGATTCTTCTCCACTCTTAACCTGATCTTATCTATCATTACTCTCCCTAAGAGGAGGTCTCTCTCGTTTTTACGCGGTGTTATGTATTCCTTAAACTTTTTTCTCAGTGTATCGTAGTAAGCATCAAAATTGTTTAAAATCCTTAAAGTATCCTCTACGTCCTCAGTCAAGCCTAGCTCCTTAACCACCCTCTCTAAGAAAGCGTAAACCTCTGCAAGGGTCCCCTCAACTACTAAATATCCTAACTCCCTAAATACCTTAATTACTAACCCGCACCACCTAATCTAAACTCAGTCAAAGATTTTTAATTTTAAGCTCTAGTTGATGTGGCAAGAAAAGACTCACGTCAGCGGTATCACGGGCTGCAGTATTATCTCCGCCACCGGCTGCAGCAAGTTCGCTACTAACACGTCCGATACAATCCCTCCAAGACCCCCCAATACTAAGAGGATTGCAAGGTAGTAAGTCGCGGTATGTCTTAAACCCCCGTTAGTTATCGTTAGCGCTACCGTGTTCATTAAAGTAATCGACATTATGACGAATAAATTTATCGCGTTTATAAGGGGGTCTGAGAGAGGGTAGAAAGGCATTATGGTCTGTATCTGAGATAAAACTGAGGCGAAGATTCTCATGAGCGAGGTTATGAAGGTTATTAATAAAACGTTCGTCAAGTATATAGCGTAAGTAGACGTCTCGAATGTTTTATGTATTTGATACCTACGTAGCCTAAGCCTACCTATCATTAAAGAAATCTCTGAAAGATTCAAGCCAGCTTTAGAAGAATCCCCGCCAAACTTCAGAGTATCCTCAAGTATTCTTGAGATTCTGCGCGCGAGTTCTGAACGAGTGTAGAGAACGAACTCTTTAAGACTTACAGAAAAGCTTATCTGACTACTTAACAGTGTATGTAACCTTCTCAAAGCATTAGCAACCTTACCGAACAAAACACTTAATAACGGTTCCAGGGCCTTGAGGGGTGAGGGGACTATGGAGAGATTACCGCCATACATCCTCACAAAAACGGTTAAGTCTTTATCAACATCCTTCACGAACTTCTCGACCCTCATATACATATAACCTGGAACAAGGAGAACAACACCTAGCAGAACTAAAGTCACGTAAAGACTTAAATTAATGAAACCAGCTAAGCGAAGTAAGACAATGACTAAGCACGCCACACAACTGAAAAGTAATATTAGGTTAGGAGCCTTCAAGACCTCTTTTCTGAGACTTCCACCGACCACAAGTATGTCTTTAGGCGTGACTATCCATATAGGAACTAATATCACTGCCGTAGCAGTGAAAACCCCTACCAACGAAATCAAGACAATACTTAAGTCACTGCCAAACATTATTGAGAGGACTAAAAGATTAGCTACGACGAATATAGCGGAAGTAAGTACGGCCGTATAAGTGCTTAAGAGAACGTTCACCGAGTCCATTATTCTCTGGTAGGAATACTCATAAACATTCATGTAATTCCTTAACTCAACCTCAATAAATCTCTCAGCACTTTCCCCGACCCTTATAGAAGCAGCATATCTCTCCATAAAATCTCTTAAATACTTAAGTTTAGAAACCTCGGAACTAACTATGTAAAGAGATCTAGCTAAGTCATACCCGAAATTTCTGGATAAATTAACTACCTTCTTCATGTACTTAGCTATCTTAGTGTAACTCCCCGCGTCAGTCACTGAAGAAATTATGTTAAGGTTTGAGGTACCGCCAGTAGATACGGCGTACGCGTGAGCCAGCATAAAAATGAAGTCGAGATCTGGGGTAACGACCGTTAAATACTTAGTTTTGATAACGCCGTAAGCGAAAACGAAGAGTGTGGAGACGAAGGACGTGACCAGGAAGATGATTATGTTGAGAGGATAGCCTATACCCACATACCATACAATTAAGAAGGTTAAGGTCAGTAACACAGTAACTATAAGGCCCTTAGCCAAGTTCTTCGCGAACAACCCACTACTAGGTCTGGGAATCAAAGAAGAGCACCATTCCTCAAGAGATTAAGGGCTTTCTCAACACCTACTTCCCCTACCTTGATGATAGCTCTCCATACATCCCAGTAATCAAAAATCTTCCTCTCAACTAACTCGTTAATAAATGAGGCCCTCAGCTCAAGCTCATCGTAAACCTCCTTAACTCGACTCCTGGGTATGCCTCTCATGACGGCAATCTTCTCTTCTAGCAGATAGCTAGTCCCCCTACCGCTAAAAATGAACTTATTGTTTACGGGATCCCACACGAACACAGGTATAGCTATTATGCTGTCGTTTTGCGGGTAATAACCGATCACCTCATAGAGCTTAACTAATTTCCTAGCTAAGAAACCTTCCCTAGTGTACACAGCTGATTGAAACCAAGCGAAATTAAGAGCTCCTATGTTGGTCTTAGGGATGTTTATAGGGTTATTCGTTAACCTCTGTATCAACGTATCTATGTCCGACGCGTGAAAAGTTGATAAGACAGGATGCCCGGTATTGTGAAGAGCTACCGGGGGAGACCCGCCTAAAAATAACTCAGTCTCAGGAACCGAAATGTCGTATACGAAGCCCTCATACCTCGACTTACTGATTCTCTCAACCTTCAAGAAGGTTAAGTCACTCCTTAAAATAACTTCAGCCCTGCCAAGTAGGTCTAGACCATCATAATCTAGTTTACCTAAGCTTTCCTTAAGTAAGTTGATTACATCCGCCACAACGTCTTTGGAAATCTTCCTGCTAGGGACGACACTCAAAACTTGAATAAGTCCACAACAGTTCAGAGAGATGCCGGCACTTTGAACATGACTTAATAAAGACTCCATGATCTCTGACGGGATCTCGTCTTTAGGAGGACTTACTCTGACCTCGTGAGGACCTCCACCATCCTCACGAATGATTATACTAGACTCAAATCCTAACAACCTAGCAATCCACCCTACCGTGATAGCAACCTCCCCATTACTTACATAGTAAGTAATCATGTCCTTCGTAGTCTTCAGCGATTCAAGTGTCTTGAAAGCGTGAGTATCGTAATAACTTGTCATCATAAACCATAAGGTCATCGGTCTCATGAGAAGCTCCCTCAAGCTAAGGTTCTGAGAGCCCTTAGTCTTCCCATATCTGAACATCCCGGGATTCTTAACGAAAGAAACCAGCAAATCACCTTCCCTAAGACGCGACACGGGCTTAGGTACTATCCTCATGAGCTCTAAATCTAGAACGAAAACACTATGTGAGCCGGTAGTTCTTAAACGCCCTCCATTCTCGTAGGTTATCTCGTAAATCTCACTAACTTTATGTCTTAATACGTAGTTTATTGGAGCCCAGACAACCCCGCCTGACTTACTAAGTGAGAGGACCTCATAACCGCTAATATACCTCTTTCCCTCAGAGTCGTTATTGAAGAACTTATCCACGAACTCTCCTATACGCACTAACCTAACCCTGCCGGTTCTCACCTCCTTAATCAAGATCGGGGTCTCCCGAGCAACACTCTGAATTGCTTGGAAAGCTATAGAACCCTCAGCACCTCTAATCTCACCGACTATTATGTAGTTCGGTCTCTGCCTAAGCGCTGACTTAAGTAGGTCAAACATAGTCACACTACTTTCAGGCTTTCCAGTATCCCTAGTAAGCTCCCTCACCCAGTTAGGGTGCGGAACTATTACCTCCGCAGTATCTTCTATTGAGACTATCTTAGCTGAAGGCCTTATGAAGGGTATCATAGCTGTGAGCGAGGTAGTCTTACCGCTGGCGGTCTCGCCACACACGAACCCGCTCATGCCTTCACTTAACAACATCCACATGTAAGCCGCGACTCTCGAATCGAAAGTCCCCCAACTAATGAGTTGAGTTATGCTAGCCGGGGTCTTCAGGACACGCCTTATAGTGAAGTTAGAACCTCTTAAGCTAACATCATTACCGAAAACTATGTTTATTCTGGAACCGTCAGGCAGTGTGGCATCAACTATGGGTCTAGCACTAGACAGAGGCTTACCTATCTTCTCAGCCAATGAGATGAGGTACGAGTTCAGCTCACCCTCATCTACGAAACCAACGTTACTCTCCATATTACCGAAATACTTGTGAACAACATATATGTTACCTAAACCGCTACAGGAGATATCCTCTAGGTAGGGATCCCTCAGAAAAGGCTCTATCAAGCCCACGCCAACCTTATCCCTCACTACGTGGTACGCCAGCACGTTCCTAAACTCACTCAGGGGAATTCCGTCACTCAAATAACGCGTTAACTCATTACCGAGTGAATCAAAGACTTCGCCTACTAAACTGAGTAACAAACATATCTTATCGTCAGGAGACTTAGGCACGTAATCATCTGGGATCAGCCTCGCTATCCTTTCCTCAACTAAGTGGAGTACCTTATCGGGCGGTCTGGGAGGCTCCACCACAACGTATGTTGGGTAACCTCTGCCAGACCTCCTACTAGAGACGTGAATGAAGATCCCTCCACCAACAGGGTATATGATGTTGTAATCTCTCATGAACTTATGATCGCTACTGAGCTTCTCAACTACCTTAACATCACCTATCCCGGGAGTCTTCCCGCTCACGTACTCCTTAAGATACCAAGGCTCTATATCACCGTAGTATGGGGGGCGGCAAACAATTCCCTCTTGCACTACCTTCTTTCCACGTGAGCCTATTAAGTTTCGGGGGTTGAGAGTCTTAATAGATATGCGTAGCTTCGAGAGCGCCATACCTATCACGCTTTAGTAGCTTTCATGGGAATCACCTTTATCCCTAGCGCTGGATCTACGTCGAAGATTATTGATGGGTCGGCGCCTGCGTTAAAACCCTTCATCTTAATTAAGTTAAGCATCTTGTAAATCCTCCCACCAATATCTACGTTGCTTAAGCTGACGTACACGTCTGAAATACCCACTACCTTCACTTTCATATCTTCTGGCAAGATGTTTGGGTGAAGCGTGAGTATTAAGGTATTCCCTCTCCTGACCAAGAACCTCAAGTTTTTGAAAAAATTCAAGACCTTCCCTGCCCAGACACCGTGAATTAAGTGCGTGAGACTATCAACCACTATTAAATCGTAGTCCGCTGAATGTGTCTCGAAAAAATTACTCAGTACGTCAAGTATCTTAGAATTCGTGAGGCTAGCCCACCTCAAACTCCTTAAGTTAGCCGTGTATATCTTCAACGAACCTTCTATGAAGTAATCACTCATATCCATTCGAACCTCAGCAGCGTCGGCAAGGAATTCCTTAACGCTTCTCTCCGTAGTTATGACTAGGGAGCTTAATCCCTCGGATAAAGCTCCGTAAATAATTTGCTGTACTAACGCGGTCTTTCCTGAACCATTATCGCCTTCGACGATCATGTAGGAGGGGTGTGGGAACCCCCCACCTAACCTCAGGTCAAGAACTTCATTATGCGTAGGTATGTACCTACGCGTTTCCTATCACCCAACTACTCTTATGCCCTCCCGGGCTAACCGCTACTACTACGACGGAGCTATTCTCAGATTTAGGTGTTGGTAGCTTAAGCCTTACTACAGCTACCTCCCCCGGAATCAAGTAATTACTTCCTTCTAAACCCCTCTGGACCTTACCAGAATATAATGTAGTTAAGCTCCAGCCAGGACTCTCATTAACAGAGTACTTAAGTAGGTAGGTAGTCACGCGTCCCTCCATGTCCTCATAACACACGATAAACTGAACCTCAGTTAAGGGCGCCACTGTACCGTCAACGGCCGACAACTTAATCTCTACAAGGGTTTCATTAATTAGGGAGCCTTCAATTATTCTCAGCTTATCGTTTCTAGCTAGAGATTCACTCAACCTCCTCACCTCCCTGAAAACGAGTAATGTGTAGTTCAGGTTCATGACGATGCCGGCAACAATCATCACCAGCATGAACACCGCGACAATTATTGACGGAATCACTACCTCGCTTGGCAGGACTAGCCACCCCCATCACCCTGGAACTATCCCCTCCGTGTAAGCACCTGAAGGCAAGACTAACTTGACCTTTATCGGCTCAGAAGGCTTACTCTGAAATAACATCTTAATTAAGATAGTCTCTCCAGGGCTCCAGGTCCCGTCCTCCACTAACTCCCTCACAGAGGCCTCGTTAATCTCTCCCCCAGCACCCAATATGAAGAAGTAGTTCCGACCGTCGTAAGTATTTAGGTAGAGTTCGGTCTTGCCATAGAGTTGAGTTAGAGGTATGTTGAGAGTCCCAACGTTCTTCACGTAAATAACGTACATAGACTCGCTTGAATTATAAAAACCTGTTATTATTTTGACGTCAATCTGGAGTTCCTGAAGCTTGGAGTTTAGGATGAGTGAGAGAGAATTATTAACATAGTTTATTCTAGTAACTACGAAAGCTCCGAAAACAGTGGCTAGGATAACCCCAACGATAGTGAGCAATCCGTGAGCTATCACGGTCGAGGAGCCCATGCCTCAGCATCCCGTACCTCAAGCTCTCCGTACCCAGTAATCACTTGCTGACTATCAACTTCAGCACATAAGTCATTAACTCACTATCCACTAACTCATCCCTGAAGCCGAAGTTGTCAGCTATTATGCTGAACATAGCTATCTGTTCATCGATGCTTAAGCTTCTCTTCCTACCCTCATCTACTAAGTCGATAATCACCTTCAGTAACTCTAACTCATCATCTCTAACTAGGTTGAGTTTGTTCATGAAGGTTATGTAGTGTATTAACATGTCTTTATCAACCCTATCCAGTAGTAGGTTGGCTAAACGCATGAACTTCATGAGGGTCTTCAGGTTGACGTACTTGCCCTCGCTACCCAGCCTCTTAAGTGTTTTCTTATCCTCGGAGAGAGATGTGATTGGTTTCTCTTTACTAGCTCGTGACCTCTCGGTCTTCAAGTCTTTATCGTCTCCTTCAGCCTCAACACTACTTAAGGTAGTGATCACCTCCTCAGGCTTACTCATAGCAGCTACTTGATTTAGTGGGTTACCTAACTCTCCTAGAGCTTCCCTTAACTCTACGACAGCTTCTCTCAAAGCCTTAACCAACTGAGCTAACTCTTTCTTAGACTCCTCCTCAGCTACCACACCACTATTTGACTCAACCACGGGTCCCACCCCACCCGAACAAAACCTACTACCATAAAGCAGCTTAAGGAGAGGCTTAACGAAAAACCTACACAAGAAGCAATCACATGACCAAGGAACTTCACTCCCAATCACGACCACCTCTCAAGAAGAGTCTTAAGACCTACGATGAAAAAATGAACGAAGACGTAGAAAGGCAATAACAAGAACAGAGAATAATAAAAACCATCACGGAATAAGACCCACAAATAGAAAGCCGTGAGGATAGCTAAAGAGAAGGAAATAAGCGTAACTAACATGAGGGGGTATGGGGAAACCTTTGAGGAAGAACCTTTTACAACAAAAAAGAACAAATAAGCTTTAGAGTAGATCATTGAAAACACCTCAACCTAGAGCTACCGCCTGATCCGCCGGTAGTATGGCTGGAACAACCCTCTCAACAGTTAACGGCGCACCCTCAGGAGTCCTAATCTCAACCCTTATATTGTCGTAAGGTGCTGGGTGATTGCCGTTCTGGAACTTAATCACTAACAGAACCTTCTCGCCATAAGATAACACACTATCAGAAACTCTCTCCACAACAAATATCATGGTTGCATTGGGCCCGTTAGCAGCATCTATGGATGTACTGATGTTAGATAGTCCATAACCAGTACTATTCCACTCTTCTGCTGTGAATACTTTGCTGTATATGTTCTCGTAAGCTATGTTCTGTGTTCCCGTGACGAAGAGTGCCACGGTTAGCTTCTCCGGGTTTAAATCCACGCTGTCCTTACCTGGTGCTAGCCTTATTGGTATGCTGATTAACTCAACGCCATTCCCATTACTGT
This sequence comes from uncultured Desulfurococcaceae archaeon, assembly GCA_964636755.1. GTDB lineage: Archaea > Thermoproteota > Thermoprotei_A > Sulfolobales > NBVN01 > Zestomicrobium. The sequence continues at coordinate 28,412 of CAZWSU010000016.1, forward strand.
TGACTAGTGCCGTTATTGAGCCATCTACCTCTAGTGCTGAGGACGCGTGCGCTAGACCGGAGTTTATCGTTTCTCTAGCTCTCTGAGTCGTGAACATACCCATGTTGAGTACTACGAACGCGAGAGCTGCGGCTCCCACTACGAACGCTATCATGCCTATAGCTGCTTCTATACCAGTTATTCCTTTCCTAGTTTTCCGGTGGTTTCGGATTACGCGCGTTTTAGGTCACCTCGTGATGGTGGTCGACGACATCTTTTTAAAAAGTTCGTTTCTTGGGAGACGGTACTCCGAAGCCTCTCCTCACGCGAGAGATTCGTTTTTCAGTCACGTACTAGTTTAGTGTTTTGTTTCTCTGCGTCGACGGGTCGTCGAGTTTTCAGCGTTCTTTTTAAAGGAAGTAGTAGCTAGTTTCTTGGTGTTTTGGTTGGATGCCGTGAGAGAGTTGCTCGGCCTACTCGTGGATGGGAGGATATTTGTTGACGCTTGTCTCGCTTTGAGGGGTCGGGTGCTGGGTTTTATTGAGGGTGGTGAGGATCTCCTCTCTTTCGCAGAGTATGTCTCACTCATACCTCCTAGAGCTGGCTTCGTTATCTTGATGTATAAGAATGGGTTTAGGTGGGTTTATGCTGGCGTCCCGATAGCTGAGGGTGTTTTCTTGTGGCTCACTCTTAAGGTTTCTCAGCCTTACGTTGCTGACCCGGTTAAGCTTAAGTTTCTCTTAAAACATCTTTCTAAGACTTCCTTCAGGCTGAGTGATCTGTTAGGGAAGGCTTTATTAAGCACTCAAGACTTGGTAGACCAGAATTAGGGGGTGGTTTAAATGTGTTCTGCTTACCTTAGTAGTAGGGAATTAATGCATAAGAAGATTGAACTCATTAAAGAGCTGGACGCTACACTTGACTTCGCTAAATCCACTGCTCAACTAGAGATAATGCTGTATTTAAGTACTTCTAAGAAAAGCCCTACAGTCAGGGAAATCGCTCAAGCACTCAACATGAAGCTTAAGACAGCATATGACGCTCTTAATAAGCTAATCAATAAGGAATTAGTTGAGAGGACTGATGAAGGCAGTTATAAGCTTAGCACATTAGGCAACGAGTACGTGGAGAAGTTAGTGAGTTTGATAGTGGACGGCGAGCTTAGAGGGTCGCAGCAAATCAGCTTAAACGTGAATAACATTAACGCGATAATAAGGAATTTAGTAACTTTTAAGCATGTCCACGACGTCATGTTAATCCTGGCACTCGCGAACTCAGATAAGATAGAGTTGAAGAAGTTAGCTAAGCTATTTAAGACTTCAGAGCAAACTCTTTCTGAACACTTAGAGCTCTTCTGTAAGAAAGACGGAAGTCTCGGGTTACTGAAGAGGACTGTAGGGAGTGACGGCACTACGTACTACTCGCTAACTGAGTTAGGGAGACAAGAAGTGAGTAAGTTCATGACGTATAGGAGGTTAAGAAACAACAAACTATTACTCGCTATAATGAGAGTAACCAGAAGCTTAACCCCGAAACAAGCGATACTGAGAATGGCTTTGTCCAGCTACGTATTGGCGATAGCGGGCATGTATACAATACTTTTTACGTACACGGGAATAATAATATCTTCAGTAATATTAGCATATTTATCAGCGGTAATGACCGTAGCCTTATACTACGACTTATTTTAATCCTTACTAAAAACAAATCAAATCACTAACCGCTCTGACCTCCTCCCCGCCCTAAAAGGGCGAGACTTTCAGTTATAAGTCAAAGTATTTTGAAGGAAATATAGTCTCGTTTGTTCCTAGATGTTTGTTTTGTTGGTTTGTATTTACTGAGTGTCTACGGTGATGCTGAGTGTTGCGAACTCATCGTTTTGTTCTCTGGTAGTAGGCAGTCGGGAACATTTGGTGGGCAAGGCGGCGGACCACCCGGTTGAGGGTATATTCTTACCTCATACATAGCTACGAGAGGTACCTCCCCGACATTATAGTACACGTTAGGTCCTGCGACAGAGTGCGACACCTTCACTACCTCAACATAGATAGTGTTCTGAGGAGGATTGACTCTCTTCCATTTAAGGTGGATGTGCGTGACACTCTCGTAAAACGTTTGGTCAGCGATTCCGAAGAAGGTTCCTATGATCGAAAACATTATGCTCGCAGCCATGCTATGCTTCGAAAATATCAACGATAATAAAGACATGGAAATCCCCCACAAAACAGACGCAAAACCACCACCCACAGAAGAGTAATTACCACTAATATAATCTATGGTTGTTAGAGTTATAGGTATTTCCCCGTGCGTGACCAATTTTAGTAAGTGATCGTATAGCTTATTTTCACGGACGAAAATCCCTATCCAGTCCTGAATTACGGGAGTTATGTTAGAAATCAAGCATGTTCCGCTGATGCATCCTCCTGAAGCGTCAAACCAGCTCAAATCCCACAAATCACGAGAGTACTCCTCCACTTCAACGTAGTATGGGATTATTGACACGATAGGTATCGCTATCCAGTAACTTGAATCGCCCCAGTAACTCATCACCTGATACGTGAGGATCAGCGCGTCGTAATAGTACCTTACCTTTGTCCACACAGATATCGCCGCGACGCGAAACCCATAACTCCAATAAGGAGGAATCTCAAAGTCGATGGTTTCTGAGGCACTAGTTACGCTGTACTTTTGCTGACCAGATATTAACGCACCCATAAACGTTAGTCCATGCACGTTATAGCCTCCCCGAGCTGATCCACGCGTTAGGATAAGATCTAATGAGGGCGGGTCTTGAATTGTCGAGCTTACTCTTATTACGAATGGTTTGAAGAGAAACAGGTACGTGTTGTGAGGTAGTGAATTATTCCAGTAAGCATCGCTAGGATAGTATGATGGATGTAAGCATAAACTCGTTACCGTTTCCATGGTCTTGATGCCTTCCCTAAGACAGTTTTGAATCCAAAACGCATATCCAGGAAGAGCGTTTAAGTAATTTCTTACTTCCTCAGGATTACTAAATCTGCTTTTGCTGAAGAGGTATGCCGTGCCGTAGATATGTATGAAGTTCAGCCAGGTAGTGTTCTCCGCTAGTAATTCCTCCGTTGATTGAGTGTAGACTCTGTCCCTCCAGAAAATGACAGGGACTTCAAAACCCTAAACTCTTAGTAGGTGAAGCGTCTTAAGTTGTGAAAAATATCTTAAAGTTTTGATATGTTAAAATCTTTATATTAGTTTGGAAACTAAATTATGTTCAAATAAGAAGTTAATGTTTTGGTTATGCTAGATCACGATATTAGCACAGTGAAAATCTGTTTTGGTTTTCGAATTATGAGATATGTCAAATACATAGTATTTATAAGTTTTGTAACTACATATCATTAGTGGTTCAATATGTCTAGTTATGATGAGGAGGAGGATCGCTTATCCTACGGCATAATCTACAGGATTCTTAACCATATAGAGGGTAGGGGCAAGTCCTTGAAGACGAGGATATTATATGCTTCAAACCTGAACTCAAGATCTTTAGAGAAATACTTGAAGTTCTTGTTAAGAATCAGTCTAATATCTGAGGTATACATTAATGGGAAAAGATATTATATTCTTACGCCTAAGGGGAGGGAGTTACTTTACAAGTTAAGGAAAGTTAGGAAAGACTTAGACGGGCGTTTTTCAAGAGGACTCATAGATCTTATCAGAAAAGAGTTAGGGACGCAAGTAACGAATATGCGTGAGATTAATAAGATTAATAAGAAGAAACTACACGTAATCTTGATTGACAACGACTCAACTACTAGAGAAGCTATGTTAGAACTAGTACTTAGTTATGTTAGCGCGAAGATGGACGATGAGGAGGTATTAGGTATAGTTCCTTCAAGACTTTATGATAAGATACTGGAGACGTTGAATCGCATTAAAGACAATATTGACTCTATAAGGCTTTATACGTACAACGAGCACGAAAATCTTGAGAACTCAGCTCTCAAGATAGTTAATTTGTTAAGGGGTTTGGAAACACAGTATGTTATCATAATTTAACTCAATGCGTTCCCCCTACTTTTCCACCATAATTAATTACATTACTTGTTTTTCAGTCACTTCATGATATACGTAAACCACATCCTCGTCCACAATGGCAAACTTTGTTTTGTCATCGCCTAACTTCACTATAGGCTTCTTCCTCATAGTAGCTACTTTAATCAAGTCTTTGAGATCCCGCACGTAAACCACAGCAACCACGTGCTTAACCTGATCTAACTCGCCGGAAATTATTAAGTCTCTGTACTTACTCTCAAGAAGCGTTATGAGTGGTTTCTCACTTGATCTGCCTTGAGTAACCACTATTAACGTGAGAGCTAGTACTCCAGCCGAGATTATTGACGCTAGCATCGTTAAAAGCCTATAAGTGGTAACGTCCAAACTAATTAATATCAAGGATACTTTAGTAGGCTTAACTTGCTTAAGGCTATCAACATATTTGGTTTCTGGAGTGCTTGTTTTGACGTCTATGAGGGGCTTCCCAGTGTCGTAATATAGCTCCAGCTTAGACGTTGAAGTAATTGCGTAAGACTTACTCAAGTTCATTAACTCGATATTCGTGCGCGCGCTAAAAACCACGCTTACTGTGTAAGCCCTACTACTACCTACCTCCTTCTCAATCATGCTTATGTAATCTCTTAAATAAGTGAAGTTCACGTATAGGTTCTCAACCTTATTTAACAACTCTCTTACGTCACCTGAGCTAATCGCTACCTTCTTAAACCAAACTGGTGAGGAGACATTCACGTAAACCTCGTAAGACCCATCAACCCTCCTTAACTCCCCACTAGAGCTTAACGCGAGCCCGTACGTAATATTAAAACCTTCTAAAAACTTAACGTATATCGCCTCACCCGGTTGAAGGATTGTTCTATTATCGTATATTAGCGATTTCTTAACTAAGACCACGTAACTTAAGTCTATTTTCTGAGATATTGAGGCTCTCGGGATCTCCTCAACTACCTGATCAGGGTAATTATATGAGGTGACTAAACCAACTAACGAGATTAATAAAACAACACATGAGACTACGATTAAGAGACGTGTGAAGACCTTACTTCGTTTCATGAAAAATATCTTAATCCTCGACATAAGTAAGCCACCTAAACGATTTCCTCATTAAGCTAGCTGTCATAACTAGAATAACCACGATTACTAGGTTTTGATAATTTAGAAATACCTGCATTAAGTAAATCCACGCATATCCTAATAAAGGTATTTTAAAGACGTACCTACCTAACAACGCGTTCTGAGAGACCCTATAGGGATCCGGGCTCTCGTTAGCGTCTCCCTTAGTCACATATGCTATAGGACTAGTGTTAAGCACTTGAATAACCCTATGTATAACTATATTCCTACTAAAATAAAAAGCGATCACATCACCTACCCTAACGTCGTTCGGGTCTGTTCTCACGTTAATCACTGCCACGTCGCCCACGTTTAAGAAAGGACTCATACTACCACTAATCACTACTAAGGTCCTGTACCCAGCTAACACGAAAGCTAAGAACGCAAACACGACAATTAGGAAGCCTAAGCTCATTAACTTAGAAATACGTCGAGGCCTGCTAACCGTATCACTCTCGAAATACGCTACACTCAAAATAGCGAAGAATGCGAAAACCTGAATCACGCTCACAACAGCTGAAACACCGCTTGAAACGTTCGGGAGTACCGGCATCAAATATGTGTAGAGTCTTGTAAACATAGAGTACGTGAGACTATTCTTTATGCCACCTAAAATAAATAAGTAACCAACTAGCAGGTTACTGAGGAAGAGAGGGATAAAGCTCCTCATAAGAAAATTTAACAAGGTAGAATAACTAGAGGTGAGCAAACTCAAATACCTAGTGTAGGTAAAGCTTAAGAAAGTGAGTAAAAGTGACGTTACTACAAGTGAGGTCTTAACCCTCCTTGAACTACTTAAAACAAAACCTCTAAAGAACTCCATCCCAAGAGTTCTGGGAATCTCCCTGATTAAGTTGAAGATGATGAGGGATTGAGTAAGTGTTAGCGGGTTGCGACCAAAACCACTCACAAACCCTAAGATAACGTCACTCGCCACAGTTATGGCCAGAAACAACAAAACTATCGGTCTAAGACTATCCTCAAGAAATGTCTTCACCCTTATGACCTCGTTGTAGAGGAGACCTAAAACTAGTAAACCTGTTACTGAAGGTATCGCATAATGCAATAAGCCGCTCTGAGGCAGGAATAAAGTATAGAAGTAAGCAAACAAGATAAGTGATAATGAGGAGATCAGTAAAAGATATCTAGTGTTAAACACTATAGTCATCGTTAAACCCACATCTCAATTTAGTTTTGTTTTAAACAAAAAGTTTTTATTTCACGCTTAATGAGACCCCTGCCTAAAGCTTTAGGCAGGACCATACGTAGTTGTAGGAGCTTCAGGTATGGTAGTAGTAGGTACGTAGTACTCATTCCACTGAATCGCTTCGAAACTTATGTATATAGTTAGCGAAGTTCCTTCAGGTGCTGGCTGAAGCACTGTTAAATCAAAGCTTATGTCCGCTGACTGGCAAGGATGTAGCTGCACTCCGAAGTTATCGCCCCACCACACAGTAACGTCAGGTTCTCCATCGCCATCGAGATCTAGCTCAACGCCCTGCTCTAGTTCTTGCTCGTTTAGCTCATAATACTCAACACCGTTAATCACGACCCTCCAGATCTTGAGGGGTATTGTCCCGTCGTTATGCACCTTAAACGCTATGTGAGTGTAGTACCACGGATAGACATTATTGAGAACAACAACCATGGTATCAAGATCTCCGTCCTCATCACTATCAATCAAAGTCACGCTAGTGCAACCCACGTCCTTATCTAGCTGCGTAGCTCCGGGTTCAGGATAGTATGAAGCGTTCCAGTCATTACCAAAGGGCCAGGGACCGGGCGGCAGATCGCAAGCATCTAAATATATTACTGAGCCAGGAACAAACTCCCAGTCAAGCTCCCCCGTCTCAACAACGGTGTTCACCATTAACGTCTCAGACCACATAGCTAGTGCTACCAGAACTATGCCTACCAAAGCCACGACACTTAATTGCTTAATGAACCCCTTCGACATTTTTAGCACCGCGTTAGTCACTTACCTCATTCCACTGAGCGAATACTAAGACTATCTCGTACGGCCCATACGTCATGTTCTCCTCAGCTTCTTGGAGAATCTCGATGTGTAGGGTGTACGTGGCGCTATCTGATGGATCTATCTGCGTGTCCTCAGGTATCGTGAGATACATTATTATCGGGTCCTCTATCTCTGGAATACTGTAGTCATATAGCTTAACCGGGATCGTGCCTATGTTATCTACTACTAGGTATACGTCAACAGCATATCCTGGATAAGCGTTATTAATAGACACGAGTAATTTAATAGCGTCTCCTTCATCGTCTTCTACCTCAACCTCAACGTCGCATGAAGCCACGTCTTTGCCTTCCTCATTACTGTAGCCTTCACCCTGAGGATCTGAACCCTCGTCACTACACCACCACTCAGACCACTTAACGTCTACCTCACCAGTATTTACTGTCGTATTTATCCATAGTGTCTCAGACCACATAGCTAGTGCCGTGCCTAAAGCAAGCACTAATATTGTTAAAGCACTTATACTTAGTATTTTACGTGTTTCCATATTACATTACCTGCGAGTTACAAAGGGTTTTCTAATATATTAAGGATTGCGCATAAGCAATACATATGACGCGTGAGTAATCATAGTATGTATTAAGAATACATAGTCTTAAACACTCATAATATTTATTTACCTAAAGTTAATATAAGGATTTAGAAAATCAAGTCAAGTAAAGAGTGGTGAGGCATTATTTCACAGAGTCCTAGGTTCGTGTTAGGTGTTGAGAGCCTAGATGATATCTTAGGTAAGGTTGTAGATTTCGGAGCTCTTGTTTTAATTGCTGGGAATCCTGGCGCGGGCAAGACCCTGCTCGCGTCAACTATTTGCTACGCTAACGCGAGTAGAGGTATCCCCTGTCTTTACGTCTCTTTACAGGAAACTAAGGAGGTTTTCTTTAGACATATGAGAGACTTCAGCATGGATTTCGGTGAGCTAGAGTCTAGAGACTTGTTTAAGTATTACGGATTACCGATAATAATGGATCCTGAGCTAATCAACACGTTAATTAATGAGTTAAGCACTTACTCAAGCAAGTATAAAGTGTTGGTAGTAGATAGCTTCACACCCTTAAGCAGATTAATAGAGAAGAACTCCGAGATTAGAGCAATACTTCAAAACTTCTTCTACAATCTCGCGAAAATTGAGAAATCTCTAGTCGTGTTAGTAGCTGAGATCCCTATGGGTAGGGAAGCCCTAAACTTAGGCGACATAGAATTCGTGTCAGACGTGGTGCTGTTTCTGAGGCAGTGTATGGAGAGAGGTTTAGTGACTAGATTCATAGAAATTAGGAAAGCTAGGGAAGCACCGGTAAGTATTGGTGAGGTACCTTTCAAGATAATTGATAAGGTAGGCATACGCTCGTTCCTACCACCACAACTTGAGGAACTCCCATCGATAATACGTGGCGTGAGTTATGAGTACCCCTGCAAAGAACTTAACGAAGTATTAGGACCTATTAGTGCTGGGTCATCGATGTTTGTTGCGATCCCTGCTGACGCACGGTCAACAGAGAATTACGTGCCAGGGTTGGTGTCTTTATCGCTAGCACTGAAACATAAGCTTAAGACTTTAGTAATAGACTACGTTAGACCGCCGCACACCTTCATAGACTCACTACTAGAGTATGCTGCTAAGAAATCGCCAAGAAGCTACGACACACTCAAGAAGTTAGTCAACGAGTTAGTTAGCGTTGAGTACGTTAACCCGGCCACGATGAGTCTAGAAGAACTATACACGCACGAGATAGAGTTAGTGAGACAGCATCAACCAAAACTCCTTATCCTCAACAGGGTTGACATACCTTCACGTATTCACGGAATTGAGAAACCCGAGAAATACTTCACGTATTTGTGGAACGAGTTACTCTGGTTTAGGAAACGTGGAGTAACAGTCGTTAGGATCAGTACTTACGTTAATAGGGAGTCGTACCTCCAGAACTCGTCCATATCTGAGACCGTGGTACGCTTATTTAAGACTCTCAGAGAACCAAACCTGAAGATTTATTTGTGGTCGGAGAGGAAGACTCCTAAGATAATAGATTTTCAAGTCTTGAGTAAATGTCTTGATGAGTTCGTTTATGGAGTATGTAGTGAGAAGAAGTAAGCGGGGACGTAGTGAGGGAGTTACTGGGAACGCCCGTTCACAATATATAAACACCCATAAATTCTTGTTTTAGGTGCTTAAAGTGGTTAAGTGCCCTAGGTGCGGTGCTGAAGTAAGTCCTGAGAGGACATGGCAAGTCATAAGTCCCTTACCAGACGCTTACGGGAGGATAACTATAACGGTCCTAGGAAGCTTCAAGTGCTCGTCTTGTGGTTATAGCTGGAAGGGCAAGGTATCAACTGTTAAGGTAGGTCCTGAAGGAGAGGTTTCATTCGGTGAAGGGAAGAAGCATAAGAGGAAGGGCGAGACTTCTGGTGAGAGGAGGGAGGGTAAAGTAATAGAAGTAGATATCTCCGACATACTGGAGGAAGAATAATGAGATTCAGTCAATTCATAGACTTAGCTCTAGTAGTATTGCTGATAGTTATCTTAACACTCGCTCTGACCGGCACGCTCACGCTAGCGGTCGTGGAAGGTAAGTCTATGGAGCCCCTGCTCTGGACCGGGGATGTGGTGATAGTGTACAGAACTAGTGAGATGGGGGTAGGTGACGTAGTGATATATGAGGGTAGAGGAAACTACGTAATACATAGAATAATTGAAATCCGTAATAACTGCTACGTCATTAAAGGGGATAACAACGCCCTACCAGATGGATGCATACCTAAAGAACTAGTAACAGGGAAGGTATTGAGTATAGGGAACTCAGTCATTAAAGTGCCTGGAATAGGGTATCTAACCCTCCTCATTAAAAGTTTATGGGAACGAGTCATGGCCTAGAGATAAGTCCTTAATAAGTTTTCAGCCGCTAACAGGGCCTTGAAGAACCCTTACTTCCTTCTAGATATCAGCAACTCAGCTACTTCCCTAACGTACTTACCGCTAGACTTAAGCGACAAAACCTTGTTAAGAAATTCTATGAAGGAAATCTTAGTTTTCTTACTCCACGTCTCGTAAGACTCTCTCAACCTCCCATAAGCTATTCCGTGAAACCTGCATAACCTTAACCCCTCATAACTAAATTCTGCGAGTCTTTGGCAGATCACGCAGGATGCGTCACCGCTGTCAAGACCTGCTAACCTCCTTAATTCTTTAACAGATTCATCACTCTCTAGGAGTTTCTTAATACTGATTAGCCTTGGTTTCAACACGGACGTGACTTCCCTCACCACCTCATCCTTGCTTAACTCTCCCGTAATTATCTTATCGAGTCTTTCTTCTACCTCACGCGTAAGCTGAACGCTAGAGAGTTCAGAGAAGAGGTTGGTTGATATCGTGGAGATAACACTGCCTAACTCTGTGAGGTCAATCCCGGAAGTTGTTTGCTTAAGATACCCGCGCTTAAATAGGGTCTCGATTATTTCAGCACGCGTAGCCTCAGTACCAATCCCTGACCTCTCCATCCATTTAAGTAAGGACGACTTAGTGTAGGCATCTGAGGGCTTACTGAAAGTCTTAACCACCCCAACGTCAAGTATCGACACCTCCTCACCTAGCCTCAAAGAAAACTTCTTTAATGCGCCTACCTCCTCGTAGTCATATATCCTCAACCACCCACTCCTCAACAACTCCCTTGAAGTAATCGCTAATTCGAGATCAAGCACCCTTAAAACATAGGTTGAGATTCTGAGTAAGGCTTCATCACTCAGCGAAGCCAAGTACCTCCTAACTATTAAGTCATACACTACCCGCTCCCTCTCTTTAAGAGGTTTTCTGGGTAAGTACCCTGTTGGGTGTATTGCCGGGTGTGCCGGGTCTTCCTTAGATCCCTCCACAGGAGCTAGTGAGGGCTTCTTAAGCAACTCACTAACGTATTCCTCGTAATCCTCTAGATTAGATAAGCTCCTCAATATCGTTCTATGGTTAAGCGTTTTAGGCAGTTTCTGCGAGTTCGTTCTAGGGTAACTTATGAGTTGGTCTAGGTAGAGTGACTCAGCAATACTTAACGTCAGGGCAGGGGATATCTTAGCTACTCTGTAAGCTTCGTACTGTAGATCCGGTAAGTTGAATGGGGGTGGCGGTCTCAGAACCTCGGTCCTAGACTTAACGTCCACTACCCTCGCCTTACCAACCCTCTCGATAGCGATCTTCAACCTATTAGCTTCTTCCTCGGTAAGATCCTTACCGAAGTCACTCCTTATACTCAACTCCTCACTCCCAACCCTCAACTTCAGGGAAATATTGAATTTTATTTCCGGAACGAAACACTCCCTCTCAACATGCCTCCTGAAGACCTCTATTAGGGTAGGTGTCTGAACCCTGCCAGCGCTCAAGATCTTGAAATCGCCGAAGACCTTCTTATAGAAACTCATGAGAGCTCTGCTAACGTTAATCCCCCATATCCAGTCCACCTCATGCCTACACAAGCCGGCCTCAACCATCCTCAAATCTAGCGGTTGAAGATTTCTGAAAGCACTCACTAATTCTTCTTTAGTTAGGGAAGAGAACTTAGCTCTCCTAGATCTGCTTAAGTCGCCGAAGTGCTTGATTATTAGGTATCCTATAACCGACCCCTCAATATCGTAATCACACGCGTTGACGTATTCGCTAGCCCCCCTAGCCAAGCTCTTCAAAACCTCAAAATACTTGCGTGCATATCTACTCTTCCTCTCAACCAACCACCTAGGAACCCACTTGTAAGTGAAGACTGGGAAACCCTTCTCCTCGGTATCTAGAGAGAAGAGATGACCGACCGCCGGGGCCACCAAAAACTTACGACCTTCGAAGAAACCTTCCCAAACCCTAACACCGTTCACCACCCTCTTACCGCTCAGGTTTAGGGCCATAGCTATCTTATCAGCTGCTCTAGGCTTCTCAGCAATAACCAAAACATATCCAGCGTCTCTCAACCTCATCCTAAACTATAATCTAGCGATTCAAGAAATCTTAAATGTGAAGGGGATCTCAAGCAATCACGGGCAGGGTTAGTAAGAGTAGGAGAGCGTATAAGGAGCCGAAGAGTATCCTATCCCTTGCTTCCAGCCTTGAGTTCAGGTTAGCAACCCCGTAATGCGGGGCCCTGCCAGAAATAAGCCACGCTAAAACACTGAAAACACCTAGCCAAAGGAGGTTTGGCTGAATAAAAGATATCAGTATGCTCACGGCTATAATCACGTGAGACAAAGCTGAATGCACCCTAACATTAGTTAGGGATCTTATCACGTGCCCACCATCTAACTGACCTATAGGGAGTAAGTTAGCGAAATGAACTAGTATGAGGAACCAGGCAGCCATAGCGATAGGGCTGAGAAGAACCACCTCCCTAGGTTCTATGAGTAAGGTTAGTAAGGGAACGACCCTGAGCTCGCTAATTAACCCGGCTTCTAAAGCCTTCTGCGCGACGTGTTGCGGAATTCTCGGAGACGTGAGGTAAGAAAAGACGTAGAGGGTTGCGGATAATGTGACACCAGCTAGGGGGCCTGAGATACCTACTAAAGCAAGTCTCTTCAAGTCTTTAGGGGGGTGGTGTGATCTTATGAACGCTCCGAAAGTACCAACAGGAGATATGAGAGGGGCCGGTATAGGTAGTGGATAAGTTACCGGGATCCCGGCACGCCTGCTCACAACGTAATGACCTAACTCATGACACATTAAGGGAGCTAAGACACCCACCAAGAAACTTAAGGTGCCGGCGAAAGGCTCGATTAGGGGGATCCCGGCACTAAATCTCTTATTGAGTTCCTCAGCTATAGAATTATAGTTAGTTATTGTGAAATACCCTGTGACAGCCACTGAAGCTACGGTAACTAGAAACAATATCAAAAACCGTGATGAGGGCTTCTTAAAAGTCGTTGGTTTCTTACTAACCCTGAGGAAATTCATGCCTTTACTACTAAACATTATTACCGAATAACCCCTAGGCACTAACTCATCGTAGACTTTAGAAAAAGCATTGTTTAAATCTAGACCAGGCAATGCCTCAACCAAAAACTCGAGGACGTTCTCGTCTTCGTGAGTGAGGGTGCAGGTGAAGTACCTGGAAATTAAGTACTCTAACTCCCCACTACTCATTAATCCTCTAACCCGTGAACTCTCTTAAATAACTTACGCTCCAACTCAATAAGCTTGCTCACAGGTATTAACTCAACCCCGCCCGCAGGGGTTCTCCTAATGATGGTCATGGGTAGCAAACCTCTCTTAAGCTCCTCTATAGCTATCATTACAGGGTCTTTCGGCATATTGCTGACGTCTATGAGCGGCATAGCGCCTAAACTGAGTTGCAGAGCTCTAGCAGCTACTATACGTGCTTTCTCATACCTAGTGAGCCTGTAAGGCTTAGTCTTAAGATCCACCTTCCTCAAGTACTCAATTATCCTCTCATCCACACACTCACACCTATCAGACTTAATAATATTTTGAGAGAAACATTAATAAAATATTTAGAATATTTAGATTAAATAAAAACACGTGAGTTACGCACTTAACTTACTCTAAATCACCGAACTTTCCTTCAGGGGTTTCAGCTCCTTCCTTACCTTTCTCCTCTTTCTTCATGGGGGTGGCCGCTATAACGTCGTCAACCTTCAATATCGCTGTAGCGGCTTCCGTAGCAGCTTTAATGACCTGCTTCTTAACTATGACTGGGTCAATTACCCTCGTCGTAGTCATATCCTCCAATAGCTTACCACTCAGCACCTCTATCCCAGCATTAACCTTACCTTCACTGTGAAGCCTCCTTAAATCCATTATGGTTTGTAAGGGATCCATACCCGCGGATTGTGCGAGTATAGACGCTATCTCTTCTAAAGCGTCCGCGAAGGCTTGAATAGCTAGTTGTTCCTTACCGCTAACCTCCTCAGCTTTCTTCCTCAGTCTGAGAGCTAGCTCAACCTCTACGGCGCCACCACCAGGAACTATCTTGGGATCTCTGAGTATGTTGCGTAATGAGTGTAACGCGTCGTTGAAAGATCTCTCAGTATCGTCGAGTATCATGTCGCTGGAGCCTCTTATCAGTATGGTTACTGCCTTCGGGTTCTTACAACCCTCAACAAACACCATCTTCTCATTGCCTACCCTCCTCTCCTCAACTAGTTCTGCGTAGCCTAGGTCGTTAGGCGTTAAGTCCCTCACGCTAGTGACTATCCTCCCTCCAGTAGCTCTCTCTAGTTTCTCCATGTCTGATCTCTTAACTCTCCTTACAGCGAGTATCCCTTTCTTCGCTAGGAAGTGTTGCGCGACGTCATCAATACCCTTCTGACAAATAACGACGTTAGCACCAGTAGCAGCAATCTTCTCAACCATATCCTTAAGAA
>CAZWSU010000017.1:0-10284 GCA_964636755.1 uncultured Desulfurococcaceae archaeon
TGTGGAGTGGGGTGCGCTGGGGACGGTTGTGTGCCCGCCAGGGTCGGCCGGCGGGTTTTCCCCCCGGAGCCCCGGGGTAAAAACCCGGGGGGCCCCGCCACAAAACACTGAGGAGGATCCTAAACAATCAAAAATAAAATCCACGACATCACATCCTAGTTAGTGATTAGGTTGAAGTGGTACGCAAGCAAGAAGATTCGGGAGCTGGTCGTCAGGGTTGACTCAGTAGCTGTCCTCTCCTCAGTCAGGAAGGTCTACAAGAACGTTGAGCTCTCTCACGCGTTAGGCATCAGTGAAGCAACTTTAAGCAAGTACTATCACGGCATAACGGTTCCGGCCTACCCGATGGCTGAGCGACTACTCAAGAACTTCCTAAGCGAGGAATTCATTAAGAGGTACGTGAGTAGGTTCATGAATAAGGTAGGCTGGGATTTAAGGAAAGCCTGTGCGGACCCGCACTTCATCAACTACGTCACCACATACTTCAAGTACAGGCTGCTTGACAAACTACCCGGCTTTATCGCAGACAAATTCGTGACCTTACCTGATTACTCGCTAAACATAGCCTCACAATTATCGACATCCCTAAACATCCCCTTAGCAATGCCGACAAGCGAGGACGAGATAATAGGGTTTGAAACCAAGAGCAAACCACCGGCGCTGCTCCAGAGAGGGGATTACGTGATCTCGGTACACGCAGTACTCAATAAGGAAATAGCTGAGTACTTCAGGTACGTGGCAGACGTATACAGCCTGAAGTACGTGGCAGCACTAACCATAGTCTTGATGGATGAGAAGAAAGTAGCGGAAGTAATTAAATCCCCGATATTCAACTTAATACCCTAAAACACTTATTAGGTCTGACAACATAAGATCATTGATGATTTAGGTCTATAAGCGCTGAAACACGTGATGAGAAACCCACGCTATGATATTATAACCGGACCGAGCATTAACCTAAATTACCGCGGTTTACTTAACTCACGCGGGCAATATTTATTACCTCAACTAAGACATGATACTTGATAAGATAAGCGGATAAGATGATGTCTGCCTCCGGCACTGAGAATTGATGAGAAGGCATTTGTCTGATTAATCCACCTTCAGCAATACTTTAAAAATTCTTTAGGGAGAATATAGTTGGAGCTGTGAGGTCGACGACGGGCGGACTGAAGAGATGAAGACCCATTGCAGCTCTGAGCTCCAAACAACCGATTACCGCGATAATGAATCCAGCGTTTTATGACTGAGAAGAGGAAAACCTACTCTTGACGTATATGGTCAGCATATACCAAGAATACAGTAGTGCGGCGTTAAAACAGAGGTATAAGATGACCGTCACTGCCTGAATCAGTACTGAATGACCTAATTCCTCGCTGAGGAAAGCCAGAAATCTTATTAAGACTATCTGTATTAGTATGAGGAAGAAACCATAGAATACCAAGATCAACGGCGCTTTCAAATTACCTAAGAGACTCTTCATCCTGATTGTGTCACCAAGTAAATCTTTGATGATCTCACGAAGAACTCATAAGCATTATACTCGGCCTGAAAGGTAGTGCGGTCTTCTTCTTACCGCCGTAGTCAGGCGCGCTCACGTCACTTGATCTGTAGACTTCCTTGATCTTGATTCCTGTCTCATCTTCCACGAATTTCCTGAACCTGAGGAGTATCTCATACTCACTCACTGAACCTACCTTAACGATAGCCTCCAGTAACTCTGGAGGTAGTGACATGATTAAGTCTACCAGCGTCTTAGCTATCTTAGGCGCTTGCTTCTGATCCGCAAAACCGCTGGCTACGAGATACCTTATCACATCACTTATCCTACCACCCTCACGCAGTATCCGGATACTCTCAACTAAGTGCTTGTAGTCTGCCTCTGAGGAAACGTATATTACCGCCTCATTACCTCTCACTACCTTAGTTAAGTTTCTTAAGTCGTCAATGAATCTCTCCAAGAACAGGTAACTCAGTTCCACGGACTCGTCAATCATTTTCCTTAGCTCATCCCTCGAAGGCAACTCCTCAGTAGCTAGTAACCCGTTCATCCCTATCTCATGCCATAACTCCTCAGTAATAAATGGGGTTACTGGATGCATCGCCTTAAGCCACATAATCACTAGATCCCTCAAGACCTTCGAGGGTTTTTCAACCATCTCCAGATACTTGAGGATGTCTTGATGGATGTTATAGAATATCTTTAGGCAAGCCGCCCTAACCCTCACTCCAGATAGGTCGTCGTAAGCGCCTAACACGTTCCTAGCGAATCTGGAGAGAAGCCACTTCTCAGGGAGGTCCACGACCTGACTTAAGTCACTTTCTCTAAAGATTGACGTGACTAGGTCGTGTATAGCCTTAAGTTTCGCTCTAGTAGAATCAAGTACGTCAACATCGAGATTCAGATCACTCTCAACCTCGGCACCGGACGCTATAGCAAGCCTGACCACGTCAGGCGAGTAAGTAGAGACTAGCCAGTGCAGGGGGAGTATGTTACCCTTAGACTTAGCCATCTTCTCCCCCTGCACGAGTACCCAACCATTAGCGACTATCTGCTTAGGCCACAAGCTCTCCGGAAATATAGCTACGTGATTGAATATGAAGAACGTTAAGTGATTAGGTATTAAGTCTTTACCACTATGTCTGGAGTCGAGGGGGTACCAGTAAAGGAATTCCTTCCTCAACTCCTCTAAAATCCCCTGATCAACGCCGACCTTACTCGGATCTCCGAGACCGAGCATGACGTAATCCCAGAACTCGTAAGTCAGTTTCTCAGGCGGTATCTTATACTCCCTTATTTTATGGATGACCGTGTAGAAAGCCATGTATATAGTGGAATCACTTAAAGACTCGATGATCCAACCTGGAGCCCACGGCAACTCAGTTCCCAGACCCCTACTCCTAGTACACGCTTTCTCTCTTAACCAGTTAATAGTATACACAAACTGAGTCCTCGCTTCCTCAGGCACTAACCTCATCCTAGATAAAGCCTCAAGCGCTAACTTCTTCCATTCAGGGTTCCCGTAATTAATGAACCACTGATCCTTAACTATCTTGACCACTATCTCCGTACCACACCTACAGTATACCGGCGCGTTCATTATCTCGTAGATAGTGTCTCCAAACCCTCTAATCATCAAGAAATTCTTGATCTTCTCACGTGCTTCCTTAACAGGGATACCGGAAATCTCCTCTACGAAGCTTCTAGCCCCCTCAACCACTTCCTTCTCAACTAAGTTGACCACGTCTGAACGCATAACACCTGACTCCAGCTCCACTCTGTAAACCTCCTTAGTAGCGCTATCAAGTAGAGTGTGCTCGTCTTGCGACCTAATACCTAGCTTCTCAACGACGTCTCTGGCGGGAACATCACTATATCCCTCAACCTTAATGAGAGGTATCGGCTCCAGACTCTCCCAAGAACCACCCTTCCTACTAAGGATGTAATCACGTAAAGCTACGTAATCGTAGGGGGCGTGAGCAGGAACGCTCATCACCACGCCTGTCCCGAATCTAGGATCAACGAAGGAGGCCTCAATAACTCGAACCACGCGCCCAGTAACCGGGTTCACGACCTCCTTACCTATCAAATCCTCGCCACTTACTTCACGTAATATCTCCACGTTCCTCTGAAAACTTAGTTTCTTAGCGGCCTCGCAAGAGAGCACCCAAGTATCGATACCCCGGCTAGTCTCGACCCTGGCAACACAGTACTTTGTGTTTGGGTTTACCCATATGTTAGTCACGCCTAAGACTGTCTCAGGTCTTAAAGTGGCTACGACGTAACCCAGTCCGTCAGAACCAATGAACTTTATCAGGTAGATCTCCTCTATCTCAGGTTCTACGTCACCCTTAGTGTCGTGCATGCCTACCGGCATGTTATGTCTGGGACACCAACCCACCGGGTGGGATCCTCTAGTCAAGTAACCCAGGTCTAGGAGTTTCTTGAATTGCCATCTAATGAATGCTTTAAATTCAGGGTCTACGGTCGTGAACTCCCTTCTCCAATCAATAGACAGCCCGTACAACTTCATCGCGTTCTTAGATATCTCGTGGAAGAACCTAGCCACGGACACGGGATCCTTAAGCTTAGAGAGCTCTGAGGCATCGACCTGGAATACTTCAGCCACACTACTCACGTATTGTGAATTCCCGGTAGCTAAGCCCTCGGCGAGAGCGAGTATGGGAGTCCCGGTGTAGTGAAAGCCCATAGGGAATAACACGTTATACCCCAAACCCCTCAGAAACCTTGCTAGCACGTCAGGGATTAAATACGTTCTCGCGTGACCTACGTGCGCCGGCCCGTTAGGGTACATGAAAGCCGCGGTCAAGAAGTATTTTGGTATGCCCTCCTTAGGGTTCGCCTCATAAACCCTCCTCTCCTCCCACACTCTAGACCACTTACGAGCTACGTTAACAAGGTAAGACACGAACTCGTCAGAGCCGCTTACGCTCGTAGTCACCTCACCTAATAATCTGTTAGGGATCCTGATTATAAATCGTTGTGTTTTAGGTATCGAAACCAAAAATAATAACTCTGAATAATTAATTCATGTGGGTCCGACCGTGGGCGTTAACTTAAGAGAGTTAGTTGAGGAAACCACGGCAGTAAAAGTCATTAACGACTTGAGAGAGCTGAGGGGGAAGGTCGTTGTCATCGACGCATACAACGCTCTCTACCAGTTCTTGGCGGCGATAAGACAGCCTGACGGAACCCCCTTAATGGATTCTAAAGGACGCGTGACGAGTCACTTAAGCGGGCTCTTCTACAGAACGATAAACCTTGTGGAATCCGGACTTAAACCAGTGTATGTCTTTGACGGCAAACCACCAGAACTGAAAGCGAAGGAAATCGCGGAGAGACTTGCAATAAGGGAGGAGTTCGCTAAGAAGTATGAGGAAGCCATAGCCGAGGGCTTGATCGAGGAAGCACGTAAATACGCGCAAGCTACTGGGAGACTAACCTCAGAAATGGTTGAAGACTCTAAGAGGTTGCTGTCGGCTATGGGGATACCGTACGTCAACGCACCCTCAGAAGGTGAGGCGCAGGCAGCTTACATGGCTAGGAAAGGCGATGCGTGGGCTTCGATCTCTCAAGACTACGACTCACTCTTATTCAACACTCCCAGACTCTTAAGAAACGTAACTATCAGCGGTAAGCGTAAACTACCAGGTAAGGAGGTGTATGTCGAGATAAAACCGGAGTTAATAGAATTAGACACACTCCTCAAGCAGTTAGGGATAACCAGGGAACAACTAGTAGATATAGCCATATTCCTCGGGACAGACTTCAACCCTGAGGGGGTGAAGGGCGTAGGACCTAAAACTGCTCTTAAACTAATAAAAACACACGGAAGCTTCGAAAAAGCTATTAAGGCACTCCCTAACGTCAAGATAGACTTCAACTACGAGGAAATCAAGAAGATATTCTTAAACCCGCCAGTAACGGACACGTACACCATCAAGTGGGATGAGCCCAACCCCGAGTTAATAAATAAGATTCTAGTAGAAGAACATGACTTCTCAGAAAGCAGAGTTAGCGGTGCGGTGGAGAGGTTAAGGAAAGCATATAGGGACTTCCTTAAAACTCAGGCTAAGGGTCTTGAAGCTTGGTTTAAGAAATGAGTGAAGCTTAACAGCGCCTTCCACCCTCAAAAGCGTGAAGTGTTTAAGTCCTGGCTGATTTAATGACGTAATATCCGGACCCGTGCAACGGGTACTTAACCAGCTCCGCTGACTCCACGTAAACACCTCCCCCCTTAAAGAGTTTTGAGGTAATTACGTACGTCTCAAATTCTCCCCCCTCACCAACAGGGCTTATGCCGTGTTTCTCAAGATCTCTAAGAAATTCCTCGACGTTACCCTCATTAATTACTGTCCCTAACCACCTCATGCTAAGCCCGTATGCCTGGATAGCTGTAATCATGAAACTCAGGTACCTGGTTTCTTCTAGTAAAAGGATTCTCTGATCACGACCCCATAAAGGCGTAACGTGTTCCAGCCCGAGTTCTCTAGCTATTAAATCAATTCTCTCTTTCTGATACTTAGATGCTACGGCCCCCGAGATCAAGTACCTGTATTTTAGTCGAAGATCTAGCTTCCTAAGCTGGGAGAGGACTTCCGAGACCTCAATTTCCTTAACACTGCTTGAGTGTATCACCACCTTATCAACCCCGATTAAGTCGGCATGAAGTTTGGCGAACTCTACGTTGATCGCGTGAAACATCCAGGAATTACTGCTCGCAGGAACAACAATAATTAACAACTCTACTGACACACCGTTCCTTAATGCCTCCACGATAGCGTAGTGTGAGTCTTTACCCCCAGTATATAATGCCGCTGCCCTCATTACTCGCCGCCTTCAGCGCTCAAGACCTTAATGATCGCGTTAACCGTTGCGGCAAGACACCTCTCGCCGTTGCTTGAGTAACACATACCTAAAACTATCAAGTCATTATCACGTATCTGAAAATCTCTTAATTGATGAGAGAGTTCCTCATTTCTTAACTCCTCCAAACCCCCCATGACGGGGAGGCGGAAAACCCCTCCAGAGTACGTTAGTATTAAGGCGCCGTCAGCACCCTCCTTAACTATCATGTCCCTAAGAATTATCACGCCACCAACCCAATCCATGATGAAGCGGCCGCTTCTTAAGATAAGCCCTGAGATAGAGCAATTCAAGCACACGCTCTCAAGTCTTAAGGACGGGATTATCCTTATGACTTCTTTAAGACTGCTTATTAATCCCTTCCCAGTATCCGTTAGTTTAGTGCCGTGAGGTCTTGAAATAATGACTAAGCCCGCTTCCCTCAACCTATTAAGTAAGGTCTTAACACTAGCCTCGCCTAAGCCAAGCAACCTCATTAACTCGTGCCTGCTACCGACACCGCGCGTATGCAGAGAATCAAGTGCTTTAAAGACGTGGTAGGGTGAGAAGCCCGGCTTAACACCGCCTCTCTCCTCAGCAACTTTGAGGAGTATTCTCGCGTCCTTCATGATCTTCAAAAACTACCTGAATTCCGAAATTATAAGCATTATAAAACTTTATTTTACTTACCTTGAATACTATACAGGGTGCGAACCCGTGAGATCTTTAAAAGGTAGGGATTTCCTCTCAGTCAATGACTTGACGTCAGAAGAACTCATGTTCTTGATAGACACAGCATACAACTTAAAGCAAAGATTTTACGGTGGGGAGAGAATAATACCGGTTCTTAAAGGAAGGACCGTCATGATGATCTTCCAGAAACCGAGTACTAGAACTAGAATCAGTTTTGAGCAAGCCATAGTTCAGTTAGGCGGTCACTCAATAAGTGTTAATTGGCAGGAACTCCAGTTAGGTAGGGGCGAGACCATAGCTGACACAGCGAGAGTCTTAGATAGATACGTTGATGGTATCGTCGCAAGAGTTTATAAACACAGCGACCTAGAGGAGTTAGCTAAGTACGCTAACATACCGGTCATAAACGCTTTGAGCGATAGAGAACACCCGTGCCAAGCGGTTGGGGACATGCTAACGATATACGAGAAGAAGGGGAGGCTGAAGGGAGTTACCGTGGCTTACGTAGGTGACGGAGGTAATAACGTGGCGCACTCACTACTGCTAGCGGCGAGTAAGTTGGGAGTTAACGTGAGGATAGGTACTGCGGAGGGCTACGACCCACACCACGACATACTCAGGGTTGCTGAGGAGGAGGCTTCGAGGTCTGGTTCAGTAATAGAGATAGTTAGAACACCTGAAGAAGCCGTCAGAGCGGCAGACGTGGTCTACACTGACGTGTGGATCAGCATGGGTCAGGAGGCGGAAAGAGAGAAGAGAATTAAGGATCTGGGTAAGTTCAGGGTGACGCCGGAACTCATGAAACTAGCTAAAAAAGACGCTATATTCATGCATTGCCTGCCTGCGATGAGGGGTATGGAGGTAGTGGATGAGGTCATAGACGGTGTCTGGTCGGTGGTGTGGGATCAAGCAGAGAATAGACTTCACGCGCAAAAAGCTCTGCTAGCTTTACTTATATGAGAAAACACTTAACTTAACGTTTTTTAGTTCGTGACTTTCTGGATGCTTTCTTGCGTGTCTTCTTTCGTTGCTTCTTCCCCTTCTTCCTAGTCTTCTTCCTTCTCCTCCTTTTCTTCGGGGCTTTCTTAGGCGGTGTCTTAAGTTTGCTCTGGTTGCTCAGGTATTTAATTATCTCGTCTCTGGTTATGACGGAATCCAGTCTATCACTCACTATTTTCAACGCGTATATGCCGTCATCCAAACCGCCCTTAAACACGGAATCAAAAGCTACGAATCCCTCACCAAGCTCTATCTTCTCCGCCTTTAATTCAAGACCTGAGAACTCAGACGCTGAATCCTCGCCGGCAACACTGTTATCCCTTGCTTCCTTAACTATTAGGATCTCCCTAACAAACGCTGGCATCTTCAGTAGCTGAATGCTGGGGGATTCTTTCTTTAAAATAATGAAGAAGGACATGCCGTCCCCGCTGATCAACGCCACGTCAGAACCCCTACACACTTTCTTTAAATCCCCATACCTAACTAAGGTGCTAGGCCTTGTCGCGAGGACTTCCTCGAAGCTAGTCCTAGGCAGCCCTATCTTCTCTTCCTTAGCGATCCTATATAGAGTTATCGCTAACTTATCGCTTACACGTATTTCCTGCCTCGATAAACACTTAAGAGAAGCGTAAGAGGACATGCTTAATCAACCGAGCTTGTGAAACACCCTACATTGACTACCTCTTATAACCTATTTTCCTAAGGAATTCGTGACGGTGTTTCTTGTTATCAGCGTTCTCAACCCCAACTACTGTGAAGCCGTCGACGACCCCTATAACCCCCTTACCCTGATTAGTCTCAGCAACCAATACCTGAACGGGGTTCGCTGTAGCGGTGTATATCCTGCACACCTCCTGAACGTTCTTCAACGCGTTTAAGACGTTTATAGGCCATGCGTTCCTTAAGTAAACCACGAAGGTGTGTCCAGCTCCTATCTTGAGAGCAACCTCCTCAGCTAACTTAATCAACTCCTCGTCATTCCCGTCACTCCTAACCAGCCTCTCACCGCTAGCTTCGTTAAAAGCTATACCAAACTTTATCACCGTCGACGATGTTATTAGTGCCTCGTAAATATCCTCAACAGACTTAATGAAGTGTGTGTGGCCTATGATGACGTTAGTTCCTTGAGGTACTGGAACATCAACTACCTCTATCTTCCTTAACTCACCCATACTCTCACCGAAATAAGATTCAGGATATGTTTTTAAAAGTTAGGAGTTGCTTAGTGAAGCAAACGACGCCCTCCAAGGGCTCCACGCTCAAGGTATAGCCTCCTCCCGGACTCGGTCTATATCCAACAGAGTTAAGCAATTCCGCAACGCGTCCATAGCTCACGCCAGACCTCTCGCTAACACGCAAATAACTAAAACCAAGTAAGATCGTGACGTTCCTTTTCAAACACTCAAACAACTCAGGAATCTCACAACAAAAAAGAACTTTCATGAATCTACGGAGGGTAGACGGGGGAGTGGCTAGAAGTGTTTTAGTTGCAACCTCCTCAGTTACTGAAGTCTTCAGTAGTAGGAGACCCCCATATGGAGTCCTGCAGACCTTGATTTCCGGATCTAACGAGTAGAGAGCGTCACCGATCTCAAGCTCTGCGAATTCCTCTTTACCGTAAGCTACGGTGGCAACATAGGTAGGCGGCCAACAAGGGTTTTCCAAAACGTTTCCCCGCTAACGAAATTCCTAAACACTTATCGCTGAGGGGAATAGTTTACCTAAACGAGATTTTTGAGGCCTACTCAACACTCTTTTTCTCAACACATAGTTTCTCCTTAATATACCTGAAGAAGGAGGGAGGTGTCCACGCTACCCAAACCGGGAATCTCTTCACGAAATCATAGGCTTCCTCCCAGCTCTCAAGACCTAATTCACGCGCGAGTTCCTCGAGAGTCAGTGAGAACCTCATGTACTTGTATACCGTGCCTAAAACGTCCTCCGTAACCAGTACCTCCTTCCCATTACTCAGCTTCACGGTCAGCTCACACATCTCTAAACCCACAACAACTTTAACATGAAGCTTATAAATATGTGGTCCTCACAATCACGTAGCGCTTCAAGGAATCAGTAACACGAGCCCTCATCACGGCCTCAGACGGTGACCACTCCTCATCTCCAAGCATCATGTTAGAGTGTTTGGTGGCGGGCCCGCCGGGATTTGAACCCGGGACCTACGGGTTAAGAGCCTCGGCCTGCTTGCTGGGGTCCGCCGCTCTACCTGG
>CAZWSU010000018.1:0-37538 GCA_964636755.1 uncultured Desulfurococcaceae archaeon
ATATAAACCCCTATGAAACCCAGACCCCATGGGGTGAGGATTCCGCTAAGGTGGGGTGGAGGTCAGATATTTTATTTTTAGGAAGTGCGTTGCGCACGAGATACATGGGTCGTAGTTTCTGATTGTTTGCTCTGCTAGCCACTGAGCTTCATCTAGGCTTAGCGTCGCCAGCTTATCGCTTAATGCTAGGAGGTCTTCTTCTATGCTTGCTAAGTTTTGTGAGGTTGGCGGTATTATATTGGCGTTGATTACGTACCCTCTCTCATTTATTTCATATCTATGGTAAAGCATGCCTCTAGGAGCTTCCGTTATCGCTGCGGCAACACCTCTCCTCACAACCCCTTCCACGTATGGTTGTTGAGGCTCCCTATAACCACTGATTAACTCCTCTAGCTCTAAGACCGCGTGATATACTTCAGCAGCCCTAGCTATTATTGATTGAAAGCTGTTGCGTAGGGGTGCCCCGTAACCATAAGACTCAACAACACCCCTAACCTCCGGATCTAGGAGATCGTAATTGTTGTTGTACCTGGCTAGCGGGCCCACTACGTAGTGACCCCTATCCTTAAGCGCGTACCTAAGGGATGTCGAGTACTTCGCCTGCTCCACGACAAGCATATTCTCAAACACGTCTTCAGACACATCAAGCCCCTTGTTAGAGACCACCCTACCCTCAAGTATCGGGTACTCACCCACACCCCTAAGCGACACGAGCTCTGCATCCCTCTTTAAGTCAGGCATAGGCAGCTTAAGCACCCACTCAAGCAACTCCCTCGCGTACTCCCTCACCTGACCCAACCCCCTAAGCAGAGGGAGTAACTCATCCCTGCGGATAATTCTGTGGAATCCCCCGACCCTGCAGGAGACTGGATGAACCGAGCGACCTCCTACAACACTAATTACCTGATTACCCCACCCCTTAAGCTTCATACCCTTCCTAACTATATCTGGGTAATCCCTAGCCATACTCAAAACAGACTCATAACCTAGGAAGTCTGGTGCGTGCAGCATGAGGATGTGGAGTACGTGACTCTCAATCCATTCACCGAGGTAGACTATCCTCCTAAGCTTCCTTACTTCCTCAGGTACTTCAACACCTAAAATCTTCTCCAGCGCCCTACTAGAACTCATTATGTAGGCTATGGGGCAGATACCGCAAATCCTGGCGGTTATGTCAGGCACCTCATAATACTTCCTTCCCCTCAAGAATGCCTCGAAGAATCTAGGGGCCTCGAAAATGCCTACCTCAACCCTAGAGACCCTGCCATCACTTAATTCAACGAATAAGTTACCCTCGCCCTCAACCCTAGCCAAGTAATCTACTTTAATGACCTTACTCATACTCTTCGATCACCTTCCTAAACTCTTTAGACCAATTAGTGAATTGCTTGAAAAGAAGCTGTATCTCCCTAGGCTTGATATTCAGTTCCTTAAAGCGGGTGTTCAGAGCGTCCGGCTTAGGATCTATCATGGGGCCGTAACAGCCGTAACAACCCCTACCGTAGGATGGGCATAGTGCGCCACAACCACCCATAGTGACAGGCCCTAAACACGGAATCCCCTTAGCAACCAAAACGCAGACATTCCCCCTCCTCTTACACTCCACGCAAACGGAGTCAACGGGTAGTGTGGGGGGTGTCTTACCCTTAAGTAATTGCAGAACGAATGAGAGTAGCTGTTCCTTACTGATAGGGCAACCACGTATCTCATAATCGACCTTAACGTATTTTGAGGGTGGCTCAGCATACTTAAGCACCTCCACCCAATCAGGTCTAGGGTAAACGTATCGTTTATACTCCTCCGTATCAGCCCAGTTACGCAGGGCCTGTATCCCGCCGGAAGTAGCGCAAGCACCTATGGCTACCAAGACCTTAGACTCCTCCCTAACCTTCTTAATAACCTCGACCTCATGAGGTGTTGAGATAGAGCCTTCCACGAACGCCACGTCATAAGGTCCTGAACCAACAAATCTCCTAGCTTCGTAAAATAGCGCGAACTCTATGAAGTCACTCAACTGCAGTAACTCATCCTCTAAATTAAGGAATTGTAGCTGACAACCGTCACAACTAGAGAACTTATAGACAGCTACCTTCAGCCTCCTCATATCTGATCAACCCAGAAATACCTACTTATGAACCAGAGAGGAAATACGGGGCCGTGCTTACAAACGAAGTAAGGACCCATCTGGCAATGACCGCATAAGCCGACACCACACTTCATCCTCCTCTCAAGAGAGAGGTAGATCTTGTTAGTCTTAAATCCCTTCTTAAGTAATTCCTGAACGGCAAACCTCATCATTATCTCGGGACCGCATACGAAGGCATAGGACTCGCCGGGATCCACGTCCACGTGTTTTATTAGGTTGGTCACAACCCCTACATTACCTCTCCAACCATCATTAGGTCTATCCACAGTTACGTAGAACTCCGTGTTAGGGATTGACTCATAATCACTATACTCATAACTAAACATCAGGTCTTCAGGAGTTCTAGCACCGTAGAGGATAATCAACTTACCGTACATGCTCCTATTCTTAGCTACCTCCCTTATCACAGGTCTTAATGGAGGTAATCCAATCCCCCCAGCTATCAAGACTATGTTCTTGCCGGTCACGACGTCCATAGGCCATCCGTTCCCGTAAGGCCCTCTGAAGCCGATCACGTCACCCTCCTTAAGCAACTCGAAGGTCTTGGTAACGGAACCCACGAACCTAACAGTGTGTGCCACAACCCTCGACTCCATGTCTAAGTCGCTGACGGAGATCGGGACCTCACCGACTCCGTGAACATAGAGCATGTTAAACTGGCCCGGCTTAGGTAACTCAATACCCTCAGGTAACCTCACGTAGTACGTCCTAACGTTCCGAGACTCGGTCCTCACGCGAGTTATCGTGGCTTTTAAGGGTATTAGCGCTGTCATATACTTACCCACTCTTACCACCTCTTAAAACACTCCTCACAGTCTCCCTCAAATCTATGCCTGTAGGGCACCAAGTAATGCATCTCCCACAACCTACACACCCGAACGTACCGAATTGTTTTACCCAGTAAGCAAATTTGTGTAAAACGAAATGTCTGTACCTAGCCCATAAATCAGGCCTGAAATGCCCTCCAGCTACCTGACCGTAGGTAAAGTTTAAGCACCCGTCCCACACCCTAACCCTCTCCGCGGATCCGTCAATTAATGGGGCATCCAGCACGTCAAAACAGAAGCACGTAGGGCAAACCATGTTACAGTTCGCGCAACCAAGACACTTCTCAGTAATTTTCTCATACACCTTAGACTCAATACGTAACTCAAGCTCCTCAGGCAACCCGTTAAGCTCAAACCCTGCTCTAGCTTTCTCGCTGGCGCTACGCATCGTCGCCTCAAACCTCTCGTACGTGGTGTCATCAATAGGTTCTACCTCAAGCAGGTTGAGGAGTTTCAGGCCCAACACGCTCCCCGCCTCTAACACCAACTTATCACCCAGCCTAGTATACGCTAAGTCGAAGGAGTCCCTAGCTCTAGGCCCGGTATTCATGGTACCGCAGAAACATGTGTTGCCCGGGATGGTGCAGTTCTCCACTATCAGGACCGAGCTCTTCCTAAGACTCTCGTAATAGTCGTCAACCCCTAAGAGAACCCTGTCAAGCACCTTTATAGAAGCTAGGTCGCAAGGCTTTAAACCAAAGAACGCGAGCCTACGCACCTCACGTACCGGAACGACCACATCCCACCCGCTAGAAACCTTAAATAGTGTTAGGTTAGGCGGGTAAAGAAATTTCTTAGGTGAGTCTGGCCCGTGCCTATAGAAACTACCTCTAACCAAAGAGTATCTGCCAGGACCTTGAAGATCCTCCACACCCTGCGCGAGCTCATCAAAAGAACTTAACTCCTCCAACCTCAACACACCATCAACTACCTTATATCCTACGACGAAATACCCAGACCTCCTCAACTCATCAAACAAAACCCTTAAGCTATCAACCCTCCCCACGTAAAGACCTGTTAATGACACCCATATCACCAGCCCAGGTAATCATGGATCACACTTAATTCATTAACACATTACATACGTTGAAGTCATTATAAGCTTTTAACCGCACTCCCATCAGTAAGGAAGTCAATGCTTCGAGATCACGTTATAGATAAAGTTCTTATAGCTCTGGAAGTCCGCGTTTCCCTCCCCCACCACACATTCCTCGTAATCAACTGTTGTCTCATTCCTTGAGCGATCTATAGAGAGCCTTATCCTGCAATCACCTACTTCAAGCAGTCTCTCGTCATGAGTCACAAGTAGTACCTGAGCCCTACCTAGGTTACTTCCTATAGACTCTATCAACTCCCTCAACTTCTCAACCCTCTCAGGACTGAAGCCTAGCGTGGGCTCATCTAATATTAAGACGGAATCCCTCAACTCCCTATTCAAGTCCCTCACAACCCTATTCAAAGCCAGCCTATACGCAAGCCCTAAAGCAGTTAATTGAGCGCCGCTAGGCTGTGAAATCTCGCGTTCACCGAGTGCGCTAACCCTAACCCTAACGGAGGGCTTGAAGTCGCTTACTGAAGCCTCAACTAGTTCCTGATCCTCAAGAAGCTTAATAAAGTATTCCTGGAAATACTCGTTAAACCTCTCGTGCGCTATGCCGCGCACAGTATTCTCTATAGCCTCGACACCCTTGTAAATATGGTTGAGTAGGCAATCCCTGATCTTAGCTAGGAAGGAAGCCCTCAACTCAAGCTTCCTCAACTCCTCACTTAACTCACTATACTCCTCCAACCTCTTCTCCAGATTATTTATTTGCTCGGATACCTCACCTAACTCCTTACTACGAGCGACTTCCTCCTCCTTAATCTTCCCCAACCTCGCCCTCAACTCCTCAACCCTCTTACTAATCTTGCCGTACTCCTCCTCACAAACCCTAAGCTCCTCCAAGACCTTAGGTTTTTCCGTGACCTCCTGTTCTAGCTTGGAGATCTCGTCATGGAGTTCCTTAACCTGGCTTATCTTGGTGATGACGACGTCCACTTCCCTAAGCTCCCTCAAGACCTCGTCAAGCCGCTTACTCAACTCATTCCTCACTGCTTTAACATCCTCTTTCTCTACGGAGAGCCTGAGTTGAAGAGACCTCCCAGACCAGAGCTCCTTAACTAAAGGCACTATCTTCATAGCTACTTCACGCACCTCGCTAATCTTCCCCCTAATCAACTCCCCGCCGTGCTCGTGAGTAATCGATTGCCTACACAGCGGGCACACGCCCTGAGCCACGACGTTCCTCATCTCCAGAACTTCATTCCAAGCCTCCCTAACCCTGCTCTTCAGGTTCTCCGCCTCAGCCTCCAGCCTGAGCACGCGCTCTAAAACATTCCTCTCGTTAACCTCAATCCTCCTCAGCGCCTCATCTAATTCCTCAAGCTTCTTAACTATGTTAGAACGCTCACCCTCCAAACCCAACTTACGTGTCTGGAGCTCACTAACGAGTTTGTCGACATCCCCAACACTGCTCAAGCCTACCTCCAATAAGATCTTACTGAGTTTCTCCCGCTTACTCACCAACTCCTTCTCTTTCTCGTTAATCACTTTAATCTTATTCTTTAACTCACCCATCTTAACACTCAGCTTATTTGACTCAACACTCAGCCCCTCCTTCTCAGCTTCTAGCGAGTCACGAAGCTTACGTAATTCGCTTAATTTCTTATCTAGCTCTTCACGCCTACCCCTTAACTCACTTAGCTTGGCCCTCACCTCATTCACGTTGATCTTCTCTAGAGTCTTCCTACGATCTTCAATCATTTTATTGATGTTGTAGAGCTCACTACCGATTACCGAGTTCTTACCCTTAGCAATTTTCTCGATGTTATTCAACATAACCATATACTTCTCTAACCCTAAAACCTTATCAACCAACTCCCTCCTCTGCTTATCGTCGAGAGCTAGGGTTTGATGAATGTTGAATTGAGGGACATACATGACGTTACTGAATATGTATGTGTTCCTGCCCTTCCTCGGATCCTCCCTCAAGCCAAGCACCTCAAGTATTTTCTGGGTTAGATCTTCTGAGGAGTGATTACTGCTTGACTCAACCTTGAGCGTTCCGTCAGCATAGCTAAGTATCGTTATCTTCCCTCCCCTATCCCCGTTAAGCCTTCTCTCAATCAGTACTAGCTTACCCCTATGACTTACGAGAACCTTAACCATCGCTGAGGACGCGCCAGCCCTCAGCAAATCGTCTTTGTAGGGGCTCACAAACCCTATGAAGGGGTCGCTCCCCTTCTGACCCCTCGGCAAACCAAATAACGCGTAGTTAATGCCGAGTAGTATGGAGGTCTTCCCAGTCCCGTTATCGCCGTAAATGACTGTGGTCCCGGACGGAGGGAAGACTATCGTTTTATCAACGTAACTCCTGATATTCCTTAACCTAACTCCCAGAATCCTCGTCCTCACTCACCCCACCGAGAACGGTCCTCAGGATAGCGCCACCCTTACTACTTAAGTCTTCCTCTATCTTAATCAGCTTGCTATACTCCTCCCTTATCTCACTACCGTAATCGAAATATGCTGGTACGTAGACAGGTACGGGTTCACTAACGCTTAAGTCAGGCGTGTAGAGATACCCCTCCCTATCACCAAGACTCGGTAAAGCCTCTGCTGGAACACCTATGTCACTCAGGTAAGCAATGTCAGCCCTATGCTTAGTTCTCAAAGCTATTAAAGTATTGAAGTTAGCTAGTATCTGCTTCTCAATCATGGTCGCTATCTGCGATAAAGCCACCAAGCCAATCCCGAATTTCCTCCCCTCCCTAGCTAGCCTAGCGAAGACGTTGTAGGGACTCAAAACCCTCTCAGGACTGAGGTAGAGGGGTGCCTCCTCTGAAACCACGGCTATGACTGGTTTCTCCCTAACCCCCTCAACACCGGAACGCATCCTCCCCTCAAAAACCCTCCTCAAAATACTGATAATCACCATATCACCGAGAGATAGAGGCAACTTAGAAACATCGAGAATCAGTAGGGAACCCTCATCTAACTTATTCACAACCTCATTAAGATCTAATGAGGCGGGGGTGAGAACAGAGAGCTCGCCACCCTTAACGCTTAACCATGGGTAAGAGCCGATCTTATCTCCCGACATATTTTTAGCAGAGTTAACTATGGCCTTAAGCAAGGTTATTAGTTCTAACGGGTTCTTAAGTATTGGTGAGACCTTAAAAACAGAATTGCTATCATCAATCACGCTCACGCTAACCTTCCTTTTACCACCATCCAACACTATACTCTCTTGCTTCTCACGCCACCCAAGAGTTGATAGGATTATCCTCCTAAGATCTCTCAACCTATTAACGTAAATCCCTGCGTTGACGAGCAATTTGTAAACACCTATCTTTTCACGTTCTCCGACTCCCTCATACCTCACTAAGTTACTAGTTATGAGGGGTATGAGAGCTAGGAGGTTTCCTGTAGGTTCATCATTATCATCAACGAAAATCTTGACACACGGAACACTAATCTTGCCCTCCCCATCTTGAAGGAGTTTTTGAGGAGTGCCTGACTCACCACGTTGCGAGGTCTGAGTCTCTGACGCGTTCTTGATTAAGGTAGCAAGTATTGAAGTAACCTCTAATAACTCGCTAACGTCTTTCGCTAAGAGTTCCGCTACGTTAATCACGTCATACACGTTCACGCTCGCGGCGTCGAAACCTCCCTCACGACGTGTTACGAACCTCTCCTCTATTGGTGTAACTTTCTCAGCGTTGGTTTTGAGTACGTATACGTATATTCTATACGAGTCCCTCAACCATTCGTTTAAACTCAACGCCTTACTTAAGATCTCTAAGAAATCCCTCTTAGAGTACTCCCCATGCCTGTCAGCTATCACCCAAGAAATACTTTTACTACCGAACCTACCCCACTGTGTTATTATGCCCATGACGCTCGTGGTCTTGCCGGAGCCAGTCTGACCGGATATGAGGACGTGTTTAGGTATCATGTCGTGGAGGCTTAACCTCAAGCAAGCTTTTCTGAAGTATTTCTCAGGCATGAGTTCCTTAACTGAAGCTATCCCTGCTCTAAGCCACGCGATAGGGACGGCATCTTCCTCACTCTTAGGTATCTTACTGCTTAGCAAGCTCATGATAGACTCTGATTCATCATCACCACCTCTGAGGAGGTAGACGGGAACATCGAGTGGTGGAGGCTGGCTAGGTCTCATAACCACCTTCTTGGCATCGCTACCTGACCTCACCTCCCTTATCTCGAAGAGCGGTTTTGTCTTAGCTAACATAGCTTTCTCAACGCCGTAAGAATATTGGGAGGCTCCCTCCCTAGCAAGGAATGAGGTGGTGGCTATCGGGATCTCCCCCTCAAACCCGCTCACCTGAAGTAACACGTAATCAGACCCTACCTTAACGTAGAGTATATCGCCTATGCCCGGCCTATAATTCTCGTCGGCTATAATCACGTATGTTGTCTCATCACGCCACGCGTAAGTGAGCCCGACGCGCGTCGCCAACACAATCACCTATACCCATACCTCATACGAGTTGTTGGTGAAAAAACCTGAACTAAGACGTCAGCCAACTCGTCTTCCAGAGAGCTACGCACCAAGCTTATCAAGGCACTCTCAAACACTTTATCCTCTTCCTTACTAAACCTGACGACCCTATCAACCTCCATGTAGCCGTAGGGCGGCTCCCCCGTGAGCTTAGACCTAGTTCTGAAAAGCTCGTTAACTACCTCACCTAAAACTTCCCTTACCTGAGTAGCTACATTAACGTTGAATCTGACTTCATCGCCTACTGAAAGAATAGGTTCCGGTATGTGTAAGTCTAAAACGAATACGTTTTTAGAGTCTGGGGTTAGCGGGAACCTAGCAACGTATACGCCGTTCCTGTCGTAAACAACCCTATTTATCACTCTCACCACCTCCTCTACTAAACCCCTCTTCTTAGGCGTTGATAACTGTTTTGAGAGGGTCTCGCATAACGTCCCACCATTCTTGATGTTAGGGATTGTGTAAAGCCCCTTAGAAATCTTCTTAAACTCTTGAAAGAGTCTGTAACTACGTGCTATGGTAGTAAACTTAGTCGTTTTAGAAAGACCTATGACGTCCCAGAGGAGGTTCTTAACGGTCTCTACGTCAATGCCTGCAAGAGCTGAGACTATGTTTAAGCCGTCCACGCGTCCGCTACCGGCCCTCTCAACAGCGAACCACTTCACTAGGGTGCCGTCTAAGACCACATACCTAACGTTAAACCCGGCCTCCCTAACCTCACGCAAGAGCTTGACAGCGTAAGCTAACTCTATCAATCCCTCAACGTATTTAGTAAATCTAGCGAAGAAAGCCGGTTCCTTCTTGAGGGAGGGTCTCACGAATTCCCTCACAAACCTGTTTATTTCTTGCGATGCGATGACGTCATCGCCGGGTCTCTCAAAAAGCAGTGAACCGTTACTCACTGACCTTATCTTAACCCTGAACTCGTACTCCTCACCGGAAGGCTTCCTACTAGAATATAGGATTAAGTTCTCTACAGAGGACTTACCTAAAACCTCGTTCACAGACATTAACCTACCGTCAACCCCCCTCAATAAAGCGCCGACCTTCATAGGTATTATGAAGGAAATATCGGTTCTGTATCGACGGAATCCGGGAAACCCAGCGTCCACGAAGCCTACAGCAAAAGACTCGTTAGAGGAACCCATCTCGCGTACTTCATAATATGACTTGAGTACCTGGTCTCTAATCCTCACTAACTCGTCACTCTTCGAGCTTAGGTAGTCTTGCTTGAGGTCGTTGATTACCTCGTTAAGTACGTCAACTAGCCTCCCCTGACTCACCGAACACCGCCTCCAACACCTTCATCAACTCCTTAAACATTTCCTCGTAGAACTCGTCTTCACTACTACCTTCAGGTTTCTTCCTACTCAGGATGTTTATGAGATCCAACACCTTATCAGAGGTTACTGAAGACCCCAACTTCTTAGCTAGGTTCTCGGCCACAGACCTCTCTATGGTTTCTATGACGTCCTCGCCAGGCCTCACCTCAACCTCCACAGGTCCTTCCTTGGTCTTGAGCTCCGTATTCAGCATTAGTGTTACGTTCTTACTCCTTAAATCGGACTTTAAAACGTCCGCCTCATACAGGATCCTCCCTAGCTTCTCCGGGTCCACGTTAGTTAAGTTGATTAGCAATACCTTGAAATCCCCATGCATATCCTTAGCCAGTCTCTTAACATAGTTTAAAACCTCGCTCAAGTTAGTGAAGGAAATCCTCTCGTTCACTACCTCAACACCGAAGTCACTCCACACGCTCCTCACCCTAGGTAATTCCTCGCCAGGCTCAACAACTAAGAACCTCCTCTTAAACCCCATCCTCTTAAGCTCGTGAGTCTCGCGTAAGTCGTTCTTGTCCCTACCCACCGGGGCACCCGCGTACGCGGCCCTCAACCTGAACTCGTGAGATAGTGGGAGTGGGTAATGTATATGTCCTAAAGCAACGTAAACCACCTTATCCGGTAAGTTCCTCAACCACTCATCACCGGCGATAAAGACCCTCCCATACCTACTCTCGAAGTCGCTTGGGTCGTAGCCGTAGAACTTAACGCTTGTGTGAGCTAACACGACGACCGGCTTCTTAACCTCATCTATATTCTTAAAGCGAACCCTGCCATCAGCCAGTAACTTAGCTTCCACACCCCTCTTAAACCCTGGCACACCGTAGAAGACGTAATCACCTAACTCTAAAGGCTCTAGCAAGAGCCCCTCAGAAACCTCCTCATGCTTAGTTAGGTGTATTAACCCTGCATCCCTTAGGACGTGAACGAAGTCACTCCCCTTAACAGAGATATCGTGACTCCCTGAAACACCGATCACGTGAACCCCGCTCTCCCTCAACTTCCTTAATTCTTTGACGACTGTCCTCAGTAGAGAGTAATTCTCGAGCTTAGGTCTCTCAAACAAATCGCCCGAAATCACCAAGTATTTAATACCTGATTCCCTCACATACTCAACTATATCTAGAAACGCCTTAACAGAAGCGCCTGAAAGAGGCTCGCTACTAAACGCACCTATGTGTAGGTCAGCAGTATGAACAAACACCTACTCTCAACCCCACATTAACCCTTAAACTAGAAACCTTTAAATTAAATTAGCCGAAAAGCTTATATAGGTGCACTAACCATGTTTTATGGTGCACTAATATGCACATACCTGACGGGTACCTCACACCAGAAGTTGCCGGGATCACTCTACTCATAACTTTAGGCATTTTACTAGTTACAACCCGCAAGATTATTTCCCTAGAGAAAGAATCTGTAAACGAGAAAATACCCCTCTTCACTGCTTTAAGCGCGGGCATCTTCGTCGCTCAAATGATTGCTTGGCCTATTCCGGGAGGCACCAGCCTACACTTAATCGGCGGCGCGCTAGCCGGAATCCTGGTAGGTCCTTGGTTGGGGGTCTTATCCATGACTCTAGTACTCTTAATTCAATGCCTTATTTTCCACGACGGTGGGTTGACCGCTATAGGAGCTAACGTATTGAATATGGGTATTGTGGGGGTCCTAGTCGGCTACACCGTGTTTAGGATTACTCAAAGGATTAGCGGAAAGGTGTGGCTAAGTAGTTTCCTCGCTGGGTGGTTAAGCATAACGCTTGCTGGGCTTGCGTGCGGTCTTGAGTTAGGGATCTCATGGAACTCCACACTACCACTATATGTGATGACTTCATGGCACGCGGTCTTAGGCCTTGTTGAAGGCTTAATAACTGGCGGTGTAGTGAGTTACCTCACCCTCAAATCACCCAAGACTGTGTGGTGGTCTTAATGCTCACCCGAAAAACTCTTTTCACCTTAATCACGCTCCTACTACTAAGCCCTATCTTCGGCGTCATCCTAGCTGAGGAGCTAGGATATCATGAACCTCTAGATATAGTTGCTGAGGAACTGAAACTAAACGAATCTGAGTTTACGTGGACACCTCTCAAAGACTATACCGTGCCCGGACTACCTGAGTGGTTAGGCTACATAATCTGTGGTGCTCTAGGAGTGTTAGTAATAGTGTTTACGGGCTACATAATCAAGACTGCTTTAGGGCGGGGGAAAAGTGAGTTCAGCAGTAGCTAGAAAGTTTCTTGACACCACCTCCGATATCCTTGAAGTAGTGGATTTGCGGGGTTCCGAGAAAGCCTCACCTATCTTCATAGTGACTTCCTTCATCATCATAATCTTAACTTCTTTTACGTCAAGCTTATACGTAGCAGCCCTCACGCTAGCTACGTCAATCACAGTATTAGCTATCACTAACAACTCAAGAAATCACTTAAGGAAACTTGCGTCAGCCCTCATATACGTGTTTATATTCTCCCTGGTAGCTCTAACCCCTTTCTTAATCGAGGGTCACGTAAATCTTTATTTATTCTACGTGCTTAGAGCTACGGGGGCAACCAGCTTCCTACTGACTATGACTGTTGTCGCTGGTTGGGAAGGACTGAGTGAGTTCGTGAGGAGGCTTAAGCTGCCTGACGCAGCGTTAATTCTTATGACATACGTTAAGATGATCGCGGTCTTACTCCGTGACACCTCTAAAATACTTTTGAGTAGGGAAGCTAGGTTGTTTGAGACTACCGGCTTGAAAAACTTGCTGACCCACGCTACCGTTATAGGGGACCTCATAATTAGGAGTAGTGAGAGGGGTAGGAGAACCTTCCTAGCTATAGAAGCGAGGACTCTCGGCACGCCTCCTGAGGGCTTAGGTTCTCATAAACCACTCAAACTATCAAGACTAGACATACTCGTTTCCTTAATAGCTTTCGTGGAACTCTTAATCTACTTCGCTGGTGAGATATCTTGGTAGCTAAGCTACAATTAAAGAACGTGTGGTTCAGGTATTCTAGAGGGGAAGACTATATCTTAAGAGGTGTGGGGTTAGAGCTGAGGGAATCAGAGTTAGTGGTGGTCAGGGGGCCTAACGGCTCGGGCAAGACCACCCTGATCTTAGTGGCTGCCGGGTTATTGAAACCTGAGCGGGGGGAGGTCCTCCTGGATGGTAAGTCTATATACGAGCAATTACCGCTAGCTAGGAAGAAGATAGGCGTGACTTTTCAAGACCCGGATGATCAGTTCTTTAACGCCACCGTATATGATGAGATAGCTTTCGCTTTAAGACAGCTTAAGATCTGTGAGGATGAGGTGAGGACCCGTGTTACTGAGGTAGCTCGTAGACTCAGGATAGAGCACCTATTAAGTAAGTTACCTTACAGACTGAGCGGTGGGGAGAAGGTTAAGGTAGCTCTAGCCTCAGTCCTGGTATACGAGCCTGAAATACTACTCCTGGATGAGCCGACCGCCTACCTAACACCCGAAACTAAGGATGAGGTGATAGAACTCCTTAAAAAGCTTAGAGGGGAGGGAAGATCCATCCTCATAGCCACGAACGACCCCGACATCACTAAACATAGTGTGGACAGGGTTGTGAGAATAGCTAACGGCAAGTTATTAACTGAGTAAAAATCTCTGCACTCCCTCAATTCAAGTAAAAATAAGTCTCCTATACTAGGGATGGAAGGCTTAACCGGATTCTGTCGTGCTCTTCGCTTGTTCCGGCGTGAGGGCGGGTATTGAGGGTAGTGCTGGGAAGGATTCCTTCATCCTCTGCTCCGCAACCACCTTAGCTTCCTCAAGTATCTTCCTTGCGTCAGGTGTTGAGTATATGCCTACGCCACCAACACCTATCATCTCGCCGGCTTCCATGACGGTTTCCTGCAGGATGTCCTGTATTTCACCTAGCTCTATACCTATTTCGGGCAGTGTGTTCTTTATAGCTTCCCTCACGTCCTTAACCACTCCTACGACAGGACCTAAGTAAGCCGCTACCTCACCTATCTCTCTTATAGACTCGATCCTTAAGCCTATCTGCTCTAGAGCTACCTGAACCAAGAAGAGGCTCTTAGCAACCTTCCTTAACTCGGCAACCTCGTTAGCGTACATCACAGCCCTGGTCTGATCCTTAGATATCAGAGCGTCAACAACCTTCTCGAAGAGTTCCTTATCTCTAGCCTTAAGTCTGTCTAAGTAGACCTCAAGCCTCCTAGTCATTGAGTTCAGCTTGTAGTGAGCCATGGCGAGCCTGTATCTCAGGGGTTTCTCCCTGACGAACAGTTCCTTGATGTGATCACCAACACTCTTCTCCTTCCCCTTCCAAGACTTCTCAAACTCCTTGAAGCTCGAACCCATGTATACTCCACCAACGAATGTCTTAAGACCAAGAAATGTTTTTAAAGTGTAAGGCTTTTTTCATACACAGAATTAATTGGGGTGTGCTGGGGGTGTTAGCTAATCAATTCCTGCGGGAATACCTGGACTGGGCCCAGTTAATCGAGGAGGTAAGGAGGATAGACCCGGCGAACGCTGGGTCTCTGTGGGAGGGTGTTGAAGGAATCTTGATAATGGGTATGGGCGGTTCAGGGATAGTTGGCGACGTAATCTACTCACTATCCTCGGAAAGACTTGAGATACCTGTAGTGTTGGTTAAAGATTTCCGGGTACCTAGATGGGTTGGTAGGGGCTGGTTGGCAGTAGCTGTGAGTTACTCAGGCGAAACTATTGAGACGCTCACGTGCCTTAACGAAGTGATCCGTAGGGGGGCTCAGGTAGCTGTGGTGGCTTCGGGCGGTAAAATGGTTGAGCTCGCTGAGGAGAGGAAGCTCCCGTACGTTAGGGTACCCCCCAGAAGAACCCCTAGATCGTCGTTCCCGGCCCTCTTACTAGCAACCCTCAAGATACTCAAGAGTCTCGGGATTGACTTAGGGACGCCGCGGGAAGAGCAAATAATAGAGTTTCTTAAGCGTGAGGACACGTTAAAGCTAGGTCATGAGTTAGCTGAGAAGTTAACTGGTAAAATACCTGTATTCATGTCTTCAACGAAGTACTACCCCCTAGCACTTAGAGCTAAGGACGAGTTCAACGAAAACGCTAAAACACCTGCTAAGACTGAGGTATACCCCGAGGGATTCCACAACGATATCGTGGGCTGGGAGGCGTGGTTCGGACCCTTCAGCGTGGTGATCTTTAAGGAGATAGGTAACACCACCCTAGAATTCCTTAAGGAGACTTTATTGAGTGCGGGTCTGGAAGTCACTACGTACGAGTTAAGCAACACTTACGTAGAGGAAGTGATAAAGTGGTCTCAAGTAGCTGGCATAGCCTCAGTGATCGTGGCAGAGAAACGAGGTCTAGACCCTAAAGAAACCAAGCACATAGCTAAGTATAAAGAATTCGTTAGGAGAACCAATATATAGGTTGGATAAGCTAATCCTTCATGAACATAATGCTTATTAACCTTTTAACTTAATCATCGTGTGAGGCGAATTTTATGACTGAGCTAAGACCTATGGTTAAGGAAGCCCTGCTATCAGCGTACGCTGGAGAATCGATGGCTCAGTCTAGGTATAGAGCGTTTGAGGAAGTGGCTGAGAGGGAAGGATTCAGGAACGTAGCCAGGTTGTTCAGAGCCATAGCTTTCGCCGAGCAGGTACACGCTCGAAACCACTTAAGAAGAATGTCTTCAGTGATGTCTGATCAGAAAGCTTGTGGTGGCGCGCCTATAGGTCTCGGCAACACCTCCCAGAATCTCGCGTTAGCTATAATGGGTGAGGAATTCGAAGTGAACGAGATGTACCCCGCGTACGTAGCGGTTGCTGAATTCCATAAAGACAAACAAGCGGAACAATCCTTCAGGTGGGCGCTAGAAGCTGAGAAAATACACGCCGAGCTATATAGGAAAGCTAAAGAACACGTTGATAAGGGGGAGGACATCCCAATAGAGGGTAAGGTGTGGATCTGCCCTGTGTGCGGACACACACACGTAGGACCTGAAGCACCGGAGAAATGCCCTGTGTGTGGGGTCCCTCGAGAAAAATATGTTGGTTTTTAAAATAGAAATATCCCGAACAAAATTAACTTATTAATTCCGTAGTTATTCTTGGTTAAGGCCTAGTAAAGATGTTGCTAGCTAACTGGAGACTCGTTAGGGAGCTCTTAGAGACCGTTGATGTTGCTTTAGAGATAGTTGACGTTAGGGACCCCCTGACCACCAGGAGTAGGAGGTTTGAGAAGCTCTGTGAGGAATTGGGGGTTAAGTACGTGATAGTGTTGAATAAGGTAGATCTAGTTCCTCGAGCTACGGCGCGTGCTTGGGTCAGGTACTTCAAGGAGGTTGAGGGGATTAGAGCAATACACATATCCGCTCAGAAGAGGTTAGGTACCCTCAAATTGAGGAAGATCGTCAGAAAACTTAGTGATAAGAAACCTTTAGTAGTCGGGGTTTTCGGTATTCCTAAGGTAGGTAAGTCAACACTCATTAATACCTGGGCTGGCAGGCACGCTACCAGAACTTCACCATACCCTGGAACACCAGGTTACACGAAGAAAGCACAGTTATTCAACGTGGGTAGCGGGATATACTTGCTTGACACTCCAGGCATAATACCTGTGGAGGGTGATGAGGTGGAGATCGCCGTCAGGATGAACCCAGTAGACAACATAAAGAATCCTGTCGCTACGGCAGTAAGCCTGATAAAGAGAATAATGACGCACAACCCTAAAGCATTCGCGGAAACCTACGACATCAGTAGCTCAGAACCTGAAAACATATTACGGGAACTCGCTCTCAAGAGAGGCTGGGTTTACAAAAGCGACAAAGAACCTTTAATTATCGAGTCGGCAAAGCTAATCATCAGAGATTACTTAGATGGGAAAATAAGGTTCTACGTATTACCACCTAGGGAACGACGCGAATATTAGGTGGCTGATACACGCAACACGCGTTAGTAGTCTCCCAACTTAAGCCGACCGCGTGAAGCCGTACTCGTCAAACCTCAACGATCTTCAATATAGTGTTCTTATCGAGGGTGCTCACCGTCAGGTATTTCTCACTCAACATCTTTAAGTCCTTGTTATCTCCCTGTATCATGACGGAAAACAACCTGGCGTTGGCTTGTCTCAGTTTTCGCCTTAGGGTAGTCACGGAAAGCGTGTCCTCACCGTCCGTTATGATTACCACGTCGGAATCCCTCTTGACCACCCCGCTACTGATTATATCGTCGCACGCTGTTGTTATAGCTTTGGTTATGTCCGTCCCCCCACCACTCTTGACCCTGGCTAAGTTCCTCATGAGACTCAGGAATTCGGAAAAGCTTGCTTTTCTAGAAACTCTTATTAACTCGTGCGGGGCGCCGTCAAAAAATCTCAAGTAGAACTCGCGTACCTCCCTCCTAGACTTTATGAGTAACGCTATGGCGGTCGCCTTAGCCCACTCTATTTTCTCCCCCTCCATACTACCAGACTTATCTATTAGTAGGTAGAGAGGGCCTAAGGACTTGCTGATCTTCTTATCGTAGAGGAGGAGCTTAGACTCAACGTAGCTTAGCAAGATGTACTCACGTGGGAAGGCTAGCTGCGTGGGAACTAACCTCTCTAAATCACTTCCTAAGTCGTAACCATTAAACTCGCCCCTGTTGAATCTCTCGTATTTCTTCTTAGCCTTCTTGACTACGTCAGGTATTAGAGAGAGAACCTCCAGGATCTTGTTGACGTCAGCTGTCTTAGCTAGCTTTAAGACCTTCTCAGCATCCTCCTCTAAATCAAACTCGCTCCCAGCACCCGGCTGAACACCTGTCGTGTAGAGACGCTCAAGCTTCTTCATAGTCTCAACCTCCTGCGCCACACTCCTTAAAGACTCTCTCAGAACAGATCTCAGAAACTCGTTTTGAGCGTTCCTCGACTCCCTCGTATTAATGAATTCCCTCTTATCCTCAAGAAACTCCGTGAAGTATTGCAGGATAGCGATCGTCGCGAGCGTGGATATGAATGAGTCCAGTATTGTGTGCTTCTTTATCTTAAGTAGTTCCTCAGACTCGTTCAGCGCCTTAATCAAGTTGTAGTGCAGGTTATCTACCTCGGAACCCTCAACCACTAGCGCGTGAGGTAAGTAAAGAGTGTAGAAGAAGTCCGTGGCTAACTCAGCAGTAATGAATTCCTTCTTCAAGCCTAGCTTAGACGAGAGCTTAACTATCTTCTCCCCCCTATACTGGATGACCGGATCCCCGTAATCAACCCCTAACAAGAAACCTTTACCCAACCTTACCTACCTTCTTGCTGACAATCTCCATAATACTGCTTATTAAGTGTAGTACGTCCTCACCCAACCTGAGGACTTGAGAGTCTTGAGAGTCTCTGATTATGTTGATTACCTTAGCTTTAGTTATCTCTAGTTCTCTCTCAATATTCTCGAACTTTGCTGTGACGAATGAGCTCTCAATACCTTCTAGAGACTTAACGTACTGGTACAACTCCCTCAAGTTAGCTCTTATCTCGCTCAACTCTCTCACGTACTTGAAGGGGGTCCTCAACTCCTCCGCCAAGACTGCACTAACCTTCTCCACGTCTTCCCAGTCTCTCACGGCCACGTACTTAATAGCGAGCAGATCCTCCTCAACCGCGTGCATCCTGCCGCTCAGCACGGCATTAGCCGCCACGATCTTCAGGGACTTACCCTTACGTCTGTCAGTTAGGTGGATACCCCTACTCTCCAGGGCCGCGAAGAGCCTCAGCAACTTACCCTCAACGCCGCTTAAGTCTACCTCAAACAACTTCTCGTTAATCTTCTTGATCTCGTCTATGCTTATCAGCCTACTGCCGTCATCCCTCTTAAGACTCAAAGAACTCTGCTTCTCTAATTCCCAGGAAGCCCTCAGTAAATTCCTCCACATGTCTTCCTGAACAGGCCTCACAAAGTGTCTTAACAAGAACCTATCATACACTGACTGAATCTCAGGGTCTTCAGGCACCTCGTTACTAGCGCCGAAGAGAGTCCATAAATCAACTCTCAATTCCGTGAACCCGTCGTAGAGTATCCTTTCTTGGAGGAGAGTGTTAAGCGCGTTCAAGATAGCTGAATTAGCTTTGAATATCTCGTCTAGGAAAGCTATCTGAGCGTCAGGCAACTTACCGGCAGTCAACCTAACGTACCTCCCCTCCTCAAGAGCTCTAATATCTAAAGGCCCGAAAAGCTCTGAAGGCTCCGTATACCTAGTCAGCAAATACTTAAAGAACTTAGCGTTAAGTAGCTCAGCGGCTCTCCTAACCAGAGCCGACTTAGCAGTATTATGTGATAGCAACCCGTTGGTGAAGAACGAGTGCGTCCCGGGCACGTGGAAATCGTAGACCCTCACCAAGTCCTCAAATCGTTTCACGGACTTAACAA
This sequence comes from uncultured Desulfurococcaceae archaeon, assembly GCA_964636755.1. GTDB lineage: Archaea > Thermoproteota > Thermoprotei_A > Sulfolobales > NBVN01 > Zestomicrobium. The sequence continues at coordinate 19,241 of CAZWSU010000018.1, forward strand.
CGTCCCAGCCGAAATCACTTATTGGGTCCTCACCTAACTCACTCGACCCGATCAATGAAGTTAACTCACGACTCTTACCTTCTGAGATGAACCCTACTTTACTTAAGAATACGCTTAAGTTCCTCCCTCCACTCACCACGAGCTCGTGGGATTTGCAGCCATTCAAGCCCTCCTCACAGTCAAGAATAGAGGATAAGATACCGCTACGTAGCAATAGTAACTGAATTCCCTCCAAGAAAGCCCTACTCTCACTTCTTAAGAGTAGGTAGGGCTTCCCACCACCTAATATGATGTCAGCACTCTCGAAAACTCCTCTCAAGAAAGCTTCTGATACTTCGCTAGGTGATGAGAGAACGAGTTTAGGAACTCGCCCACTCACAGGATCACTAAGTAGTTCGAGAAGCCTTACTAGGTACGCGGACACGCACACAAGCATTCCACGTCCTGACGTAACGAAGCACTCATCACTTCCTGAAACATCCTCAACCACGCTCTTTACTTTCCGAAGCAACATCGTTTCGTTACTCTTCATCTCTAAACCTATCGTTTCCTCGTTCAAGAATCGGCCGCGAACAGAGAAAAACCCAAGTAACTCCGCGGTCTTCTTGTCCAAGACCTTGCTACCTTCACGTCCGTATTTCACGTTGAGGCGATCCACGTGGGGTATGACCGCGTAGTGTTGTGGGGAAGGCAACCTAGCCAGAATCCTTACCTCATCACCACTCTTGAGATTCCTTAACTCAACCCAGCCATGCCTAGTCATCACGGGGTGGTTGGCGGTCCCCCTAACCCTGAAGCCTTTCTCAGTAATTATTTCGTAGGTCTCCCGCACATCATACACGTGAAGCTCAGTAGCCTTACCGGAAGGGAAGACCGGAAAATCAGTAACGTAGATTCCGGGAACTAAACCCTTAGCTAAGTCCTCAACGTAAAAGAGTCTCCCATCATCGGAAGCTACTATAGTGTCCCCGGTAACACATCCGGGCTCCCCGATAAAGATTGCATGCTCTCCAGTAAGCAACGCGAGAACTATTACTCTAGACTCCTCATCCCTGCCAACGAAAGGCTTCCTCAACTCCTCCTCAAACTTCTGAACCCTAACGACCAGATCGTCCAGTTTCAAGTCCCCGGCATCTCCCACATTAATTATATTATGAACCAGAATAAATTGAAATGGTTATGGGGTCTTAAACGAGGGTGTGTGGCTTACCACTCTAACCAGTATTACTTCACTAAATAAGGTTTTGTGTTAGAAGATATTGGGGTGTCGACTTGTACGAGGACGTGAAAAAGAGAATAGTTGACGTGATGAGGTATATGGAGGAGAGAGGTCTTAATTACGGCAGGTCCGGGAACGCTAGCGTGAGGGTTGGGGAAGACCATGTTTTAATCACTCCTAGCGGGGTGGTTAAGGCTGAGATGTCTCCGGAAGACATTCTCGTAGTTTCCATGAACGGGGAGGTTATTGAGGGTAGGCGCGCCCCCACGGTCGAGATGCCGCTACACTTAACGATATACAGGGCTTACGAGTATTTTCGAGCCGTTATTCACGCTCACGCACCATACACAAGCGTCTTAGCTGTTGCGAGGGAGCCGCTACCCCCCATCATCGAGGAGATGGTCATATATACGGGCGGCGATGTCAGGGTCGCTGAATACGCTCCCTTCGGGAGTAAGGAGTTAGCGGAGAACGCTGTTAAAGCCTTAGAGGGTAGGTCAGCGGTCATACTCGCGAATCACGGTGTCGTGGCGTGTGGCAGAAGTCTTGAGGAAGCTCTAGAAGTCTTAACAATAGTTGAGCGAACCTCACAAACATACGTCCTAGCTAAGTCATTAGGGAAGGTGTTTAATCTCCCAGAAGAGGTAGTGGAATCGCTGAGGACACTCTTTCTTAAAAGATTCACAACTAAAAACATCACTCTCTAAGAGGGGGAGGGTCAATCCTAAGAGTCGTGCTATGTATGAGTCTTAACTAACTTAAGTCCCGTGTGAAAGAATTTTCTGGGAAAATACTTGATGCTTGAGTACTTACTTTTTAAAAATACGTGGTTGTAGCTTGCTCTTATATGGGTTTGCCCTCGATGTCTAGCAACGGTTTTGGCGGGTCTTTCTTCTGTGTTAGTAGTGAGGCTATGACGAAGACCGCGGCTCCTATAGGTATTACGAAGGGCCCTGGAGCGTATATAGCTAACCATATGTCCTCTGTTTGCTGGTAAAAGTAGTATATGAATGGTATCCAGAGAACTACGTTAGTTACTACACTAGCTATAGCACCTGTTCTATTAGCTTTCCTCCAGTATATGCCGAAGATGAATGGTATGGCTTGAACGAAGAGTATTAAGTACCAAGCTATTTGGGTAAGGAAATATATCGTAGCAGCCCATAAAGCGATGGCTAGTGAGACGAAGGCTGTGACGAGTACTAAGATCCTGGTTAACAGAATCCTTGTTTTCTCATCCATGTTGGGCCGCATCATAGGTATTAAGTTATTCACTATTACTGAGGGGGGTATTATTAATGAGCTGTCAGCACTACTCATTATCAGCGCTATCAAGCCTACAGTGAGTAACGCGAATAGAGGTGCTGGTAACAGGTTTAGTGCTAGCGTAGGCACGATTAGGTTAGGGTCTTCTATCTCAGTTATTATTAACCGGGCCCAGATACCTATTAAGGGTCCTATCATACCCAGGGTAGCGTAGGTTATTCCCGCGGCGAAAGACGCGCGCTTAGCTGTCTTCTCGTCTTTAGCAGCTAAAGACCTCTGCACTAAGTCTTGACATGAGAGAGCGCCTATAGCTTGATTCATCCATGAAGCTATGTAGTAAGCGAGACCTATCATACCGACGTACCCGAGATACTCAAAATTCTCTCCGGGCAGTATAGAGTACGTGTCAGCAGGAATCTGAGTCGTTATCGCTTCCCAACCACCCGCGGCGGAGATCACGTAAGGAATCATTATTATTAAGCCAGCAAGCAGGAGTATCATCTGAATGAAGTCCGTTAACGTAACGGACCACATACCGCCTAGGAAAGTATAAATCACAGTTATTACTGTACCCAGAAGCACGCCCTGCTCGAATGTGAGACCTAGAAGTACTTGGAAAACAGCACTATACGCTACCAATAAACCGCCTAACCAACCTATATACGCGAGTACTTGAATAGCTGAAGATACTATCTCCATAGTCTTACCATACTTAACTCTGAAGAAGTCAGCAATCGTGAGATACTTTAGTTTTCTGAGGATAGAAGCGAAGAATATCGAGAATATAATTAAGCACACGCTAGCACCTATAGGGTCCATGATAACTCCCCTAACCCCGAAGTAATAAGTCATGGCAGCCCCTCCTAACACGGTACCCGCACAGAACCATGTAGCAGTTATTGTTCCGTAAGTCAACCAGAAACCTAGGCGTCTTCCAGCAACTATGTAGTCCGTCATGTTCTTAATTTTATCCTTAGCCCACCACCCGATGATTAAGACAATGATAGAATAAGCCACTACAGCAATTAAGGCTAGGGTGACCTTATCTTCCATGGGCACCACAATATAGTAATCCGCAATGGGTTTTTAAATATTTAAGATCTTTTTATCGTATTTTTGTCTAGTCGATTACGATTTTCTAAAGATTAAATTTATTAAGTCTTGGAAATAATGCTTGATGTGGTGATATCTTGGGTATTGAGTTTAAAGAAGTTTTAGCTAAGTACTTAGCTAAGACCCCTAAGTCGAGGGAGGCTTTCGAGGAGGTTTCCAGGTACGTGCCTGGAGCTGTCGGTAGCGCGATACAGTTCTTTAAGCCTTACCCGATATTCGGGTTACGTGGTTATGGTTCTAGGGTTTGGGATGTTGACGGGAATGAGTACATAGATTACTGCATGTCTTACGGTGCCATGACCGCGGGGCATAGAAATCCCTCCATAGTTGAAGCTATAGTGAACGTTGTTAAGGAGCACGGTACCTTGTTAGGGATGCCTTCACCGATGGTTGGTGAGCTTGCTAAGGAAATATCTAGTAGGATCCCAGACATCGAGATGATTAGGTTCACTAACTCCGGTGCTGAAGCAACTATGTATGCTGTTAGGCTTGCTAGAGCGCTTACAGGTAGGGATAAGATAGTTAAGATGGAGGGTGCTTACCACGGGGCTCACGACTACTTACTCATAAGTGATAAACCCATCTCGATAAAGATCCTGGGCTCCTACGATGAGCCGAGATCAGTGCCTGACTCACTAGGAACTCCTCAAGACGTGGTGAAGCTCACGCTAACCACACACTTCAACGACATCGACAGCATAGAGAAGTTATTTAAGAAGTACGGTAATGAGATAGCTGCTGTGATAACAGAGCCTGTTCAAACGAATATGGGCGTGATACTTCCTGAGGAAGATTACTTAAAAGAGTTAAGACGCTTATGTGATTACTACGGCGCGTTCCTAATATTCGATGAGGTTAAGACAGGGTTCAACGCTTCTAGCTCAGCAGCATACCTAGAGTATGGTGTTAGGGCGGACTTAGTAGTGCTAGGTAAGGTTGTTGGTGGGGGAACCCCTCTAGCCGCTTTCGGTGGTAGGAGAGAGTTCATGGAGAACATAACCCCGGTTGGTAGAGTAGTTCATTACGGAACCTACAATGCCAACCCCCTATGTGTTGCGGCCGGGTTAGCAGCACTCAAGAAGGTCTTCACTCCTGAAGCCCATGAGAGAATGAAGAATCTCAATTACGAGTTGTTCAAGGGAGTCAACGACGCCATAGAAGACTCGAAGATAGTGGCTAGCACCATAGCTAAGGGGAACATGGGAGCCATATACTTCGGACTGGATAAACCCCCCAGAAACTTCAGGGAAGCGTACGGGGTGGATAAGAATATGTGGTATAAGTATTGGATAGCGATGCTCGTTGAGGGTATAATACCGTACGGCGGGGCATGGTTTGAGGAATGGTTCGTGTCAGCCATGCATACACGCGAAGATATCGAGAAGACTGTTGAGGCTTACTATAAGGTGTTGAAAATAATCCGAGAGTAAACTCTCGTTGAGACTTAATAAATGAGGGATTAAATCTAGCTACTCATGAGGGAGTTGGATGTTGGAAGTGAGAAAGCTTAAGGAGTTAGATGAGGATACTAGAAAGAGAATACTGGCTAGGTCAGCCCTCAACCTAGAGTTAGTGAAGGATAAGGTAGCGGAGATAATAGAGGATGTAAGGAAGAGGGGGGATGCAGCTATCCTAGATTTTTACAGAAGTTTCTTCGGTAGGGAGGTCTTAACTCAAGATAACTTAAGAGTGAGTGAGGAGGAGGTGAGGGAAGCTTACGAGAAGGTGAGTGATGAGTTAATTGAGGCATTGAAAGTAGCTCGTAAGAACATAGAGACTTTCCACAGGAGTCAGCTACCGAGAGAAATCTGGTTTACTGAGGTAGTTAGTGGTGTGTTGGTGGGGCAGGTTTGGCGACCTATAGACTCCGTAGGTATTTACGTTCCAGGCGGTAAGGCAAACTACCCGTCCACGGCCTTAATGCTTGCCATACCAGCGAGGGTTGTAGGGGTTTCGAGGATAGTAGCTACGACACCCCCCAGACCTGACGGTTCCGTGAGTCCCCCTACCCTAGTAGCTCTAGACTTAGCTGGTGTTAAGGAGGTGTATAAGGTCGGGGGCGCTCACGCCATAGCGGCTCTAGCTTACGGTACTCAAACTATTAAAAAGGTTCGTAAGGTCGTGGGCCCGGGTAATATCTGGGTAGCTACAGCGAAACACTTACTGAGGGGTGTGGTAGATATTGACTTCATAGCAGGTCCTTCAGAAGTTCTCATACTAGCTCTGGAGGATGCTGAGCCAGAATACGTTGTGAGGGATTTAATAGCTCAGGCAGAACATGATCAACTAGCGTCGGCAATCCTAGTAACTACCTCCCCTAACCTAGCTAAGGAGGTGGCTACCAGGCTTGAGGAAGTGGTGCGTGAAGTCCCTAGGAGTGAGATCGTGAGGGAATCGCTAAGTAATTACGGCTCCATACTAATAACTGAAGACCTTGACGAGGCGATAGAATTCGTGAATGAGTACGCGCCGGAACACCTAGAGATACTCACTCAAGACGTAAGTAAAGCCTTCAGCATATTAAGTAAGGTGAGGAACGCCGGCTCAATATTCATAGGCAACGGAACCCCGGTAGCGATGGGTGACTACATAACGGGAACAAACCACACGCTGCCAACAGGGGGTAACGCGACAACACGAGGTAGTCTCAGCGTTTTCGATTACATAAAGATAATAGATGTTCAGATAGTTAACGAAGAAGGTATTAAGACGTTAGGTCCTCACGCAATAACGATAGCTAATTCCGAGGGTCTCTACAATCACGCTGAATCTATTAAGGTGAGGTTATCCAAGACTTAAATCACGTACCTTAATCAAGAATTCCACTCTAGCACTACTAAACCATCCCGAACTCAAAGTTTTTAATCCAAAAACCAAATAGCGTTTTTATGTTAGTAACCCTTATTCGAGTCCGAGTTCTCTCAGCTTTTCCTTGGTAGGTATCCCGTTTCTATCCCAACCTTTTATCTCGTAGATTATGTCTAGGAGCTTGTCTTGATCTACTACGGTGCCGTCGCCTGCTTCCCTACTAAATCTCTCGGGTAGGTAATCATCCTTCCTGCTGAATCCCTCCCTAACGTTGAATAGTCTCTCAAGGTTTATGACTCTCTCACTCACCTTCAGGAGTTCCTTCATCGTGTAGTTGTAGCCCGTGGCGTAGTTGAAGAGCTTAGTCCACGTCTCAGCCCTGATCGCTAGCGTTATGACCGTGAAGAGACACACGCCAAGTAAGTTGGTGAGCATTGAGTATTCCTCCAGCGGCTTAACCCAGGACTTGAATTCCTCCTTGAAGGGATCCGGTCTCTCAGTTATCCCGAGCTCCTCACTCAGATACCCGAACGCGTCAACTATGGAGGCCCAAGGTCTTAAGTGGTCAGCGCCTCTCGGAGAGACCATGTGGGACCACGCCTCACCCTTGCTCGTCCTGACCTCGTCAGCAGCCATCTCAAGACCTTTTACGTGCATGACGTAGTAGACCGCGTTCTTACCTAGCGTCTGAGCAGCCTTCAACGAACCCTCACCGAGTAGGGTCGCGAACTCTCCCTCCCTCAGCCCAATCCTCTTAATAAGCTCGACCATTGCCTCACCGTTACCGAACCTGAGCTCAAGACCTTCTGTCTTAGCCTTATCTATGATCCCTGTCTCGAACCACTCCATAGCCGTGGCCACGACCTGCCCGGTAGATATCACGTCTAAACCGAGCTCGTTCGCTAGGTAGTTTGCTGTAGCGACGTAGTAGAGGTCCTTAACGCCTGTCTTAGCTCCGAACGCGGCGAGTGACTCGTACTCCGGCCCCCCGCTCTCAACCCCCTTAAATCTCCCTTCAGGAATTACCGTGTGCCTACCGCAGGCTATCGGGCAGTTAAAGCACGCGTAAGGCTTAACGGAAAGCTTCTCATGGTAAGTCTTGTAACCTAGGTAATCATTGAACTCAGGCATCTTACTTCTTCTCCAATTATAGAACGGTACCAGAGCTACCGCGTTCATCGCGTCGAAGAATGAGGGCGTCCCGTACTTCCTTAATTCATCCCTGACGAAGGGCTCCTCAAATAACTCACTTATGGCTTTCCTAACGGCTTCCATGAAGTTAGGTTGGTCTGCTACCCTAGTCTTAAAGCGCGTGCCGTACACGGCGATAGCCTTCAGGTTCTTAGAGCCCATCACAGCACCACCGCCGCCACGACCTGCAGCTCTATGACCATCAACCATTATCGCAGCAAACTTAACCAGCCTCTCCCCGGCGACCCCTATGGCCGCTACCTGAATATCCTTGTTATTGTGACGCTTCCTTATCTCTTCCTGAACTTCCCTAGGTGAGCGACCCATTAATTCCCTAGCGTCCAGGAACTCAACCACGTCATCATGTACGTAGAGATACATAGGCTTCCCAGCCCTGCCGTGAATAACTATCATGTCATAACCACTCCTCTTGATATGCGGCGCGAAGTAACCGCCAACGTTGGATGCGAATATAGTCCCGGTTAGGGGGGACTTAAACATGACCACGGTCCTACCGCAAGTCGGGGCGCCGGTGTCCGTTAAGGGCCCTGTTATGAACAGAATTTTATTTTCCTCGGACATAGGGTCGATGTGGGCCTTCAGGTTATCGTAGAGGTACCTAGCACCAAACCCCTCCCACCAACGTAGAGTCTATACCAATCCTCAGGAACAGGCTCCTCCCAAACCTTCTCAGCTGATAAATCAACATGCAGTATCCTACCAGGTGAACATGGTGGCGACATAATTAAATTCACTCGACATAATATTTTACGATAGGATTAATAAATCCGCAAAACAGGCGTCAGCATCTTTAACGACTAACCTCTGTTCCGCCCTGAAAGGGTTTTGATTATAATGTGGTTATGTCTTAAAAATAGTTACTTCCACAACCCCCTTCTTAACCCTAATCTTCGTTTTCTCCGGGTTCGGGCTGAAGGGGAGGTCTATCACGGTCTTATACTGCTTTACCTCAATACCTTTATATCTTTCCGACCAGTTATTGAGGCTTAACGCTTTTTTGAGTTCTGCAGAGATTATCATTTTATTGTCTTCGAATCTCACGTCTATGGTTCCTTCCGAGGCGTATGGGAGGTCAACGTATATTACTAGCCTGTCCCCCATGTCTCTCATAGTGTAGAGTGGTTCCACGACTTCTCCCAATGTTTTTATTTTAGTAGGGCCCATCACTTCAGATCTTGACTCACTCAATAATTTCTCGACATCCTTCCTGATGCTTTCCTCTATCTCACGTAGTTTCTTCTCAAGTCTCTTAAAGAATTCATCTATTGAATCACTCATGTTACTCACCTACATGTGTAGCGGCATCCCGTACTCGAGATCCTTCCTCATAGCAGACATCATGTTCGCTGCTTGCTTCATAGTCTCCCTAGCTCTCAACTTAATTATCTCGGCTTGCTCGATGAGATCGGCAACATCTACTTTCACACCGAATATCTTCGAGAACACTATGAGTCCCTTAGCAGCTGCTTCAGGGTCTGGGAACTCCAGAAAAGATTCGGTGAGGAGAATTAATACCTTAACCCTCCTACGCGCACCCTCCTTCAGCAAGACTGCTGAGGGACCTATCAACAACCCGCTCTCAAGCATCCTAGCACCACCAACCTCAACGAAGTCGTCACGCCCCCCAACCGACGTCACGTAGAAAGTCCTCAAATCATCTAAGTCAAGCCTGTTATGCGCCGGGATTCCTGTAGAGCTAACGACGTAATCAACACCCCTTAATCTAGCGTAGTCTAGCAAAGACGTAATTAACTGCGCCTGCACGTCAGGTAGCAAACTTACCTCAGTGAAGACTGTCATCACCCTACCCCCAGCAAAAATCCTTACAGGAGGTCTTGAGAAACCCTTATGAATCACCGTTATCGGCGGGAAATACGGTGAGTCAACACCGCCGACCTCACTAAGCCCTAACTTAGAGGTCATGTAAGACGCGCTTATGACCCCCACGAGACCGGTATCGGGCAACGCAACAAACAACACGCTAGGCCTCTCAAGCTTAAACTCCTCGTATTCAACGAATCTAAAATTACCTAACCACTCCTCCCTATACGACATACTTGAACACCTAAAATACGGTGTAATTACGCATAAATTAAACTTTTTCACGTTAGAGATCGTAAAAGACTTAACCGCAAGTATTTGAGGTTCCCCAGACATTGGTGAGACGCTATTGATATGGAGTTATTATAATAACGGGGGTGTTAGTTGCACTTTAGTCCTGGAGTTAATGAGTGTAGGGAGGATTTCTTCAACTTCGACATTGAGTTGAGTACGTTGATCAGGGAGTTAAGTAATCAAACAACTCGAATGATTGTTGTTAAGGGTGTTAGTAGGACTGGTAAGTCTTCGCTTATTAGGGTTGGGCTGAGCATTTCTGGCCTGCCTCACGTAATACTTGATGCTAGGAGGTTTGAGTATTTTAGTGTTGACGCGTTTTTACGAGATTCTCGCTGGTTCGCTTGCTAGGTTTTTGGAGTCTAGGGGGTCTGTCAGTAAGTATTTAGGGTGTGATCAGGGGTATCTCGATTAGTGGGTTGGCTATCGAGTTTAGTTCTAGGGATAGTACGACGCTCGCGGAGGTTCTTGAAGCACTGAATAAGTGGGGTGAGGATATGGGGAGCTTCGTGGTATTGGTTTTCGATGAGGCTCAAGACTTCCTCTACTTCCCGCGGCTTGACTCAATCCTCACACACGTATACGATTACTTAAGTCACATTAAGCTAGTTTTAGCGGGTTCGGAGATCGGCTTGCTCGATAAGTTGCTGGGTGTTAGGAAGGTTAAATCCCCGCTCTCAGGAGGGCCGTACACCACGATAACTATGAGGAGGCTCTCCGGGGGAAGCGATGGAGTTTCTTAAGGAAGGCTTTAAGCAAGCTAGTATGGTGGTTAATGAGGCCCTGCTGGAGGAAAGCCGTGAGCCTGTTCGACGGCGTGATAGGATGGCTCACCTACTACGGCTACTAAGCCTTAAGACTTGGTAACGAAGGAGCTATTACCAAGACTCTCGAGGAAAGGTCCAAACTAGTCATGGGAGAGTTAGAGAATTTCCTTTCGTTAAGACCTCAAGCTAGGGCAAGATACCTCACCATACTGAAGCTACTGATCAACCCGTTGAGATGGTCTGAAGTTAGGGCAGGACTCTCAGTCAAGCTTAAAAGAGAGGTCAGCGACAAACAACTCACGCATTACCTAAAAGAACTAATCGATTATGGACTCATCGAAAAACCAATAACAAGTACGTGATAACGGACCCGCTACTAAGACACGCGATACGTGAGCTAAAGACTTAAACCCAGCAAGGAAAACACGTTGGGTACCTCCACGATATAAAATTTCCAATAATGAGGGCTAGGCCTCTTGAAACCCCTCCTTCATTGTATGGATGGAGGTTCGGGCTGTCTAGATACGTCTGAGCCTTGGGTTGAAGATCTCTTCTAGTGAGTGGCTGACTAGAACGAACGCGTGGTGGGGTATCAACCCCAACTTATGTCGCTCACGTTCCCTACACCGAGGAATACGAGTGCCGCGTGGGAGAATATAGCGTTCAATGTTGCTAGAACCATGTTCGCGTAAACCACTGACATGACGTTAGGTAGTATGTGCTTGAAGTCGCTGAGGCATATCAAATTCTTGTAAGCTGTTAAGCCCTATTTCTATGATGAGTATGAGAAGATGGGGCCAGGGTTTGAAACCCTTTCGCCTCATCCACTCGTAAGTTAATCGCTTTAGTTAAGTAAAAACTTATCTTATCTTCTCCTACGTAGGACTATAGTTGTTGTCGCGATTAACGCGATAGCCACTACCCCTATTATTAGGACGGGGGTGGGATCAAACGGTGGTATGGGCGTCGTGGTAGGCGTCGTAGGTGTTGGTGTTGTGGGAGGGGCTGTCTCGGTTGGTGTGGTTGTGGGTGGTGTCGTAGGCGTGGTATCTGGTGTTGTTGTCTCAGTCGGGGTGGTCGTAGGTGTTGGTTCGCGAGCTACGCTGATTTTCGAGTTCGCTTTATTATTTGCTTCGTTCGCTTCCGCGATCTCGTTATCTGAGTCCGCGAAAGCTTCCACGATGTAGAGTCCAGGTAGTGCCGGGATCCAGTTAAAGGCGAGTTCTATGGTTTCGCCTACCTCCAGCCCCTGAACCCTTACCTCGCCTATAGTTATGTCACCAGTGCATACTGAGACGTTGAATTCTCCTGCAGGGTCTAACCCGATGTTCCCTACTGCCACCTTGAGAGTAATCTGCTGGCCGACGATCGGCTCCGCCGGGCTGTAGGTTATTGAGATTGTTAAGTCCGGGATTAGCTGAGCTTTCTTCAACGGTAGGTAATCTATGTTACTCCTATCTATTATAAAGACCTCATCACATATCCCGTCCTCGTCTGCGTCAGCGCAAGTATCGCTGAAGCCTGATCCTCTGGGATCTCCCCAATAATTACCTCCAATGAAGTCACCACCGACGATGTTCCTACCGGGAGTCTTCGTGATGTTCCAGTAGTTAATTCCTCCCAAGTAGATAATCACGTTCACTTTATTACTGAATAAGTTGTTGTAAAGCACGTTATTACTGGAGTTATCTAGACGAACCCCGTAAGCGTTATTCATTATCACGTTACCTACTACGACGTTATCACTAGAATTCGAGAAGTATATCCCGTAATTATACCCAGCAATCCTGACGTTCCTTATCGTCACGTTACTACTATTCACGACTCTAACCCCTATTCCCGGCCAGCTCGTCAAATTCCCGATCAAGCTATGACCACCCCCGTCAAAGACTATGCCATTACCGTAGATCTGGATGCAGTAATCCACCCCCTCCTGAAGACCGTTAAGATCTGACGCGAGGATGTAGTAACCCGGCTCATGTATGTCTGTACAGGAGGAGATTAACGTACTCGAGGAACTCACCACACCCCATAAACCCGTCGAAGCAACAACGTAGATGACCAGTAATACCGCAACACTCAAGAACGCTGAAGTCCTGCCCATGACATCACAACACATAACAATACCACGCAAGGGTATTTATACCTTTTTAAAACCCATTCCTTTAGGTAGAGTCAGAAACAACACAAAAATAACGTTTTATATTTATCGTATTTAAAAACATTCACTTACGTTTCAGGACCACTTAAGTAGTTTCGCTAGGTTCTCCTCTGGTTGTGTGGGCTTGGTGATTAAGCTAACTACTACCATGACTATAAGGGAGACTAGAGCGCCCCAGACGTAGATCATCTCATATATTTCTGCTGGTATGTAACCCATTATACCCATTAGGGATGCTATGAAGCCTGATATCATGCCGGCGACGGCTCCTTCCTTTGTTGCGCGTTTCCATACAAGACCCAGCACTAAGGGTACGAAGACTCCTGACGTGTAGAGGTCGTACGAGTATATGAGTAACTCGATTATCCCTCGAACGGTCAGGGCTGTTACGAGCGAGAATATACCGACGATCACAGTGACCACTATGGATAGCCTCAGCATCTGCTTATCAGTGATTTTCGGGTTGAACCTATAGTAGAAGTCTCTGACGACGTGTGACGTGGCAGCCAGTAAGAGGGAGTCAGCTGTTGACATCACGGCCGCGAGTATTGCAGCTATGAATAAGGCGCCGACGGCAGGCCCTAACGTTATCAGGATTAGGTGTGGTATCGCGACTCTCGGCGACGCAATTAATTCCTGCGGGCTCGGTGAGAGTGCTAGCGCGGCCATGCCCGCAATAGCCGGTATGAATGAGACTATTACGAGGAAAATCCCTGAGAGGAGTGAGGCCCTCGCGGCAGTCTTCTCATCTTTTGAGGCGAAGAGTCTCTGGTAGAAGTCTTGCCCTATCAACGTATACATGACTGTAGCGGCGAGTGTGAGGACTATGACTGAAGTCCCTGGAGAGAATATGTTGAAGTACTCGCTGGACGGACTACTAATCACTCCAGACGAGTACAGCTCGTTAAGCCTGCTCTCCACGCCTGCTAAGCCGCCTACGCTAGCTAGGGCGAGGGCGGCAGCTATTATGACGCCGAGAGTACCGAGAATTATCTGAACGAAGTCTGTGAGAGTGACTGCCCAGAGACCTGAGATTGCTGTGTAGATTATGAATATCACCGTAGCGAGGATAGATCCCCAGAGTCCGGGCAACCCCATCGCTTCGAAGACTGCTCCAGCAGCCCATACCTGCGCTCCTATAATACCTACCAAAGCTAGAAGCGAGAGTAGCGCGGATATTGCTTGAACTGAGTACCCGCGATACCTCATCCGCAACAATTCAGGGACTGTGTAGAGTGCTAGAGCTCTTGACAACTTAGCGAACGTGAGACCGAGCAAAGCTAACCCAATACCGCATGCTGCCCCGTACCAGAACCCCCCAACTCCGTACGTCACACCCCACGACGCACCGCCGAGAACAAACCCACCACCGTAATGAGTTGCCGCAAGAGTGGCGGCAGCTAACACAACACCGAGCCTCCTACCAGCCAGAAGATAATCATCTGTTGTTTTAATGAATTTCGTGGCCCACACACCTATACCCAACATGGCTAGGAGGTAAGCCACGACAGCAACCCACAATATTATCTCCAAGATATGTCACCACAAAATAAATCAATGTAAGAATTTAAAATATGCATGACAATAATTTTTTAAATATGTTTAAAAATTTTAAGAAGACATAAAAATATTGTTAAGTCAATGAGATCTTACATCTCCTTGAACCTATAACTTAAAGCCTATTCTTTAAGACGGGGAGATTGAGTGAACAGGGATCTTATCTTCTCCTAGCCTTTAGTTAGCACAGCCTTAGAAGTTTCGCTAACGAGGGTTTTGGGAATTTACTCGCTGAAGGTAGTCAGAGAGCGTCTCAGATTATCGGGAGGGCTCGAACAAGTACTTCCTCACTGTAAAGGGGCAGGGACTTGAAGTAATACTTGTAAGGAACCTCTACGTCGTGGCGTTGGGTATAGCTACGATCGAGGTAGGTCCCGACCATACACGGTGGTACCCGCCATACCCGTCAAATTCAAGAATCTTGAAGCTGAAAGCCATTTAAAACATATTAAGATATACTCTTTATTTTTCTTGTTTGTTAAGAATATTAGAACACTACCGCAACTACATGGGTGAGGGGATGTCTGAGTTATGTAGGTGGCTTCACGAGCAGCTAGAGCAGCTACCACTCGTTAGATTTCCCTTTAAGCTGGAGCTGTTGCCTAAGAACGGGATGTACTTCCTCTACGAGGAAGGGGAGGTTTGGGGTCATGGCGGGGATAAGCCGAGGATTGTCAGGGTAGGCACTCATAGGGGAAGCGGGAATTTTAGGAATCGGATTAAAGAACACTATCTCTTAGATGAGGCTCGCATGAACTTCGGCGAAAGCAGGCCGAAGCCATCCGACAGGAGCGTCTTCAGGAAGAATATTGGGAGAGCACTACTAAACAAGGATGAAGATAACTACCTAGATATCTGGAATATCAGCTTCATAGAAAGAAGAAACAAAGTATTATGGGGGCCTAAGAGAGACATAGAGAAAGAGAAGAGAATAGAGGAAGCTGTAACGAGAATATATGTAGACCAACAACTGGCTAGGGAATCACTCTCCAATACAGAAGATAAGGGAAAGCGGGTTATGGCTAACCCAACACCTCAACGCAGAACCAATCAACGAAAACGACAAGGAAACAATCATGAACGCCATCAAGAAAACGGAGGAGTGGCTAAAAATACCCTAAAGACCCGAACAAGCTGAATCTATAATGTTCGTTATGAAAGGTAGTTGCTTATTGTACGCCAAAAACTTCTCTTAAAGCCGTCAAAAGACTCTGGCAAGATTCTTTTTCTAGTTTTTCGTCTAGTTTAATTATACTTGTTGCTATACTTATTGGTTTCTTCTGTACGATGTGAAGTCTATTACGCTTCTTATTCGTCCTAAAAATTATGAGATGCACTCCTTTAAGTCTCGAAATAGTGATGCCGCTCGGTGCTTCTCCTAGTACCCAGTATACGGCTGCTGGATAAAGTTTATTAACTTTGAATGGTTCTAAAATAGCTGTCCACTGCCTTGTTGTTATCGCATTAAATATCAGAACTATGCGTGATTTAGTACGTACTATGCGTGAGATTTTCTCAATAACTTTCTCCCATTTTTCTTGAAAGCCTATTTTTTCTGGAGATAGTTCCCTGTTTTCAATAAAGGATGGGTTCTGAACTAGTTCTAAGTCAATAAAGTCCCTGAACATTTTGAGGGTATAGAAGTGTGGAAGACTAAGCGATGTGTAGCTCCTGATCTTGCCGTACGGTGGGTCTAACACTACTAAATCAGCATGTTGGGGATAAGGTACTTCTAAAGCATCACCCACGATAACACTACTGGAAGTATTACTAGCACCACCTACTTGCTCGACATATAACGCTGCCTTCAGCTGAGCCCTTAGTGCTGACGCTAGAGTACCTCTAGCAAGGGGACTTATACCGTTTGAGGCCAGGGGATTAGTGATAGCTGTGTATTCTGGCACCCATAGAGCCTTCACCCCACTAGCAGGAACGCACTCACCTAACGGTGGGTACCACTTCGCAAGCAGACTACAACACTTAGCAGCCTCGCTAGCTGCCGTGGTGAAGAGAAGTCTTTCCTCATCACTTCTAGCGATGCTCTTAATAGTCTCAGCGTATGCAACAAAGGATGCGAGTTGATGTGGTGCAAAGATGTCAGAAGCTCTTCTCATGTTAGCCTTTTTTAGCCTAGAAACCTCATGAACTTCAGCTATATCTTCGAAAATTTCACCTAGCCTTCCTGAGAGCTCACGCGCTCTATTAGTAGTGACTTTCAACCAGTCTACTAAATCTCTTGATTCTACTACGCTACGGTACTCCTTATCCCACTCTTCGTTAGCACACCACCTCAACTCTACCGCAAACGCTCTCCAGCCGGGCGCGACCTCTGGAGTATCGGAAACTAACGTCGCAACAGGTTTACTCGTAATTTCAAACTCTTCACCACAGAAAGGACAAATGACCTTTGATATAGCCTCTAACTCAAATATCTTAAAGCAGTAAGGACAAAGAATCACCTTCTTTTTCTTTCTTCTTGATAACCAAGTAGGAACACGTCCTCTTGAAACAAATATATATGTAACCTGTTTACCATTAAACTCCCAAAGCTCACCTACCTTTTTCTTAGCTTCAGCTAATACCTGTTCACATTTTATCCTAAAATCACTTGGTAAGCCACGGGTCACAATCAGGAGGCTAGTTCTAGCCGCGACAACCGCAACGGGGTTTATATCTAAGCCATGGACATTGAATCCTGCTAAAGCGGCTTCTGTTAATCCAGTACCCCCTCCAGTAAAAGGCTCGAAGAATACTTTTCCAAACGCTTTTCTTCTCATTAGATTCGGATAATTCAACGCTTCGCGTACACTCTCCTCATTATCAAACAAGTAGGCACCAAGAATTAACCGATAGACTGATGTAAACCTGCGTGACCACCATCTGTGAACCATATGAGGCGGAGTTCTTCTCGCCTTTTCTTTATTAGTTCTCAACACAGCTTCAGAGACCAGATCGCTAGGAATATTATCTAGCAACATGTACCCTAGTCCCATTAGAATATCAAAGTTTAGGGTAATTATTGTTTATAACAATGCTCAAATGAATAAATTTTGGTTAAAATTTATATCTTACGTTAATATCAGTATTTATAGTGTGGTGCTGTGAGTTTAGACGTAATTAAGGCCTATCATTTAATAGTTAAAAAGGAAGCCTGTGTCCTCGCAGGCGTGCAAGAGATAAAGGAAGGAGAATGGTATCCAATGACTAATCTCGATTATAGCATCCAGAGAGACCAGTTAAGAGAAATCTTAAAGGGGCAAGGTTTCAGCGACCCAGACAGCGTAATAAGTACCCTGATCGGTAAGGGAATCCTAATTCAACTGCCAGACAAATTAGAAGATGACAAATCCTCTAAGCTAAGGAGCCTCCACATGGATGTACTCGTTAGGAGCTCTCAAATAACCACACAGCACGGGAGACCGCCATACCTTCTCTCATATAAATTTGCGATATCAAAATTACCGATACCAGTAGAAAATGATAGGAAGATAATCCCTAAACCAGAGGTAAGTGCTTTCTCAGAAAAGTTATGGAATAAAATCTTATCCTTCTTTGGAGGAAATCGTGAACTAGCAGGTACTTACGCAAATATAATGAAGGACTACTTAAGTAATTCAGGATTAGATGAATATCAGACTTACGTCCTCAGCCGTATGTTATCTTCGGATGAAGACTCCCACGCCATAGTAGCGCCAACAGGAAGCGGAAAAACCGAGATTTATCTCTTCTACTCGTTGGCAATGCTAATGAAGTGGCGTACACTAGAGAAGAACACCGAGAAAAAGATTCTGCTTATATATCCTCGAAAAGCCTTAACAATAGACCAAGCATTCAGGATAATAAAGTTGTTAAACATAGCTAATCACCACTTAAGCAATCCATATAGAGTTAATCTTACATTCGCGATTAGAGACGGGGATACGCCGAAAAAACAGGCAGAGATTGAGTACGGCGAACCATTTAGGGGGGTAAGTTGCCCCAACTGTAGAGGACGGCTTGTCTATGCCGAGAGAGGAAACGTTATCTGCAAAGAATGCAAAGCAAAATATGACTTTATTAAAGCTGTGCGAGAAGAAGCGA
>CAZWSU010000019.1:0-4430 GCA_964636755.1 uncultured Desulfurococcaceae archaeon
CCATGTCTGATCTCTTAACTCTCCTTACAGCGAGTATCCCTTTCTTCGCTAGGAAGTGTTGCGCGACGTCATCAATACCCTTCTGACAAATAACGACGTTAGCACCAGTAGCAGCAATCTTCTCAACCATATCCTTAAGAATGTTTTCTTTTTGCTCTATGAACTTCCTCATCATTTCTGGATCACTTATTCTTATCTCAGCGTCTATCTCAGTCTTCTCGATCTCTAGCGGTGCGTCAATTAACGCAATCTTAGCTTTCTCAACCCTCTTAGGCATGCCCGGGTGGACTACCTCCTTATCTAGTATGATACCATAGACCAGCTTGGTATCGGCGAGGGAGCCTCCGTGCTTCTTAATTATCTGTATGTTGTCGAGATCCACGTATATTCTGCCATCCCTGTCCTCAGCTACCTGCTTAACCGCCTTCACAGCTATCTCCGCGAAGTAGTCCCTAACGCCGTGGACCGCTTTACTTGTCAGGGCTGTCGAAGCTATCTTCTTCAAAGTCTCGAAGTCGTTTGTGTCCACGTCTTTAGCGACGCTCTCCGCGTACCTGACAGCTTCTTCAAGCGCTTTCTTATAGCCGTTAATTATTATTGTTGGGTGCACTTCCTTATTAAGGAGATCCTCAGCAGCTTTCAGTAACTCACCAGCGAATATCACGGCTGTTTTAGTCCCGTCACCGACCTCATCATCTTGACCCTTAGCTATTTGGACAAGCATCTTAGCTGTGGGGTGTTGAACGTCCATCTTGTCAAGTATCGTGGCCCCGTCATTAGTTATTGTGACGTCTCCTAAAGTATCGACAAGCATCTTATCCATTCCTCTAGGTCCGTAAGTAGTCCTCAAAATCTCTGCTATGGTCATCGCGGCTACCATGTTAGACCTAAGCGCTTCAGCCCCTGTAGTTCTCTGAGTACCCTCCTTTAATATTAAGACAGGTATGCCTGCGGTGGGGGCAACACCTTTCTGAGCCATACACTACTCACCAATAACTCAATATCAACCACTTCTATTTAAGCTTTTCGCTACCCACCACGCACTTAATTATTTATAAGGAATACCCAATATGTTTAGGGAGGGATGAAGTGTATGGGTAGGGTGAGAACCTCAATAGTTAAGAGAACTGCCAGGAGATTAATGGAGTTATTTCCTAGTGAGGTAACCGCGAGTTTCGAGGAAAATAAGAAGTTGGTTTCCAGATACGTTTATCTTAGGTCTAAGAAGTTAAGGAATCAGATCGCCGGCTACTTAACACACTTAGTGAGGGTTAGGGAGAAGAGATTACAGACCCCTCAAGGAGAGGTTAGCGAGAGCGGGGCATTCGAGGAAACATGATAGTGCGAGTCAAGTTAGCGGGGGTTTTGAGGGGTAAGCTAGGTAGGGACGAGATAAGTGTTGAGGCTAGTGAGTCAGTTAAGCTTAAGGAATTCTTAAAGGAACTCAGAACCAAAATACCTGACTTGAGAGAAGCAGTGGAGGAAGACGGATCATTAACTACCTCATACATAGCTTTCTTAAACGATGTAGACTACAGGCTCCTGGGGGGTCTAGACTACGTGCTCAAAGACAACGACGAGATTTTCTTGGTGCCCGTAAGTCATGGCGGATAATCAACTAAGAGAAGTTCTAGAAATCGTGGAGAGGGTCACCCGCAAGAGCGAGTCAATAAGCTTTGATTATTGTATCTCAGAAGACGACGAAGTAGTAAAGCACGTGAGCAGCACCCTTAACCCACTCTGCGTAACTCAGGTAATCCCGTTAAGGCTTATCATCTCAATACCTCAAATAAAAATCCCGGCCTCACTAACTGTCGAAGCTTTCGCGAAGGAGGAAAACATAAGTAATAAGCCTGAGATAGAGTATCTCCTATACTTCGCGGGTAACAGACAAATAAAACAAACTCTAGAGAAGCTAAGAAAATACATGAAGAAACCATACCTAGTAATCAGGTTCTGTGAGGAAACAGCTGAAGAAAACCTCAAGAAAATACCTAAAGAAATAAAGTGCGACTCTAAAGAATTAGAAAGTGTTCTGAAACCAGACGTAGAGAACGTAAAGGAATTCTACGGACTCAAAAAAACCTCAGAAGAGAGACTACCTAAAGATATCCTAACACTAATAAATAACCTGAGACTAAGACCGAAAACCTAGACCTCAAGAGAACTACGTCGTTTCTCGGTAGATGGTAGGAGCTATCAACATAGGGTATCTCTCCACAGATGGTGTGGGACTCAACGAGTACTCATGAGGTACGGACGTAGCTGGTGATCCCGCACCGAAGTACAGCAGCCGCTAACCGATTTACAACTGAAAGCCTTGCCCTTCAGGACGGGGAGGAGGTCAGGAATATTCTCAAACGTCGTTGAATATCGTTAGTAGGCTGAAACACGATTCGTAAATATGCGCAGATACTTTTTGTATGGTCAGTTGCGCACATTCAGTTCTTGGAAGTGTATATTTTGTATATTTTAAGTAAATATTTTAAGTAAAGTTTATAAGGTGTGATGTTTTCTTGTGTGTTGGGGGTGGTCGTGAAGAAGTACTTTGCTTTAGTTATTTTTATGCTTATTGTTGTTTCTATAGCTTCCGTTATTTCGTTACTTCCTCGCGGGGTTTCCGTAGGTGTTGGGCCGATGATCGTGAGTGCTGGGGGTGGGGGTCGGGGTTGCGTGACCATAGTTTTCGAGGGTGGGGAGCTCACTCTTGACGGGAAGAGGGTAGCTGGGAATCTTATTGTTTCTTTTGGTGGGGAGTCCCATACCGTACCTATCGCTCAGTTAGTTATTAGTGGTGGTGTTACTGTTTGTTTTAGTGAGGGTTTTGAGAGAGAGTATGAGCGTATTAATGAGAGTTACGCGGAGTTAGGGGTTGAGGTAGGTGCGGGTGGTGAGGAGATCGTTAAGCGTCTCGCGGAGCGGAAGATCGCTGCTTTCACGCTACCGACAGTCTCGATCACTCTATGGCTTTATGATGATGAAGGCTATGACTACATACACACAGACACCTTCTCCTCCCTACACTACTTCCTCAGCATAGGCTACACATATCTTGGCGCGTTCTTCAAAGCCTTCCAGGACCCCCTAGCCATCGTGAGAGAAGGAATAACAATAGTAATACCGCCAATCAAGAAACTAAGCAATATCCTAGCAAGAATAGACGCAAACACGGCTTTAATGAAGCTACTCAAGGAATTAGGGATAACAAACAAGACATTTGAGGCGGTAACATCGCTTAATCATAGCACTTCAAATAAGGGGAGTGTAGCTAGCGCTCTAACTAATTCCGGACCTCCGGCGATTGGACAAGACGGTTACATACCTAATTTCTGGGTCTTCCCGGAAGAACCACCGGAGTTCTGGAGGAGCAGGGTTTACGTTGGAGAACCGGCGGAGGAGTTTATGGTGGAAAACGCTACGTGGCTAAACTTTATATATACCTACAGCACAGCGTATTTATTCAGTAAAAGCAGGTTCAGTAGTCCGGGAGAGGTGAGGAGTTACCTAAATAATCTGCTAGCGTATGGGATAGGCGAACCACTCGCAGGATGTTATAGAGAAGGGGTTAAGTCAATGGATATTTTACTGAATCTATGCTTACCCCCATTACCCTATCCCAACTATCCGTACTACATAGGATGGAATAATTCGGAGACTCCCGGAAAGTATATGACTAGCTTCAAGCCGTTCGTAATAAAAATAACCTCAACTCTTCAAAATCCGCCTGCATTGCGTCTTGACCTAGTACGCGGGTCAGCTGCTGCAGGATATAACGTGCATGGGTTAACGTTCCTTGGTAAGTTAATATCTGGGCATCAGGTATACGAAGTATCTTCTCAGGGAAGGCACGGCGATTTCGTCATCCCCAATGATTGGGTAGCAGGGGCTCGCTACGTGGCGATATCCGTGCCCATCAAGATAAGGTATTATTATGATGCCCTCATTCTCACTTACCGGGTAATGGAGTACTGGGGTGACCCGAGCTATTGGATAGCTATCCCCACCCCGGCCATAATCCCGTATTACTTTGAGGAAGAAGAATATTCTTGGGATCAATGGGATGTGAGCTGGTTCGATGCCTTAGGAGGATGTGTCGCGAGCTCGGGAAGAACGACATGCTTGGTTCCCAACATAACTTCATTAATACAGGACTGGATAGGTATATACATATACACGGAGAGATTATACGATCATACACTAAGAATAAATTCATATAACGAGATACCCGAGTTTACGACAGTTATAGATTATATTGGCGGTAATTACTCTTCTGTGGGTGGTGGTTTTGCGTCTGTTTTGTGGGGGATTTCCATGTCTTCATTATCGTTGATATTTTCAAAGCATAGCACGGCTGTGAGCATAATGTTTTTGATCATAGGAACCTTCTTCGGAATCGCTGACCAAACGTTTTACGGGAGTGCCACGCATAT
>CAZWSU010000020.1:0-27903 GCA_964636755.1 uncultured Desulfurococcaceae archaeon
TATAAACATTCATCCACACCCTAAAAGACGAGGCTTTCAGTTGTAACGACGTTCCATAAGTGGGGAGATTAGGGACAGGATTGAGAGAAAATTATTTGATGTAGGTAATTCTCAATGTCTTCCTTGGTGAACCACGTACTGCGGGCTCTCCATACTTTAAGTGATGCTGCCGCGATACCCGCTCTCACAGCATATAGAAGATCCCTCCCTTCCGCCGCATAATGTGCTGCTGACGCGGTGAATACGTCGCCGGCCCCTACCTCGTCGGTGATAACAACTTTTAGTGGGGTAGCTTTAAAACACTCACCTCCATGAAGTAAATACACGTACGAGGAATCCATTGTTATAGTTACCGCACTATCGTAGGGCTTCATCGCATCTGTTAACGACTTAATAATGTATTCAACATTATTCGAGAAACAGAATTCCCTAATGTTTCCGTGTGTTAAGTTCACTAAACTCATTAAGTCTAGTAGATCTTCACGCCAAGAACACTCAATACCCCTGCTAGTAGAAACTCTAACGAGTCCTTGAATATCGAGAGCTTTAAATGCTGTGACATCTTTCAAGGACCTCAATAAGTTAACGTAATCCCTAACGTCTATCTCTCTGTAGACGGGCGCTAAGAATATAATGTCTGGCTTAATGACCCTCACTAAATCCCTCACTACGTCAGGTGGTATCATACAATCACTCACGGCGACGTTAACCGCCTTACCCTGCTTTATTACGAAGTGAGGCACCCTGCTACACTTAACGCTGTGGAGAGAAATCCCTAACTCAGAGAAAGTACTGCGGAAATATCCTGAGACGTCATCGTCTATCGTTGTTAGAACATGTGTTT
Organism: uncultured Desulfurococcaceae archaeon; assembly: GCA_964636755.1. Lineage (GTDB taxonomy): Archaea > Thermoproteota > Thermoprotei_A > Sulfolobales > NBVN01 > Zestomicrobium. Next base: position 845 of record CAZWSU010000020.1, read on the forward strand.
CGTCTCCTAAATACCTAGATAGCGTTATTCCCCCGTAGTAGGTGGAGCCCCCGATTCTGAAGGTTTTGTCGAGCACGTCAATAGTTGTTGAGCCTATTATCAGCGCCCTCATATCTAACCGATATAATACCTAGGCTTAAGATTTAATTACGATATCGTCAGTTATGTGTATTGGTTGGGGATAGGTGGTGTGGGAATTAATAGTGGTCGCTGTCTCGATAGTCGTCCTCCTCACGTTAGTTAGGCTTAGGGTTAGTGTTGGTATCGCTCTAATAGTAGAGGGGGTGCTCATAATTGTTTTGATGAATCCCTTATTACTGCCTAACGTGTTTTTACAGACCTTGATGAACGAGAGGACTGTGTCGTTGGTTTTAGCGTCATTCTCGATTTCGATCCTAGTCGAGCTCTATAGCTTAACTCGAATGATTAATGGGTTGAGTGAGGGGCTTTTAGGGTATGTTAGGAGGCCCACCCTAATAATAGCTATAGTACCAGCTATTATGGGTCTACTACCTATCGCGGGCGGTGCGTTAATGTCGGCGCCTGTTGTAGCGAGTGTTGGCTCTGCTATAGGATTGGGCACTACTTTAATGGCTTTTCTCAACGTCTGGTTCAGGCACACAATATTCTTGATTTACCCAATGAGTCAGGTCTTAATAACTGCAGCAGTTCTGACAGGACATTCCGTCATCGAGCTAGCGATGTATCAAGTACCTATAATGGTCTTAATGATGTTGACAGGTCTTTACGTGACGCGTAGGAACGGTAAGCCCATTTCCAAGTCAGGGAGCCTTGTCTTCAGAGAGTCTAGCTTAAAAGACGTAGTGACTTTCCTATCGCCTATATTAGGTTCCATAGTGGTGGCTTTGATAGCTCGTCAAGTACTAGACACACTAGGTTACTATAGCGACTACAGTGTTGCGGTGGGTGGTTTTTTCGGGGTTGCTTTAATCACTTATCTGTCATTCAAGAAGAGTGAGGAACACGTAAGCTTAATTAAGTTCTTCACTGCCTTGAGGAGTGATAGGGTTATGAACATGGTTTTATCAAGTTTTGGAGCCATGCTCATATATTATGCCATGATAAACACAGGGATCTCGAGTTCTATAGGTGTAATAATAAGTGGTAGTAAGTTCCCCGTGGTAATAACGGAGATCTTATTACCAAGCGTCATGAGCTTAATATCAGGTTCTCCGATAGTCGGTGTGACTTCCTCAGTACCGTTATTAGCGAGTCTTAAAACGTTTAGCTTAGGTGACGCGTCTCTAATATACCTCTCAGCATTCTTGTCTTACGTTGCCTCGCCGGTGCATCTGTGTTTAGTGTTTACTGTGCAATACTTTAAGGAAAACCTATTTAAGGTTTATAAATACTTAATTCCTGCGATAGTACTAACTTTCGCTATAGCGATTTCTTACTACTACTTAGTACTCGCTATTCATTAATAATATTTTAGACTATTATTTTCTTTCAGCCAGCTTAGCGTCTAGCATTAAGAGCGTGGGCTTGTGCTCTCCTATCATTTTAATTTTAGTTAAGAGCTCGTTAGCGTTACTCACTTCCTCTACTTGTTCGTCTATGAACCACTTAAGGAAAGACTCAACTACCTTATTGCCCTCTTCTCTAGCAGCATCCATTAACTCGTAGAATCTTTTAGTATTATCTACTTCAGCTACGTAGAAGTCCTCGATAGCCTCGCTTATAGACCCCCATGAAGTCTTCGGCTGTGGAACCTCTGATAAGATTACTTTACCTCCGGCATCGTAGATAAACTCGTAGATCTTCATAGCGTGACCTACCTCCTCCTTAGCTTGGACTTTAAAATAGTGTGCGAAACCTTTGAGACCTAAGTCATCGAAATACGCGGACATCGAAAGGTATAAGTACGCGTTCCTTAACTCCTGATTTAACTGCTTGTTAAGTAATTCCTGCATTCTGGGACTCAATAAGGACATGATCTCACCAAGTAGTATCAACGATAGAAACCTTAAATACCTTTCTTAAGAAAACTAACTAATGACCTAGAAAAACCTTAGAAAGGATCTAATTTATTGTCAGCATACCTTTACGCATGTTTTAATGAATCGACGCCCTCACTTAATCCCTGGTAGCTTCGCTCTAGAGGTAGTTGCGTCGTTCGTTATGTGTGGAGGGAATCAATAATTCAACCTACACAAAAATATTAGGAAGGATCCTCAAGAGTCAATCAGGGAGTTCCATGTGCACCTATGTAGTTAATGAGGGGAGACTCAGAGCTGTGAGTTCTGTTTTTAAATCTTTAGGGCGTGAGGGTTGTGAGGAGTTCGTGCATGTTGACCCTCAGTACGTGTCTTTAAGTAAGTTACCGAAGTTCTGTGGTGAGGTCTCAGTAGTGTTTCCTGCAATAAACGGCTTAGTTTCCTACGCTCTCAGCATGAAGGGGGAGGATTTCTGGAGTTTGTTCGCGGATTTTGTTGTAGGTAGGTGTGGTGGCATGAGAGATTTCAGGGAGGCTGTTAAGCTTGTTGAGGAATTCACACGTAATTACAATAAGCTTTACTTAGAGGTTAAGATAAGGAGACTTAACAAAGTGTTAGGGTGTGGTGAAGCGTTCAGGAGCTTAAGTAAGGGCCGGGTTAAGGACTACTTGAGTAAGATTTCTTCATGTCTTGAAACAGGGAGGGAATCCAAAACCGTGGTTTTCTCTGTTAAGATGGCTTACTACGTTCTCAAATCTACTGGGATGGACGTGGATCTCTCGAAAATCCCTATACCTGTGGACAGGAGGGTTGCTCTAGTCACCCTCACTTCAGGTCTTCTAACTCCCCGAGCGAGAAGCGGGGGAATCCTCAAGGAATTAGAGGATTTAGCTGAGGAACTATTAAAACGTCCTGAGAACGTAAGGAGTGTCTGGGATGTCGTTAGTGAAGAGTCCGGAGTTCCTGCGTTACTTATTGATACGCCCATCTGGTTAATAGGGGGATATATTAAAACGCTGGGGACTCGTGAGATAGTTGAGAAACTGAGGAATCTAGGAATACTCGTTGATGATACACTCTTAATGCGCTTAGTAAATGAATTGACTTATGCTTTAAGAATTGAAGACTAGGGTAGGTCGAGGATCAGCTTCAAAAGATTTTTGAGGAAAAATTTAGGGTTAAAAGAGTTTTGGACTTAACTTACTCTTTAATTAAGCCCTTCTTCTTGAGGTCCTCAACTTCCTTCTTGCTTAAGAACCTGACTACCTTAATCTTTGTTTCGGGGCTAGTACCTACTACAGCCCACCTGTTGTTCTTTAACTTCATGAACTGCGGGTTCTGAATCTCTACTTTCTTCTTAGCTTTTACATCAAAGGCCATCCACTTCTCCATAGTTTTCACCGCATTAATAATATCTACTAAGAGGTATATAAACTTATTGAAAGTTAACTCATTGCGTTCTCCGAGTTGTTTTTTATAATGATCTATAAATAACTTTATTGAAGTGTGTACAGTGTGTTATAGGTAAAAAAATTCATGAAATACAAAAACCTCATTTACCTTATAAACCTTCAGTGATTAGGAGCGGGCGGTCGGTCTGGTTACTACTTGATTAGTTACCTCATATAACTTTCAACCTAACTACTTAGCGGTGGGAATTTCCCTAGCTACATGTACTAGAGTATTGTTGAGGGCTCTTTACCGGCTCTCGTTTTAGGAGGTATTACCGGGAATTCTTCGTTGAAGGTGGAGACTATGGTGAAGAACGCGTTTATCAACGTGTAAACATGTTCTACGAATCTCGGTTTATAATTCTCACTTAACTCACTCCTGAATAAGACTCGCGCAACTGTAATTGCCTGAAGATCCACTGGACTTGGTTGAAGACCTGCGTTGCAGGTAGGGCACACGGAGATGATCCTATACATTAGTTTCGATGAGAATCTTAAGGCTTCCTCAGCACTTAACTCACCCAATTTCTTCTTGTGTTCAGGAGATACCACAACACCTAGTAAGAGGACATACCGGTCATCCTTACCCTCCGGCCTGAAAATTTTGAGATTCACGTGAAGTGGGGGCTGTGTGTAGACGTCGAGACCCCAAGCAATCTTGAAGTGCGGCTGTGCCTCAAGTTTCCTAACGTTAAAGCCTTCCTCTATAAGCCACTTACTCACTAACTCGTCTTCTTGACTCATCTCAACCACCAAATATATGAATGATGTTAAAGGATATTATAACTGGAGTCTCACAGTTCTTGGCAAGACGTTTTGAAGGGCTTTAAAATGAAGCTAGTTGATGTTTAGCGAAGCTTGCGGTGAAGGTAGAACCTTAGGTTACGACATGTGGTAGGAACGCTTTAATTTAGGTTAAGTATTTAATTTTTCTAGTAAAATCTTATAGGGGTGATGGTTTGCTCAGTAAACACCCTCTTGAGTTACCGCAGTTAAGGAAGTTCAGTAAGGAGGAGGTGGCCGAGGCTTTAAGGCTCTCCATAATAGCTGAGTTAGATGCTATAAGCCTGTACTTGCAGTTAGCTAGGTATTCGGACGATGAGAAAGTGAGGAAGGTCTTTGAGGATATAGCGAGGGAGGAGAAGACCCATGTTGGTGAGTTCCTCGCGTTGCTTAAGAACCTAGACCCAGAACAAGTTGCTGAGTTGAAGGCTGGTGCTGAGGAGGTAAGGGAGTTAACCGGAGTTTCAGTGCCTGGAGACGACCCGCCGGCACAGGAAACGATTAAGGAAGATGAAACGTTGAAGAAGCTGAGTGCTAAAGCTAGGGAGATCATTGACTCTTCTAGGAGGTTACGTAAAGTACTAGAAGTTGTTCACGTAGGCAGGGGGGTTGAGGCTTTCCCGTTAGAGGAGGTTAGCGCGGAGGAAGTTATTAAGTCTAGAATTAGTAAGATGGTGTTGCTTAGCGAGTTAAGCACGCAATTCAGTATTAAGGTTAGGATACTGGATTACTGGATTAAGACAGGGATTCAGCCGGATCTAGCACCGCTAGTGCTCGCGTCAACGAAACTCGCTTTAGCTGAGGATAAGATAATACTTGAGGGTGATTTAGAGAGAGGATGGCCGGGACTCCTCACCTGTAAGATGAGTATTAAGGGGGAGTTAAGTGATTGGAGCGTGCCGGGGAACCCCGTAGCGGATATCTCAAGAGCTGTGAAGAGGCTAATTGATGAGGCGGTGCCCCCACCTTACGTATTGTTAGTGAGTCCTGCACGGTATGCCGATCTATTAAAGTATACGGAGAAGGCAGGCGTTATGGAGTTAGAAAGGGTTAAGGCTTTAGTGCATGAGGTCGTGCAAACCCCCTTACTCAGTGACGAAGACGTGCTAGTGATCTCAGTAAATAAGTACATGATAGACTTAGTCGTCGGGGCTGACACAGTCCTAGACTACCTAGGACCTTCAGCTGACGAGCACTTATACAGACTCTGGGAAACTCTCGCGTTGAGAATAAAGAATCCTAAAGCGATAATACATCTTACGAAAAAATAAGTATATATTTTTATTGTTAATGAGTTGATAAGTAAGTCATTATTGTTTCCTTACTTTATATTTTTATTTATCGAAGAATAATAAATCATGGTGTTACTTATGAATGAGGCCGTAGCTGATTGTAGGAATTGTGTATTCTTTAAGTTGCATGATACCCACGAGTATCTAGGTTACTGCATCAACCTAAAAGAGGTGGTGGTTTTAAGTGGTGAGAGGAGACCCTGCCCTCAGTTCAAGGAGGTCACGCTTGATGACTTAAGGAGGGTCTTGAGTAGTGAGGGTTTCCTGTACTGTGTTACTTGCGGTGCGTACATATACACTCTTGAGGAGCTTGAGAAACACTGGAGGAGGCATGTTGTTGTGAGTAGCTTTGCTGACGACGTAGCTGGTGAGGAGTCCCCGACGGCTGATTAGGTGGGTCAGGATGCCTCGTAGTGAGGTAAGCGCTATATTAGGGGGTCCCCAAGGAGCAGGTCTTGAGACAAGTATGGCCGTGTTAGGTTATGCTTTAGCGAGGTCTGGGCATGGTTTCATAGCTGATAGAGAGTACTTCTCGAATATTAAGGGAAGACATAGTTATATACACTTAAGAATTTCCTCGAAGAGCGTGCCTAGATCTCTGACATATCCTGTAGACCTGATAGCGGCTATGGATCCTGAGACGGTGTTTACCCACTTTGATGACTTGAGAGATGGTGGTGTTTTAATATATGATAAAGCAACTAACAATAAAAGACTAGATTCTATATTGAGTGTCGAGGAACCGCTTAAAAAGAGAGTTGAGGAAAGGCTTACCTCGTTAGGTCTTGAGCCAAGAATCTCTAGTTTAGTGGGCTACTTAAAGAATCGTAGAGGCGTGAAGGTAGTTGATCTTAACTACGCCGAGATACTGAACATCGCTGGTAGGAAGTTTAAGTTGAGTCCTCAGCAAGTATCTAGATATGTAAGCTCCATACTTATCGGCGCGATTTCCGGTCTGTTAGGACTTGATGAGGAGTCGCTCATGTATGGTTTCACAAAACATTTTAGGGGGCGTGAGGACTTAGTATCGCAGAACCTGGAAATAGTTGCTTCAGTAAGGAACGCGATCGTTGATTACGGAATTAACGAGTTAATTCTTGAAGGTCCTGGCATAGGGCTTGAAGAACTTCTAGTAGTTTCAGGCAATGACGCAGTAGCTATCGGTAAGATAATAGGTGGTTTAAGGTATCAGAGCTACTACCCGATAACGCCGGCGGCTGACGAGAGCTTCACTCTAGAGAAGTACGAGAAACTTGACGTGGGAGACGGGGCTTCCAGCTTAATAGTTATTCAGACCGAGGACGAGATAGCTGCTATAACGTCAGCTATAGGGGCATCATTGACTGGGGTGAGGAGTGCTACGGCCACGAGCGGTCCCGGCTTTAGTTTGATGGTTGAAGGTCTTTCATGGGCAGGCATGAACGAGGTTCCTGTAGTGGTAACGTATTATCAAAGAGGTGGTCCAAGCACCGGGTTACCTACCAGGGGTAGTCAGAGCGATCTCTTATTCTCTGTTTTCGCAGGTCACGGCGAGTTCCCGCGCGTAGTCCTCTCCTCAGGGGATCATCTCGAGGCACTATATGATGCTGTCGACGCATTCAACATAGCTGAGAAGTATCAGTTGCCGGTCATTCATTTACTGGATAAGTTTCTGGCTAACACCTTAACGCTAATGCCGTTGCCTGACTTAAACAACATACTCATAGATAGAGGTCTTGTGGCAGAGGGTGATGAAACTTATAAGAGATTTGACTTAGGTAGTCAAGTATCCCCACGTGCTTACTTAGGTTCTAAGGCTATTATGTGGTATACTGGTGACGAGCATGACGAGCTAGGACATATATGTGAGGATCCAGTGAACAGGGTTAAGATGTACTCTAAGAGGATGAAGAAGCTTGAGTTAATAGATTCAGAAATTCCTAACAGTAAGAAAGCGACGTATTTTGGTTCGGGAAACCCGGAGGTGCTCATGATTGGATGGGGTTCTGTTAAGGGGGTCGCGCTAGACGCCGTGGAAATACTTAAGAGTATGGGCGTTGAGGCTGCCTACCTGCAGCTAAGGATTTTATGGCCTTTCCCAAGCGCTTACGTTAGCGAGTTACTTAGTTCCGTCGATTCTACGATAATAGTAGTAGAGCATAGTTACGTGGTCCAGCTAGCTGATTTAATAACTATGAACACAGGCTTCAAGAAGTTAAGGAGGGTGAGTAAGTTTACTGGGAGGCCTATGTACCTCTCGGAACTCGTGGAAGCAGTTAATGAGATAAGGCTGAAAAGGGTTGAGAAGGTGGTGTTGAGTTATGGTGCGTGACATGGCTTTCTATAAATCACCCGTATGGCAGGATTGGTGTCCAGGTTGCGGGAACTTCGGGATAATGGCTGCGCTATATAAGGCTTTCGCAGAGCTTGAACTAGATCCTTCGAGGACCGTGGTAGTTTCTGGAATAGGTTGTTCTGGCAAAACACCTCATTTCGTGAAAGTAAACGGGGTTCACACACTGCATGGGAGAGCCATACCATTCGCTACCGGGATAAAGCTAGCTAATCCCGAGCTTGAGGTCGTGGTTCACGGAGGTGATGGCGATCTTCTAGGTATTGGTGCCGGACACTTCGTAGCTTTAGGGAGGAGGAACATAGATATGGTCGTCGTAATGCATGACAACAAGGTTTATGGCTTGACCAAGGGTCAGGCTTCCCCCACACTGCCTAAAGGTATTAAAACTAAGTCTCTTGCCAAGCCTAACATACAGGACGCGGTCAACCCGGTGGCTCTCGCTCTAGCCTCAGGGTATACGTTCGTTGCTAGGGCTTACGCGTTTGAGTCAGAACACCTTAAAGATATACTCAAGAAAGCCATCACGCACAGAGGCTCCGCCTTCGTAGACGTTCTGCAACCCTGCGTCACATATAACGACATACATACCGTAGAATACTATAGGAAGAGGCTTTACAAACTCGAGGATATTGGGTGGGACCCAGCACCGAGTGAAGCTAGTGAGGAAGCTGTAACGAGCAAGATACTGAAAGCTTTTGAAAAATCTATGGAGTGGGATACCAAGATACCTATAGGGATATTCTACGTTAACCCCTACGTCCCGACCTACGAGGAGAGAATAGCGGAAGGCAACCCTTCATATAAAGCGAGCTACCCAGCCAAGCAGTCGATTGATAAAGAAGGTAAGCCGATAATAGACTTGGACTCATTCAAGAAGCTATTCCAAGACTACATTGTCAGAGCAAAAACTACGTGACGAAGTCAAGAATAATGCTAGCTTTTAACTATATACTCGAACACCTACCGTATATGCTTACGATTTCTCACGCGTTCTTGACTACCAACATCCTCTCCATCCCTTCAGGGCGGGATTCCTGCTAATGCTCGTGGCAGGTCTCCAACCCGTTACCCCTGCTCTTGCCGGGGCTTGGGGGTTATGGGTGCCTCACCAATCATCGCGCTAAGCTCACAAACCAATACTCATCACTAATACAACTCAAACCTGAATCCTGTCATAAATCTTTCTCTCCATCTTCGCTCTAAAGAGCGAGGCTTTCAGTTGTAACACTAAATAGTTTTAAAGGATTTGAGGACGTTGAGCTCAACGAAGCCACGAACACGCAAAACGGTTAGGTACAGTTAGAGGAGAGATACGGGGAAAAAGACTACTCTTTCACTTCCTCGATTTTTATGGCTCCTACAGGGCAGGCCTCCGCGGCTTGCTTAACGCACTCATAAAGCTCTTCAGGGATCACTCCCGTGGATAGGTCCTCTGTAGTCTCGGCAGCGTATTTCTGCGTCACCATATTCCTCCCAGTATCCTCGCCTAAGACGAAGACCTCAGGACATAGTGAGGGAGCTACACCACAGGCTATGCATGCTTGTCTATCAACTATTACCTTATACTTAACCAATTTAAGACACCTCAATAACTATTCTTAATCAACTAATATAAGTATTGAAAAGCATATTGTTCAAAATAATCTACTTAAGACTTTAATTAACTAATTAATGCATTAACAATGTTTAGGTCTCTGTGGGAGATCTATGAATAGTTTAAATCACGTTAAGGCTTTTTAATTTTAATCAAAAATATTTGGGGATGATATATATGAGGAAGATTTCATTAAGATCTTCAAGAATAAAGCCATCACCCCATAGGAGACTCGTTGCTAAAGTTGATGAACTTCTTAAGTCTGGGAGAACTGTTTACAATTACTCGGCTGGCCAGCCGGGCCTTCCACCTGACGAAGAGTTAATAAAAGATTTCTATGATAAGCTCATTAAGAATCCCTTCAATCACTTCAGGTATGTGTCTACGAAAGGGCTTTACGAGTTACGTGAAGCTATTAAGGAAGACTTAAGAAGGTATGGTGGTTTCGAGGTAGATCCTGAGAACATCGTCATTACTTCAGGCGGAGTTGAGGGGATGAATCTCTCATTGATAACTACGACGGATTCTGGTGACGAGATAGTTTTGCTAGACCCGACGTACAGTGTGTATTGGGATTTAGCAGAGCTCTATGGGCTGAGGGTAAGGAAGTGTGGTCAGGTGATCGACGGGGGTTTCCAGCCTAGTGAGGAGTGTTTAAAGGAGTCTATAAACAAGAATACTGCAGCCGTCATAGTGGTCAGTCCAGACAACCCGACCAGTAGGATAATAAGAGAGGACTTGATGAAGCTTATAGCTGATTTATGCATAGATAATGACGTGTGGTTAATATACGATGAGGCTTACAAGCATGTAGTGTATGAGGGAGAACATGTGTGGATTCAGAGATATTCTAGAACTATGGAGAAATTAATAAGCATTAACTCGTTCTCTAAAGACGTCGCAATACCTGGATTCAGGGTTGGATACACGTACGCGCCGAAAGAAGTAATAATTGAGATGGTTAAGATTAAGGGGCTCTTAAGCATTACCTCACCTGTTCCTGGACAGTGGTTTGCTTACTACGCGCTCACATCAGGTATAAAAGAAAAATACTTGAGTAAGGTCATCCCGATATATAGGTCTAGGAGGGACGCGCTCTACGACGCTCTGAAGAAATACTTGCCTGAGGCGAAGGTGTGGAAACCGCCGGCCTCCATGTACTTATTCCCTGACATGACGCCCTACTTAGAAAAACTGGGGATGAATGATATTGATTTCACGTATCAACTAGCTGATAGGAAAGGAGTTGTTATGTTGCCGGGCTCTATATTCGGTGACCACGGGAATAACCATCTTAGAATAACTTTCGTGACTCAACCAGAAGATAGGCTTAGGAAAGGTATTGAGATAATGGCTGAGTTCATAAGCGAGCTAGAAAAAACATAGTTTTCGTTGTTTTTAGAGTGTCTCAAAAACTTTAACAATATATTCTCTAAATGTACTCTCTTAATTCTTGTTAGGATCTCTTACTGAGATAATATTATATGGGGGTTAGAAACTAGTGCGGGTTAGTTCATTCACGGCGTATTTCGCAGACGGGGTTTGTGTGGGAGTTTTCTTTAATCTAGTAAAAAAGCTTATTAACTTTGTAACAAGAGTTTTTAAGGTTTACGGAGGTGATTAAGACGGTAGATCTCGAGAAGCAAGAGGAGAGATGTCCTCCGGGAAAGATTATTTACGATGAGGTTAGAGGAGAGTACATATGTACTGAGAGCGGTGAGGTTATCGAGGAGAGGGTTGTTGATCAAGGTCCTGAGTGGAGAGCATTTACTCCTGAGGAGAAGGAGAAGAGGTCGCGTTCCGGCTCCCCGCTCTCACAGACATTACATGATAGCGGCATAGCTACCATGATTGATTGGCGTGATAGGGACGCTTCAGGTAAGAAGTTAGAGCTAGAGCGTAAGTTAGAAGCTATGCGTATGCGTAAGTGGCAGATAAGGACTAGAATACAGAATAGTATAGATAGAAACATAACTCAAGCCGCTGAAGAGTTAGATAGGTTAGCAGTGGAATTAGGTCTTCCAGAAGCCATCAAAGATGAGGCCGCGACAATCTATAGGAAGGCGGTTGAGAGAGGGGTGGTTAGGGGTAGGGCTGTGGAAGCTGTCGTTGCTGCCTGTCTTTACATAGCTTGCAGACTCTACAAGCTGCCCAGATCTCTTGACGATATCGCGGAGTATACCAAGACTCAGAAGAAGGAAATAGCTAGGTGTTTCAGGTTATTAGTTCGTGAACTCAATATCAAGATACCTGTCTCAGGAGCTAGCGATTACATACCACAAATGATTTCAGCGTTAGGGCTTGGCGGGAGGGTGGAAGCAAAGGCTAAGGAAATACTTGAGCAAGCCAAGAGCACCGGGATTACGGCAGGTAAGGACCCTGCCGGGGTGGCGGCAGCAGCGGTCTACATCGCGGCCAGGCTCTGCGGAATAAAGAAAACTCAGAAGGACATAGCTCAAGTAGCCGGCGTGACTGAGGTCACGGTAAGGAACAGGTATAGAGAAATAACTCAGCAACTAAACCTTAAAGTCCCGGAGGACGAGGAAGAATAACTCATAAAAAGGTCCTACTCGGTTTCTATGAATATTATGCTCTCAGCAGGAATCCCGAACTCCTCGATAAGTATATTCTTGACTTTTTGTCTTTGATCTCCCTGTATTTCTATGTGATTATCCTTAACGGTACCGCCAGTGGCTAACTTACTCTTAAGAACGGAAGCTACTTTCTTTAAATCATATGTTGATGGGTCTATACCCTCTATAATCGTGACCTCCTTACCAAACTTTCTCTTCTCTAACCTTATCTTAACAAGTTGCTCCTCAGCACCTAGCTGAACGCAAAGTTCCTCCGGCAACCCACCACACAGGGAAACTATATCCACTTTGCTCTTCTTGCTCATCTCGCACCCTACTTCATGTAATACACTTTCAAGAGTTTATAAAGATTTATGGCAAGTACCGAAGTCAGTCCTACTCCAGGAATCAGTTTCCTGAAGGAATCCGGGGGAGCTTTCTCCGATACTATGAGCAGGTGCTCACAAACGCTAATTAAACACCGTTAATAGGAAACACATAAGTAAGACCTCTTGAATTTAAAGAATCGTAACATTAAATTCTCAGGGATACTTCATGAGTTTCGAAGAGATTGAGTTATTGAGGAAGAGAGCTGAGGCTTTCCTTAGAAACGCACTCTATCTAGTTAGCGAGAATGAAGCTGATCTAGCAATGTTTAATCTTGAGCAGTATTGTCAGCTCATACTAAAACATAAGTTATTAGTTATCAAAGGAACATACCCTAGAACACATTCTCTGAGACAGCTAATCAGGGAGCTCGGTGAAGAAAACCCGAAAATGCTTATATTAATTAATGATGTGAGGAATCTACATTATATTGCAAGAATTGAAGAAGCATATATATCCTCCAGGTACCTACCTTTCAAATACACTCTTGAGGAAGTCAAGGATATAAGTAGGTTCGTTCTAGAGGTGTTCAAACCTCTTGTCGACTCGGTATAAGTCTAACCTAGAATACTTGAAGAACTACCGTGAGATTGCTAAGAAAGTAGAAAACATAGTGAAATGTTTTGACCCAGAAGCTAGGATATACGTTTTTGGCTCCGTTGTTCGCGGGAACTACACGGCCGCTAGCGATATAGACGTACTCGTTATTACGACGAAAATAAACTTAAAATATGAGATGATGGTTGCGGTCTACAGGGAACTCATTGACGCGCCAATAGAACTACACGTTATCACGCCAGACCTCTATGATAAGTGGTATAAGAGATTTATTAAGCCGGAAGAAATAACAGAAGTTTAGCAAAGACCCCACACATGAATTCTCGATGGTTAGACGTGTCTCTCATCAAGGGCTCGTGAAATATTCCCAAAAATCCTTAGATCTGCTAACGAAAGTATGTGGTTGTCTTATTGATTTGAAGGATTTGCAGTGAGTGATTTTCTTATAAAGTCCGTAGCTTCCTCAACGCATTCCTGTAGTTCTTCTTGAGTCGCTATGTAGGGATTTCTGAACCTCCTCCATATATAAGCTTTATAACGTACATCGCCTTCCAAGCCCTCATACCAGAACCTTATTATGACATCAGCTATTCTAGATTCTAGATTGTAACTTAGATCGTCTGTATAAGCACCAATCCTAACAATTATTTTACCTAGTTTCTTTAAGTAAATCATCTGATTATAGAGTTCTCGAATATGGGTGTTAATGTCTGTTGTATGTCTAGGTATTTCAACCCCGTGAAATACTATTATATCAGGATTCAGTTTCCCGATTATTGATAACTCACGTATCACGAGTTGTGAGACGCTGTATGAGAACGGGTTGATACTTTTGAAGATGACGTGATCGTTAATTAGTTTCTCGACCTGATCCTTACTGACTCCTTTATTAATAAGCTTATTTCTTAGAGCTTCCTGCATTGACATGGGTGGGTATCTATAGCTTATTAGGAGTAGTTTCAGATTCTCTTTTATAGCTAGGCTAAGTAGTACTAATATTGAATCAACGTAATCTGTGTCCGGTTGGTAAGTAATGTTTACTACCATACCCTTATGTATGTGTGCTAAAGTCTTTCGGAGTAGGTTGCAGGGCACCTCTATTTGTTTCCCTACTTCGTTAATTTCTTCTAGTATTGGCGGTATCCAGACTTCAATTCCCCTACCCTCACTTATTGAAAAGGGTACCTCAGCAAGTAATATCGGCGCTCCTCTGGCTTTCCTAATCTCAAGAGTCCTGACTAGGAAGCCTTCATCTATTCTGTGCTTTAGTATTAGGATCGCGTCAGAAACAAACTCTATACTCCCCAACTCAACGGTTTGGGAACCGTATGGTATCTCAGCTATTAGTATGAGTAAGCCGTTGATTAACCGCGAGATAGTGTAGAAGAAGTTCTGGAGCCAAGACCTCTTCTCGATGTTTTTCTCGAGTATATCTAGCAAAGGATTTAAGGAATCTATCACTACGACTGTGTGTTCCTCGGAAACAAACTTACTTATCGTCTCGGCAACCCCTTCTATATCGAGTGACATGGGTATTTTGATAAATTTTAAGAACCCTCCAGACTCTGCTTCCCTCAAATTAAGTCCTAGCTTACTCATGTACTCATAGAGTTTCTCTTTATCTTCTTGTAGAGAGATATACAAGCATTTACGTCCTTTAAGAGCGTTAGAGTAGCATATGGTGGAAGCCATGGTGGTCTTGCCAGATCCGGGATGCCCTGCTATGACGATATTATACGGTGGGGAGATAAAGCTTCCTAGAAGCTTGTCTAAGCCTTCTATACCAAGTTCCAGAGACTCACTAGATTTACTCATGAAACTTAACCCCCAGACACTTCCTCTCTTAACTTCAAAATATATGAGGATTAAAAATAAAAACCTAAAGACTTAAGATCTTGAATAAGTCTTTAACAAAAACCCGTTAAATCATAGGAGTGGCGTTAGGTCTGAGTGACAGTAAGGACACTTACCGTTTAGAGATCTGTAGTCGCCTGAGCAGATAATCACTTTATCGCTACCGCACTTGCTACAGGTGTAGAGGATGTCTTTCCCTACGTGGAGAGACTTCCTACATATTATGCAGTTCTTAGTTATCCAACCTAGATGTCCTGACGCGTTTACGCCCTTCAATATACCCATTAAATCCACCTAGCATTCTCCGCAAACCGGTTAATAAGCTAACACGACCGGAAGATCTGTTTATTAAGGTGTGGTCAGCACTTTAGGAAGTCACATATTATTAACTTTCGAATTATTTTGTGTTTAGAGGCTGATGTGTGATGCAACCCATCAAAGTATGTGCAGTCGGCGACGTACATGGTAGGAGGTATCTCCACATTTTTCAAGCCTCGCTAAGATCTATGGTTTTGTTTAAGCCTGATGTATGTGTTTTCGCAGGCGACATGGTTGATGAGGGTAAGACTGACGAGTTAGAAGTCATAGTCGATGAGGTTAAGACAAAATTCCCCAACACCCCGATTATATCGGTGTTCGGTAATGAGGAATACCATGAATATGAGGATGTCTTCATAAGCAGATACCCTGAGTTACTGTGGCTTAACGATTCCATGACCTTAATGAATATTAGGGGCGTGAACGTTGCTTTCATAGGTTCTAGAGGATCTCTAGATAGGTTGACGTACTGGCAGAAAAGAAATAAGCCGGAACTCAGACTAGTCTACATGGAGAGACCGAAAATACTTAAGTCTCTAATCGAGGAAGCTAAAAAACGCGCTGAGCTCGTGGTGCTAATCACCCACTACGCGCCAACCTTCTTAACAGTTAAGGGCGAGCCTGAGAGGATCTACCCGTTCATGGGGTCGCAGTTAATGGAGAAGGTCGTGAAGGAGGTTAAGCCGGACGTCGTGATCCACGCGCACGCACATAACGCTAGGGTGGTTGAGGCATCAATAGGGAGTACGAAAATCTATAACGTGTCACTACCAGCGAGGAAAGGCATAACGCAAGTGGAGATACAGCCTAGGAAAACTCTAGAGAGCTTTAAGATAGGTAAGTGAGGCTCTGGACGACGGATTTAAACGCACGTAAATACCCGTAAAACTTATGTTTTACTGAGTTAAATGCTTGGGAGGGCGTGAAGGCGATGCTGATATGCGTGACTGGAATGCCCGGAGCCGGTAAATCAGAGGTCGCTATGAGGATAGCTAAGCGTTTAAACGCTAAACTACTTAATATGGGTGATTTCGTCAGGTCAGAAGCTCTTAGGAGAGGATTCCCCGTAGATAGGGAAAACCTATTGAGACTAGCTAACGAGTTGAGGGAGGAGATGGGTCCTGACGCGGTGGCTAAGCTAGTCCTAGCCAGTATTGCCGAGGGCTCTCTCTACGTGATTGACGGCGTCAGGAACTTAGAGGAGGTTAATGCGTTTAAGAGTAAGGCTAACGTTATCTTAATAGCTGTTCACGCATCGCCTAAAGAAAGGTTTAGGAGATTACTGAGTAGGGGTAGGGAGGACGACCCAAAAAACTATCAAGAATTTCTTGAGAGAGACCTCAAGGAACTTAAGCTAGGTTTAGGAAACGTCATAGCCATGGCTGACTTAATAGTGGTGAATCAAGGCAGGGATATAGAGTCGGTTGTGGAAGAAGCTTTGAGGATGATTAAGGAGGTTTCGAAGGATGTTCATGCTAACAGTGACGTGTGAGATAAGGCCTACTGAAGACAAGGATAAGGTCGTGAAAGCCGTAACTAATCTTTTCAACTTAAGCAAGATCGAAGTTATTGAAGACTACCCTTACGATAAGCTAGTCGGTGAAAGCGACAAGATAGAGTCTCTGTTAAAGCTTCACAGACTCTTAAGACAGGAGAGGATCCTTGACGCCTTCAGGAACGTACTGCTTAATAACAAGGTAGGTAACACGACGGAGTTCAAGCTTAATAAGCAAAGCGCTTACGTAGGTAGAGCTACCTTAGTGACCTTAGACAGCGAATCACCGCTAGGCCCTATAGTGGTCAGAATAGTCAGCGATAAAATAGATGAGGTAATAGATTGGCTAGCTCCTAAGACAGTAGGAGGTCATCCCACTCAAGAAAGAGGCGTACCGAGGGTGTAGGCAATGTTTCACTTCCGGCACCACAGTAAAAGAGCGTGAGATGCGTTGAACGAGTTACCGGAGAACATCGTCTTAAGAGCTTTAGTGCTTGGCTTGATACCAGCCTTAATGACTTCCTTAGGGGGGCTCGCAGGGTTGATCGGGGTTAGAGGCCGTGAGGAGCACTTAGACGTGGGTTTAGGATTCAGCGCTGGAGTCATGGTCGTGGCTTCATTCACAAGTCTCTTACTACCTGCTATTGAGTTAGGCGGGGTTTCCTTAGTTACGGTGGGGTTCTTAGCTGGCGTGGCGCTCATCGTTTTACTGGATAGAATCATACCGCACGAGCATCTGCTGAAGGGTTATGAAGGGCCTTTATTCATGAGGGATAGAATGAAGCACGTGTGGCTCGTGACCATGGCTATCTTAATACATAACCTGCCTGAAGGCTTAGCCGTAGGTAGTTCCTCCGTAGTTAGCTCTTCCGTAGGTCTCGCCACCGCAATAGCTATAGGGATCCAGGATATACCGGAAGGATTCGCGGTTTCTTTCCCGATAGCTATAGCAGGGAAGAGCAAGAAGAGAGCTCTAGGTATTTCTGCGTTAAGCGGCTTAAGCGAGACGTTAATGGCGGTGATGGCGGCGCTGCTGTCCTCCACGACAACCAGCTTACTGGTCTTAACACTATCTCTCGCTGCTGGTTCAATGATATACGTAGTTAGTCACGAAGTGATTCCGGAGACACATAGGTACGGTCATGAGAGTCTCTCAACGCTAGGCTTCATGTCGGGCTTCATAGTAATGTTGTGGTTGGACACGATACTTGGTTGATATCTAGGGTAGTTCAGCAGTTTCTGGTTTCAAGGTCTTCGGTACCACCCGCCCTGAGCAGCACCCCTAAGAAAAGAGGCGCTAGCGTGAAGAGGCGAGTGGGGGCGCCCCAGAAGCCGTGATGAACCAACCTACGGAGACCCGGAAAAACCGTAGGCAGAGAACGGTTCTTGAAGGTCTTAACTTATCCAGGCTTTCACTGAAAAAACTTGAGTGCTTAGAGTGGTTAGGGAATATTTTAGACGTTAACGGATAGGTATTCATGAGTGATCTGTTTGGGAGGGTGTCTAACTTTAATTAACGGTAAGATCTACCTGTCGTATAACCCTTTGAAAACTTCCGAGTCTTTGGTGATAGCTGGCGGTAGGGTTCTCTTCACCGGCAGTAAATCAAGTGCTTTAGCGATTAGCGGGTTGCTTGGGTGTGATTTAATTGATTTAAGGGGTAAGGTGGTTTTACCTGGGTTTGTTGACGCGCACATGCACTTAGACGGGGTTGGGATGTCTCTGAGCACGGTTGACTTAAGGGGTGTTAGGAGTATTGATGAACTTAAGGATAGGGTTAAAAGGTTTGCTGGTAAGTCAGGCTCATGGGTTTTCGGGCATGGATGGGATCAAGAACTCTTTGAAGATGGTAGGTGGCCTACTCGTTGGGACTTAGATGAGGTGGTTAGCGATAAGCCCGTGTTATTAACTCGTGTGTGCGGACACGCGGCAGTATTGAATACTAAGGCTATGGAGATCACGGGACTCATAGATAGCGACTCTCCTCACGTGTTAAGGAATGAGGAGGGGGAGGCAACAGGTATTGTTAAGGAAGAAGCTCTTGACATAGCTAGAAATAAGTTTAGGGAGTCTCTAACGATAGAAGATCATAAGAAATTTCTGGAGGAAGCGATTAAGTACGCAGCCTCTCTCGGAGTAACTACGGTAGGTTTCGTAAGTGTTAACGAAACAACGTTTAAAGCACTTGAAGAACTCAGGTATGAGGGTAAATTACTAGTCAGGGTTAGAGCTTACCTCAACCCAGGGGAAGGCAATGACTTATTATCTACTCTTAAGAAATTAGGGGTGAGGTCTGGTTTCGGGAATGATTACCTGAAGATCAGCGGCATCAAGATATTCGTGGACGGTTCTCTAGGTGCTAGAACTGCGTGGCTCACGGAACCATATAGCGATGAACCGAGTACTCGCGGCTCTCAACTCATAGATGAGGAAACTCTTGAAAAACTTGTTAAGGAAACTCATGAAGCAGGTCTTCAACTAGCTGTACACGCTATAGGTGACGCGGCAATCGATCTAGTCTTACGTATTTACTCAAGAATTAAAGACTCGCGCGAGTCTAGGCATAGGATCGAGCACGCTTCTGTTGTAAGACCTGATCAAATCACTAAGATCAGGGAGTTAGGTATACCGCTAGTAGTTCAACCGCATTTTGTCATAACGGATTGGTGGGTGCTTAAGAGACTCGGCAGCTCAAGAGCTGTTTGGGTCTATCCCTTCAAGACTCTGGCTGACTCAGGAGTGCCACTAGGTATTAGCACGGACTCCCCAGTAGAACCTCTAAATCCTTGGGAAACTGTTTATGCGGCGGTAACTAGGGGCGAGCACGATAATATAGAACTCTCTAAACATACTCCACATGAAAAGCTATCGCTTACGGAAGTCCTACACTTATACACTCATGGCTCGGCTTACGTCTTAAGAGAAGAAAGCAGTATAGGAAGCTTGGAGGTAGGTAAGCTTGCTGACTTCATAATAGTGGATAAAGACCCTTACGCAATCGACGAGAAGACGTTACGAGAGATTAAGGTTTTAGCGACTTACGTCGGTGGCGTGAAGGTATATGAGTGCTTGACTTCCTCATCCTAAGGAGAGATAGATGGCTCTTGACACGCGAGTATCAGAACCTAGATGAGCTGTTTTAGTTTTCATACGGGTTTATAATGATCTGTAGTGTGCAGAGGAAGCACGCAAGATGCGGGTTTCCCCTTAGTTACTCATAGCTAGAAGTACAAGCCTACGACGCTTAAAGCCTGCTTCACTGCCTTGATCCACGAGTCGGGTGGTTTTCCGGGACTTCTTAAGTAGTAGGCTTTTTTAAACCATTCCACCCTGTTCTCAGATATTATAACTGGCACATCAGAATTTCTCAGTATCCCTTCGTCAGCAGGGTTATCTCCTAACCCTATAACTAGCGTTTCCCTCCCAACCACGTTAATTTGCTTCAGGAGCTCGCGCGTCGCCCTATCCTTATCCACCTCTAGTATGTGTACCGCTCTCCTAGTTTGGATTGTTTTAAGGCTCGTGTTTCTAATCACGGAGCTTATGAAGTTTCTGCAAGGGTTATGTTGTGTAATGAATACCTCGCTATATAGTCTCGCTTGAGATAACTTGATTAATTCTGTAGGTATTCCTAGAGCTCTCGACACGTTTTCTGGCTCCGCTTTACTGAGTCTTAAAGCTTTCCCTAAGCAATCCGGGCTTCCCTCTATGTACGTTAGTAAATCTTCGTAGATACTTATAGGATTACATAACTCTAAAAATTCGTAATTACCTATCGCTTGTTTGGTGCCCCACCTTAAGAAGCCTCTGAGCGCGTAGATGGCGCAGCCTCCCTCGATTACGTATGCTGGGAAATTATGGTTTAGCTTACTCATCAATTCCTCAACCTCGATGAAGGTCTTGAACGTTACTGGCACGACCTCAACTCCAAGCAACCTCAACTCACTTAAGAAACTTCTTAACTCCTCTACTGAGCTCTCCTGTGTTATAGGTAGCATAGTGTCGTCTACGTCTGTAAATATCACCGCCTTACCGCTCAACCTAAAATCCGTAAGCAACCGAGAGTTCACTCCTTGATAATACCTCATCAAGGAATTTCCTAGCGTTTATTTTAGGGTATTCGTAAGTTCTTGGCTTAGGCGGTTCCTCCTCATACGAGAACTCCTTCAATATCTTGAGTACCATGTTTTTGAGGTGTTGGTCTGCCAGCCTAGAATGATATATAGCTCCTAAACTCTCCGCTAGCATCTCTATTACGTGTAACTCACCTTTCTGTGAGTGAAGATGCGGGTTCCTCGACTCTATCTGAAATATATCTATAGTATTCGGTAACGCCTTACACAAGCCCTCCTTCAAGCCGACATAACAATTCTCAAGTAAGTACACTAACTCGTAAGTTTCTATAGAGTATCTAGAAGCGAAGTTAAGCATTTTGGCTAGCTCTATACTCATGGCATGTTCGCCGCTATTACTAGTTTTTATTATGTCCGTCTCGAACTTCCTCCCCCTTGAGAGAGCGTTGTTAAGCACATTACTCACTATGTTGGATACACGCCCCCACCTCCTCAGGAGGAATTCCTCCCCATACCAGCCTTTAAATCCCCACGAAATGCGCACCATCTTATAAGGTGATTTACTCATGACTAGGGCTGTGTAGTAGATGAGTGCGTATTCGAGTACGGCACCAGGAACGTAATTATCGCTGTCTATATACCCTACATACCTGGAGTTAATACCTTCAGCGACTAGGGTGCCTATCAAGAGACCCTCGCCTTTACCATCCCTAACTAGCCCCTCAGACTCGTCTACTAAGCCGGGAACTTCATCCTTAAGTAACTCCGCTATGAGTGGGTCTTTCTGGTGTAAGATCATGATGGATCTCCCAGACAGCTGGTAGAGATTCTTAACTATGTCAGCTTCACTAGAGTAAACGTCGAGAGGCTTAGTAGAGGAGTTAGACACTACTATAAGGGGTGAATGTAGGGGAACTGCGCGAAGAACTCCCTCTAACACTAAAGGGTCCTCATCTCTGACTGGAACAACTACCGCCGTAGACTCAGCAACTCTAACCAAGTTCTCTGAAGTTAAACAAAATGCGCCGTGCTTTCTCTCGAAATCAACACCGTAAAGAGAAACAGTCCTAGTAACATCATATATCTTGACAGCACCATACGACTCAAACTTAAATGGAATTCTAACGAGCAATCCAACCTCCCACTAATATATGTTACTTAATAATAAAAAATATCGTACATCTCCACACTTGAAAGGAGGAGACCGCATCTGCTTTGTTGGCAGTTCACTGCATGATGTTGAACTTGACCGAGTTCATGAGGGATGGTTGATGTCTCTCCACAGCGGATGATGAAGGTTCCGCGTCTTCCGGGCTTTCCATCATTTTTCAGTGCTTTCTCACGAGCGCGGCATTACTTGCTCAGACCCTACAGTCCTTACGGAACGTCTACAGGTATTTGTGGGTATCAGCAATACTTATAAGGGTGAGATCTTAGTTTTCTTATATGTGGTGATATATTGGTAACGGCTGAGTACGTCCTATTCGTTACTATTGCGGGAGTTATGTTAGGAACTTTTTATGGGTTAGCTACAATAGGTCTTAGCTTTACTTTCGGGATTTTAAGGATTCTTAATAGCGGTCACGGAAGTTTCGTGATGATCGGTGCGTACATTAGTTACTGGTGTTTCGCATTATTAGGGCTCTCCCCCTTGGTTTCGTCATTGCTGGCTTTCGTTATTGGGTTCTTCATAGGTTTTGCACTGTATCACGGTCTTATATCTCGCGTGCTTGGTGGTCCAGAACTAATCTCACTTGTTTTAATGTTTGCTTTCGGGATTTTCTTGCAGGAGGTGGCTAAGTTTTCTTGGAGTGCTTCGCCGAGAGGGTTCACATGGGGTTTAGGAAGCATTAACATATTTGGTTATGAGTATCCCTTAACGCGCTTAATCGGGGGTGTGGTTAGTGCGGTAATAGTTCTAGTGCTTTACGTGTTCTTATTCAGGACTAAGTCCGGGAACGCGATCAGGAGTGTTGTGGAGGATCCTGAAGGGGCCGCGTTGTGTGGGGTTGATGTGAGCAGGGTTTACGCGTTTAGTCTAGCTATAGCGCTCGGCTTAACGGTCGCAAGCGGGGCTTTATCAACTCTCTTCGTTTCAGGAGGCATAGAGCCGTATATGGGAGACCCCTACACAACCAGAGCTTTCGCGATAGCGGTTTTGGGAGGACTTACATCACCTTTTGGTTCTTTTCTTGCGGGCCTGCTTTTCGGTATTATTGAAAACATCTCATACATGTTGCTATCACTTGCTAATGTTGGGAATCCTTTCTCTCTGACTAGATTCTTAACGTTCGCAATGATTTTGCTGGTGCTCCTGATCAGACCTCAAGGACTTTTAAAGAGGTGATAGTCTTGGATATCAGGGCTCACAGATCCTTAATTATCTTGTTCTTGGTTTCACTGACCTTACTCTTCGTTAGGGTAGGAATCCCCGAGACTAGACAGGTCTTATCAATACTATTCTTCTACATAGCGCTCAGCGAGGTCTTTAACCTATTTACTGGGTTAACTCTCTACGTATGTTTTGGTTACGTGGCTTTCGTTGCTTTAGGCATGTACGGTGGTGGAGCCACTATAAAATATCTTCTCTCCACTTCGAGCCCCCCACCACTCGCGTTGGTTCTAGCGTGTGCTTTTGCTGTTGCAGGAATACTCGCGTTGATCTTGGCCTTAGCGGTTGGGTGGATAAGCGTGAGGTTGAAAGGCGCGTACTTCGCAATAGCTACGATAGGTCTTAACGAAGGTCTTAAAAACCTGATTGAGGGGACCGGGATTTGGGGTGGTAGTAGCGGTCTTGTAATAGCTAATGACCTAATACAGGCCTATAATTACGATACATTCATATTCGTTACTTCAGAACTCGCTGATTACCTGATCTTCACGGTATACGCGGTTACGATTCTATGTATATACCTAGTGATTAAGTCTAGGCTAGGTTATGGTCTAGCTGCTTTAAGAGAAGATGAGGAGGCCGCGAACGTTATGGGAGTGAACGTGGTTAGGTATAAGCTCATAGTGTTCGTGATTAGCGCGACGCTCGCCGGCATGCTGGGAGCGGGTAAGATGATTAAAGACGTAGCCATATATCCCCCGCAAGCTTTCGCCGTCTCTTACACTGTTGAAGCTATAGTCATATCCATGCTTGGGGGTCTAGGCACCGTCACAGGGCCTGTGATAGGCGGCTTAATATACGGTATCTTGAAATACGAGCTCACGGTGAGCTTCCCTGGACTTCAGCTCTTGGCTCTAGCTCCGGCTCTCATGGCCATGTGTGTTATGTTCCCGTACGGCATCGTAGGGTGGCTTAGGAGGAGGTTTAAGGGAAGTAAGATTGAATCATTACTTATTTAGGTGGTTGGATATGAGTAAAGAATTATTAAGGCTTGAGAACGTCTCGAAAAGCTTCGGAGGTATCAGAGCACTCAACAACGTTAACTTAATCATCAAGGAGGGTGAGAAACTAGCTATAATAGGCCCTAACGGCGCGGGCAAAACCACATTATTCAACGCTATAAGCGGGGTTTTCGACTTAGATTCTGGAAGGATATTCTACCTAGGTAGGGATATCACAAAACTGCCGCCGTTCAAGAGAAAATATCTCGGTATATCGAGAGCTTTCCAGATACCGAGACCTTTTGCCGGGATGACGGTCTTGGATAACGTGGTTGTTGGAGCTTTGTTTTCTAGAGATATAAAAGACATTAAAGAGGCTAGAGATAGAGCTGAGGAAATCCTTTCCCTAGTAGGTCTTCACAGCAAGAAGGATGAGCTAGCAGTTAACCTTACGTCACCTGAGAAGAAATTGCTGGAATTAGCTAGGGCTTTAGCTCCTAGACCGAAGCTATTACTACTTGATGAAATAGTCGCGGGAATACCGCCGGCAGAGGTCGATAAGATAATGAGTCTTGTCGTGAAGATCTCGGAGCGGGAGAACATATCCGTGGTAGCCTTAGTAGAACACGTTATGAGGGTGCTGAGGTATGTGGAGAGAGCTATTTTTCTGCATGAGGGTCGTGTTATGATGGATGACACACCTGATAAGGTTCTTAATAGTGAGGTAGTTAAGGACATATATCTGGGGAAGGTCTATGAGTGAGGTAGTTTTAAGAGCTGAAAATGTTGAGACAGGATATAAGGGAGTTCAGGTACTTTGGGGTACCACGGTCAGTGTAGGTAAGAACGAGATTGTCGCAGTATTAGGCCCTAACGGCGCGGGCAAAACAACACTCCTCAAAGCAATCATCGGTTTCCTGAAGATTTGGGGAGGTTCCATAAAGTTCTTAAACGAGGAGATATCCGGGCTCCCAGTACATGAGAGGGTGAGGAAGGGTATTGCGTTAGTGCCTGAAGGCAGGAAATTATTCCCTAACATGACTGTTGAGGAAAACCTGGTCATGGGCGCTTACCTCTACAACATAAAGAAAGATAAGGAGATCCAGAACATAATGGAGATAGTCTACAACTTATTCCCCATCCTAAAAGAACGGCGTACTCAGAAAGCCGGAACATTGAGCGGCGGACAACAGCAAATGCTCGCCATAGGGAGGGCCTTAATGACGAACCCCAAGATATTATTGTTAGATGAGCCAACGCTAGGCCTGTCACCTAAGCTCGCTAACGAGGTGCTGGAGACAGTCGTTAAGCTCCGCGATGAACTTGGCGTCTCGGTCTTGCTAGTAGAGGAGAAGGTTCTGCTCGCTACGCGCGTAGCAGATAGGATATACCTGATAAATCAGGGAAGAATAGAACATGAAGTATTGAAGAAAGACTTCGGGAAAGACGAACTCCTTTATAAGTATCTAGGGTTGTGAGCCACCGTTTCTCGGTAGGTGGCGGTTCATCACTGTTCATATGTGCTGTTTTCACAGCTCCCCACCGCCTACCTCTTAACGGCTCCTGTATCCGCTAGTCCCTTGGTTGTCTTGAAAGTTTATTAACCTTCTATATCCAACTATTATTGTGGTGTTCCATGGCCTTGAAACCAGCTGTAATCGTAGCTTTAGTGCTTGTCGTCATAGTGGTTGCCGGACTCTTGTACTGGTACTTCGTGGTGGCGCCTCCTAAACCTACTGAGGAAATACCTGATAAGATAACGGTTGGCTTGACGTTAGGGTTATCCGGTTCTTACTCCTACGCTTCCCATCAAGGTCTTTGGGGGATTCAAGCAGCAATTAAGTGGATTAATGAAGTCTACGGGGGTATTAAGATAGGTAATAAGGCGGTGAAGATAGAGCTGAAGTATTATGACGATCAATCTAATAAAGAGCTTGTCTCAAGTCTTTACGAGCAACTCATCAATGTTGATAAGGTTGATTTCTTGTTAGGGCCTTATGGGTCCCCCTTAGTGATGGTTGCGGCCCCTGTTGCGGCTAAATATAACAAGTTGATGATTAATTGGATGGGTACTGGAGACGTAATTCACGAGCAGGGCTATAAGAACTTGGTTATGGTGTCAACTCACTCCAGTTACCAGATGAGGCCTGCTATGGAGATGATTAAGACTCTGGATCCCAACGCTACTATAGCCGTGATATTTAAGGAGGACGAGCATAACAGGTACTTAGCTAGAGGAGCTCTTGAAGAAGCTGCAAAACTCGGTTTAAGTGTGGTCTTCAATAAGTCGTACCCAGTAGATATCAAGGACTTCACCCCGATATTCACGGAGATGGCTGCGAAGAATCCTGACGTAATCGTTATATGTGCTCACGAAGCTGACGGCATCTTAGCTGCTCAACAACTAGCTGAGTTAAACATAAACGCTAAGCTCATGATCATGGGATTCGTGCCAAGTCTCAAGTCATTTAGGGACGCTTTAGGTAACTTAGCTGAGGGTTGGGCAGGAACTAATCAGTGGACTTACGGAGCTTCTTACACTCCCGACGACGCTCAAGCCTTAGGGTATGAGTGGTTCGGGCCTACTGAGGATAAGTTCCTCGAATTGTATAATCAAGTAGCTAGCCCCGGACAATTCCCGTCAGAGCACGCAGGCGCTGGTGCAGCAGCAATATTGGTTCTGGCGAGAGCTATAGAGAAAGCACAGAGTCTTAACCAAGACGCTGTCAGAAACGTATTAAACACCATGAAACTCGTCACACTATATGGACTCTATCAAATAGACCCTACCACAGGGAAGCAGATAGCTCATAAAGAGATACTATCTCAGTGGCAGGGAGGCAAATTCGTAGCTATATGGCCTCCTGAGATTGCTGTATCACAGCCGGTATACCCAATACCTACGTGGGATGAGAAGAGGCAGGGCGCGCAAGCGCTCCCCTAAACGTTAAGTCTGGAGGCAAATTCCTATCTTTATCTTTTTGTTAAACCTAATCCCTCGAAGCGCGGGGTTTCATAATCTGGAAGTAGCTGATGCTAGAGTTTATGGAGCCGG
>CAZWSU010000021.1:0-5065 GCA_964636755.1 uncultured Desulfurococcaceae archaeon
TTCACTGCCGAACCTGGAACCACTATGTTTGTAATGTATTCTGGGTTAGGCACTTTAATATTCTGTCTCGGCGCGTTAATGACGTTTGGTTATGAAGTGTTCGTAAGTGAATTCTGGAAAGGAACTTGGGTTCCTGGACCAGGACACGAGTACCCTGACGACCCGTAATGATGGTTTAGTTGTTTAAGTGAATAAACATGTTTTATTTTTTCCTTAAAAGCTGGAAAACATTCCATTATCCGGTGATCTCATACGCCAAGAGTTTTAAGCTTTCAAGAATTGAATGACATGATTTACGGTGCGGCGTTATTAGGTGCTGGCGGTGGCGGCTCCATAACTCAGGGCCTGAAGATAATTAGGGAAATTGCAGACAGCGGTAAGGAGGTCGTCATAGTGGATCCGTCCGAAGTACGTGACGAAGAACTCGCGGTCGTTTCAGCGGGTATGGGGTCTCCTCTAGCGGCTAAGCATGGGTGGAGAAATGAACACTTACCTGCCTTCGACTTACTAGAAAAGTTCCTGGGTAAGAGGATCAGTTATGTAGTACCCATAGAAATCGGTGCCGGGAACGTGGCAGTACCGGTGCATACTGCCGCGTTTAAGAGTCGTGTTCTAATAGATGGTGACGGCGCTGGCAGAGCCATACCCGAACTTGAGCTAACCACCTTCGATATTTACGGTGTTCCCATATCACCTATGTCTATCTCTGACTGGGAGGGTAACGGCGCCATACTGTTCACTAAGGACGCCGTTACCGCAGAGAAGATATCTAGACACATAACGATGGCTTTTGAGGGTGTTGCGGGGATAGCGCTTTACCTAATGAGCGGCGAGATTGCTAGAAACGTTATCATACCGGGAACCTTAACTCTCTCTACGCGTATAGGAGGCATACTACGCACATATAAGGAGAAGGGAGTAGATCCTGTAGAGATGTTACGTAAGGAATTAAACGCTTACGTTCTAGGTTCGGGTAAGGTAATCAACAAGACTATGAGAACTGTTGGGGGGTTTGATGTGGGCTTAGTGGAGGTTGCTGAGGAGGGGGGAAGTAGGTTAAGAGTCTACCTAAAGAACGAGAACATAATAGCTGAGAGGAACGGCAAGATCCTCACTATGGCCCCCGACTTAATATGCTGGCTCTCAAATAATTACACACCATTAACTAACGCGGATATAGAAGTTGGGATGAGCGTGTGGGTTATCGGGTTTAAAGCACATGAAAAACTTCGTACTGAGAAGGCGTTAAAGGCTTTCGAACACCTGTACGTTGACGTGGGCTTCAAGACGAGGTATGTTCCCATTGAGGAGCTCGTAAGAGGTTAAGACTAACCTCACCTAATAAGAGACTCTTCTTTTTTCATTTTATATTTTATGAACGAATCGAGAACACTCCATGTCGGCTGCGCTTCCACGTCACCTCTAGTCGTCACCACTAAGGCTCCTGCCGCATTACCATACCTTAAAGAATCTTCAATACTTAACCCCTTATATAATGAGGCTAGGAAAGCCGCGTTAAACGCATCTCCCGCGCCTATGACGTCCTCAATTATTGGTACATTAAAGGCGTGCGCTCTAAAGACTTCGTAATTCCTATTCATCGCTAACGACCCCTCATCTCCTAGCTTAACTACGAGCAACTCAACCCCTAAATCAATTACTTTATGCATGGCTTCCTCTAAAGAAACGTTAGTAAATAGTACTGCTAGATCTTCCCTGTTAGTGAAGACAATCTTAGACTTGAGGAAGTAGCTTAACCTTTCCCTAGCTTTGTTTAAATCTCTCCACAACTTAATCCTCACGTTAGTGTCGAAGATGATGTCCAGTCCTTCTTTAGCGGCTACTTCATAAGCTTTCTTGACAGCATAGTAACATGTGTCACTCAGCGCGGGCGTTATCCCCGTTATTATTAACGCTTTAAATTTCGCTATGTAGTCTTCATCCACGTCTTCAGGCCCCATCTTACTCGCAGCTGAGCCGTGCCTATAGTAAAAAACTGTTGATTGACCGGGTATTGGGTAATGTCTCTGAATAAAATACACGCCTGTAGGCGCTTCATTATCTACGAGTATCCTAGAGGTATCAACACCCTCGCTTCTCAAGAAGTTTATTATCATCATCCCGAACTCATCATTGCCTACCCTACTGATAATTCCGGCAGTATAGCCTAGCTTACGCAACCCTATAAGCATATTAGCTTCAGAACCCGCCACATGGGTTTCAAAGAGTTTAGGATATCTGAGAGGTCCCGGCGTTAACGGATTTAATTGAACCAATACCTCACCTATAGACACGAAGTCCAACTTCGTATTAAACACCCTACCAGATAGCTACTTTAAGTCTATATTAATGCCTGCTTTCTCAAGCGTTGTGATATGACTATGGATTATGGAC
This sequence comes from uncultured Desulfurococcaceae archaeon, assembly GCA_964636755.1. Classification (GTDB taxonomy): domain Archaea; phylum Thermoproteota; class Thermoprotei_A; order Sulfolobales; family NBVN01; genus Zestomicrobium. The sequence continues at coordinate 2,395 of CAZWSU010000021.1, forward strand.
CTGACCTTATTCAACACCTTGTTTTTCTCGTCCTGCGTTAATTCACGGTTTATTAGTGATGGAGAGCCCGGATCGATACCGCGTGATTTCAGCAGTTCCTTCACTACCGCTGAACTATCTACAGGTACTTCCTTCATAGCCTCTCTGATTTTACTGAGTATGTTCTGCAACTCTATAGCTAACTTCAAGTCATTACTAATTAGTGATACGTATATTTTGTGGGCTATCTCCGGGAATAAGTTGGATAAACCACATATGTGTGCTTTACCTCCCAGCAAGAAGGTATGTAAAATCATAAGATCATTAGCTATTGCTATGAAGTAATTCTTAACGTAGTCCGCACTTAATAATTTATACACTCTCTCAATAGATCCGCTAGAGTCCTTTATTCCCTTCAAGTTAGGGACTTCACGAGCTATGTGCTCGAAAAACGAGGGAGTTACGTCATAATTTTGCCTATGCGGGTTATTATATATGAGTACTGGTAAGTCAATCTTAGAGAATAGCGAGAAGTATCTTACCAAGCCTCTTAGGTCTTGATTGTAATATATAGGTGGTAGGGATGAGATAGCGTCTACTCTAAGATCAGCTGCATGTCTAGCTAACTCTAGCGAGACCTCGGGCGCCGTGCTTGACACGTTAACTATAATTAAGGTATTACTTTGAGTATGCTCTAAAAACCTTTCTAGGAAGTACATGCGTTTCTTCGGATGCACGGCCAAGCCCTCACCATATGTTCCAAGCAGGAAGAAGCCCTTAATCCCGTTTCCAACCTGAAAATCAATGAAGTCAGCTAGTGAGTCTTCCTTAATATTACCGTCCGGTGTTAGCGGGGTTATGGCGGCTGTGATCACCCCGCTCTCAAAACTTTGCAAGCTAGCCATGAAGTCCCCTAATAAGGATGCGGTAACGCTATTAAAGTATTAAATAAAAAATGTTTTATTTAAAGAACCTAAGACAAGGACTTGAACACTTCATCAACTATCTTTTTTATAGCTTTTCTTAAATGTATGTCTACAGTAACTTTCGATAAACTCAGAGACTTACTTAAGTCGTTAAGATTGGTTTTTCTAGGACACTCGAAGAACCCCGCGTCGTAAGCGCTCTTCAGAACGTTTAACTCACTTACTGTCAGCTTATCTGTTATAACGGAAGGAACCGCTCTCCCGATTAATATGGAGTGGAGATGCTCCGGTCTATTAAGAGACTTATAATAAACGTGTTCATTCCCGTAAAGTTTAGCTAAGTACTCAACGTATTTGTCAAGGTTTTCCTTTTTACCAACCGCTATATATTTCCTAATACCTCTATCAAAAATGTAGGGTGATAGTATGCTGATGTTGCTTTCCTCCGCTACACGCATGAAATCACACCTAGTTTTATAAGCAAGTATATAGGTCATCTTGCCGTTGTTCCACCATCTAAGCTTTCTGATATGACTAGCTGACTTCCTGAGTAAGTGCCTGTATTCATTGAGGTGCTTGCTACTTAAAGTATTACTTGGTAAGTAACCGAAAACTAGGTAAATAGGGGAATCACTTACTTTAATAACCTCGAGGTTTATCCTACTCCCACTATACTCACTTAATTTACCGAAGAAACTTCTACTAGCCCTCCTAATCTCGATATACACCACATCAATGTCGCTCGGTAATAAAGAATGTCTTACCATCACCTAACTCCACAATATTATGGCGTTAAGAGTAAATAAAGGATATAGAACTTAATATGTTAGTTCTTCAGGTAATGAGTAGGTTGTGATTCTCCACACCCTCTTAACTACTTCCTTAAGTTTTCTTAAGGCTTCAGTGCCGTTAGTGACTGCGCCTTCCCTTGACTCAGTTCTAACGCCTATGATTATACCGTCTCTGAATAATATCCTGACTTTATTACCTTCCGGATCTACTGCAAGTACGTAAAGAGTTTTTAGTTTTGTCTCCGTATACTCCTTACTTAATCTTGTTAAGAGCTCGGGACCGCTGAGTTCTTCTCTGATCTCATTTAATGCTTTTGATTTGAGGATTATGTTGCTTAGGAAAACTTCGTCCTCAAGTGCTGCGGGGTTTTCAGCAAGGCCCACCCTCACCCCCTCAGTAGGGGGTTTAGGAGGTTCTTCAGGTTTAACCCGCTCTTCAGGAACTGCTTCTGTTGGTGGTGGCTTGGTCTCTACCCTCTTGATAAGACCCTTCTTATAGGCCTCAATCACTGCAGGTAGCTCGTCAATCAGCTTATTAGTATATGATTCAACAAACCCCTTAACGTGTGGTTTCAGCGCTTTCTCATTAGCTGACTTAACAGAGACCCTACCTCTAATTATGGTTAGGGGTTTACCGAGTAATTTCCTGCCTACAACACCTAGCCTGAGCTCCAGACTTAAGTCATCATGTCCTTCAATCACTACGATGGTAACCTCATCTTCCTTACCGGTACTTATTCTGAAGTAGGCCTTACCTGAGTAATCACCTAACTTCAGATTAGCTAAGACCTCATTATCACTCAATACCTGAACTAACGACTCTATGAGAGGACACAGACTTAGGTGTAGCTGAAGCTCTGATAAGATAGGGAGAACCTCATCAACATCTAGGGAAAGAGCAACACTAAACTCATTAACTATGACCAACTCCTTGAGCCCACCCCCAAGATATTTTTAGGGGTTAATCGATTAAAA
>CAZWSU010000022.1:0-17103 GCA_964636755.1 uncultured Desulfurococcaceae archaeon
CTGTCGCCGCCATAGGTAACGGAGGCCCTGGGACAACAGGTAACCCGGGGAATATATGGGGAGTCTTTGGTGTCGGCGCTACAGACATAAACGATAACGTTGCGTCGTGGAGTAGCGGCGCGGTCGTTACGTGGCCTTCACCGCCGCCCACGTGGCCGTTCTTTGACATGTACCCGAGCACCTACATAAAGCCTGATGTCTCGGCACCCGGCGTTAGCATTACTAGCGCCGTGCCGGGAGGCGGTTATGAGGCTTGGAGCGGTACCTCCATGGCCACACCACACGTTTCTGGAACGGTTGCCTTAATGCTTCAAGCTGCTGGCTGGCTATATCATGACATACCTGATACTCCTGAGCAGATATACTTAATGCTGAACTCCACCGCCATAGACTTCGGCACTCCAGGACAGGACACAAGGTATGGTTGGGGAAGGATAGACGCATATGAAGCTGTTAGGAAGGCCATGGAGTTCGCTAAGAAGAGCGGTGTTGAGGGATTCGTACTAGACTCAGTAACTGGCGAGCCGATACCTTGGGCGACGGTCACCGTGCTAGAGATAGGGAGGACGTTCCCGGTCAACGCTTCAGGCTACTACAGAATACCTCTAGACCCAGGAACCTACACACTCTTATTTGAGGCGTGGGGTTATGAGAGCATCAACGTGACAGTAGAGGTGGTGTTACTTAACGGCACCATAACAGGTCTAGTCTACAACGCTCTAACGAATGATCCGATAGCCGGAGCTAACGTAACGGTCATAGAACTAGGCATAACCACACAAACAGGCGCTGACGGGACTTACGAGGTCTCAGTACCTCCAGGAACCTACACCCTAGAAGCGGTAGCGAGCGGTTATCAGCCCGCAACTCAGTTAGTTAGTGTTGATGAAGCTGAGGTCGTGATAGTCAACTTCGGCCTATACCCGCTAGGGAACGGAACCATAGCAGGCCACGTCTACAACGCCGAAACAAACGAACCCATAGTAGATGCTCTCGTATGGACATACGTAGATGACACGCCAGTATACACGTACACAGATAGTGGAGGTTACTACGAATTAAGCGTTCCGTCAGGGACTTACACAGTCTACGCGTGGAAGCCCGGATACGTGCAAGCATCTGTAGAAGGCGTTACTGTAGCTCCCTTAGAGACGGTAGTAGTGGACTTCTACCTGCAACCAATACCTCCAACAGTCGTGGTCTTAGCTAACTCACATTACTACACACAACCACACCTCAAGACTATAGTGCAGGCTCTTGGACTACCTGTCGTAGAATATGATGACATGACTACATTACTGATTGATTGGGTGAACGGCAACATAAATCCGGCCGTCGTAATTATAGACCACACAACAACTCCATATTATAACTATCCACCGAGCGACGTCGTTCTAGCCTTCCACATACTGGCTGACGCTACCGGAGCTACTCTAGTATGGTTATGCACTTCGTACTCGGGTTATCCAGGGATATATGTGCTGTACACATATAACAGTACATTGATAAGTAACGGATATCCAGCACCAACAAGTAGATTATATGGGTTCCCATCACCAACCTATGTACAGGTTGAGATGCTTAACATGACTCACCCAATATTCAATGGCACCACTCCGGACGTGCCAGACTATCCTAACAGGTTCTACCTGGCTACGGGATCTTACGCTGATTACGTCATATATAACTTCACAGACCCGACGGGCAGGTTAGCTGTTCTTGGGTACGTGTGGGATACGGGAACAGAATACCTTAGATTCGGTGTAGGTGTTGCTGAGTGGGTCTCGAATACTGGTGCTCCGTGGTACTATCTAGGTAGCTGGGCTGAGAGTTACTGGATGCAGTACCTTGAGTCAGGTGCTGACGGGATGTACACTAACAACACTAAGAAGGTCTTAGAGAACGCCGTCATGCTGGGTTGGCAGAGCTTCACAGGTTCAAACAAAGTCGTCGATAAGGCTAGGATGGGCGAGGTCCTCAAGATATTAAGTACTAAGTTAGGTTCCGGAGTCTCAGCTCAGGGAGGTCTTGAGAGCTACCTATACACGAGAACTGACGTATACCTTGAGAGACTGCCGCATGGGTTTGTGACAGGGAAGGTCATGGGTAGTGACGGTGCCGTGCTAGTAGGAGCTACGGTGCAGTTCTTGGGGACCCCGGTTAAGTTATACACTAACGAGACGGGACAGTTCTTCACGTGGTTGCCTGAAGGTAATTACACGATGTTGGTGAAGGCCGCAGGCTACAAGTCAATTCAGGTAGACTTCAGTGTTTCGGTGAACGAAACAACAGACTTAGGAGTCTTAATACTTAAGAGACTGCCCAGAGTAGCGATACTCTACGACTACATGGGCTCCATAAAGAGCTTCTTAGAGTCGATGGATATATACGCTGTCGATTACACTAATCTAGCGGCACTAACTAACGACGTGCTTGCGGGGATATACGATGCTGTCGTATGGGCAGGTGATTACGGCGTTCCGTTCCCGTCATGCAGTGAGTTCGCCACCTTCCTGAACGCTACCCATCAGGTTGGTGTCGGTGTTGTGTGGATGGATAGTTACGGCTATTACGGCTACGGCATAAAGGTACTTTACTCATGCCTTGGCGATCCGTCCTCAATAGGTTATACGTGGGGTTATGGCGAGGTCTACGTTAAGGTCACGCAAGACCATCCAGTACTGAGGGGGTATAAGGTGGGTGACCTAATCAAGATAATAGCGTGGACAGGGGCTGACTTCTCGTGGTTCTCAGGATTCTCAGGAACCTCGATAGCCGATACCTACGTAGGCGGGACTACGTGGGGTAACTCAATAGCTTGGAAGGTATTCCCTGACGGCGTTAAGTGGGTATTGCTCTCAAGCTTCCCGCCGACGTCTTGGAACTCGCCCACTTACTTCACGCCTGACGCGTGGAACATAATATACAACGCGGTTAAGTGGGTGATGACGAAGCCTTTAAACGTCACTCTAGAGAATCCGTACCTACACGTGGGTGATACAGCAATACTTCATGTAGAAGGAGCCCCAGCCAACACCACGCTCTTGATATACTTAGACGGCGAAATCATTGGTAGTGTAATAAGTAATGAGTCCGGATATGCCGAGTTTGAGTTCATGGTACCGCTAATACCTGGAGGCGAGCATTCAATTGAGGTGTATACGGAAGACGAGATGTACTACGGCTACACATCACTCTACGTCTTAGTTAAGGCGGTAATAACACCTACTGAGACGACAGCTCCAGGACTTGTGGAGATGAACGTAACAGGCTTAAGCCCGTACCAGGTAGTGATGATATACTTAGACGGTAACTGGCTGTCGAACTACAGAGCGAACGAGTTAGGAACCTTCGAGATTAAGGTAAACATACCGCTCGTGGTGGCGGGCGATCACGAACTAAATATTGTGGACATGGATACGGGCGAGGTGCTAGGGACAGCTACACTCACTATAACCAGTAAGCTAGACGAGATCTCCGGTAAACTCAACGAGATACAAGGTGATTTAAGCACTATACTCGCTAACCTTGGAGTTATTGATGGTAGGTTAGTCGACATATCTAACGGTATCGTATCTATTCAGACAAAGCTCGGCGAGATACAGGCATCACTAAGTGACTTATTCAACGCTCTAATGAGTGTCAACGCGTCGTTGAGTCAGATAATAATAACGAGCAAGGGTGAGATACTAGGAGTGATAAGCACTTCCAAGGGCGAAATACTAGCGAGCATAGACGTGGTCAAGGCACTCGTAGAAGCCGGACTACCCGTAGACACTCAAACACTACTCACCACACTACAGAACCTAATCAACAGCAAATCATCAGACATAATGAGTAAACTCAACGAGATACTTCAGACATTGAATGGAATTAGCAATAACATGGCTTCCAAGACTGACGTGTCTGCATTAGCTAGCAAAGTGGATGAGGTAGGTCAGAAAATCGACTCTAGCACAGGAACACTATCAACTTACGGTATTGCTACACTAGGCTTAATAATAGTGTCTTTAATAGCGTCGATTTACGGCTTCTTCTTCAAGAAGAAATAAAATAGAGTTTTTCACGTAAACAACACAAATATTTTTAAATTAGTTATGGTGTGGTTATCTTAGTAGTCTCATACTTTAAAGCTAACTTTGCTAGTTGCTCGTCTCAAAACGACAATACACTATTTCTTGAGTTAGGAACGGAAAATCAATTATTTGTGTGCATTTGACTCGAAAGTAAAGTATATTAAGGCGTTACCATATCATATTATTGATGTCACGAGGTGACGTGTTTTGTCTGATGTGTTAAAGGATTTGAGTCAGAAGGAGCTTAAGTTGTATGAGAAGCTTCTCACGGTGTTTCCTGGGTATAGGGGTTATAAAGAGAAAGAACTCATTAGAGAGACTGACAGGGTTGTTAGGGATAGGTTGTTCAGGATGTTGAGGAAGAGTTTGGAGGATTTGAGGCGTTCTTACTCTGTGATGGTTTCTAGGGGTGGTTTAGGAGAGTATGTTAAGCGTGTGGAATCACTTATTTACAGGATTGACTCGCTGGCCGAGAGAACTAGGCATGCACCGTATGGTTATAAGCCGTTGTTTCACGCGACTAAGGTGGATGAGGAGAAGCTGGTTAAGATGCTTGAACACGATCTCCATCTAGCTGACTTAATAAATTCCTTGAACGCAATCACTAGTAGGCTAACCACGCCGGGTATCACCGTGGAAGAGTTGAATACCCTCCTCTCAGATATCGAGAAATTCGTGAGTGAGTATGAAGTTAAACTAAGTGAGAGGGAGGACATATTAGCGGGGTTTACGAGGTGATGGGTGATGAGCAAGACTAACGTTATTGAGTGGGTTAATCCAGGACCTGATGACATACTGTGGGTTTACCCCTACGAGGATATTCGTTGGGGTACTGTGTTAGTGGTTCACGAATATGAGACAGCTATATTCATGAGGGATGGCAAGATATACGATGTCCTCCCGCCAGGACGTCATGTCTTAACGACCCAGAACCTACCTCTCTTAACAAGAGCTTACAGACTGATTGCCGGGTATGGGGAGACCCCCTTTAAGGCACGTGTAGTGTTCGTGTCACTAAAGCAGTTCAGGGGTAAGTTTGGTTTATCAACTAGGGTTAAGTTAGGTCCTAGAACTCTCTACATGACTGAGCTGCAAAGCTTCGGTGAGTTCTGGTACCGCGTTATCGATCCAGTCCTCTTCCTAACCCAGATCGCCGGGGCGGTTAGGGAGATATCGTCTCCTATGGTTGCTGACTTCATCAGGAATTACTTCGTAGAAAGTTTTATTCAGGAAATCAGTAAGTATACCGCGATAGACATATACTCCAACTTAAGTGAGGTTACCGCGAGGATAAAAGCCGGCAACATATATGACGCCTTCAGACAGAGAGGTCTAGAATTAATAGATGTTAAGATCGGTGGGGTGAGTCTACCGCAACTCGAGAAGATGGAGAAGGAGGACCCAACATACGGGCTCCCGCTACTGCTAGCTATCCAGAAAGGCGATGAAGATAAGGTGTTAGAGATAGTCAAGACTGTCGAGATTATGAGAGCTTTAGGTAAGTCCCCGGCCGCTGGGTGGATGGGTGCTCTAGTCGCTATGCCAGGACTCCTACAGCCAGTCGTTCAGCAACAAGCACAGCCTCAAGCCCCTCAACCACAGCAACCACCACAACCTCAGAAAAAGTCCCCGATAATTGAGAAGCTGAAGGAACTTAAGGAAATGCTTGATGAGGGATTAATAACTCAGGAAGAATATGATAAGCTAAAGAAAGAACTTCTAGAGAAGTATAAGCAGGAGATGTAGCGATGATATTCTTCAAGAGTGATATAGAGAAATTCAATGATTCAATGAGTAAGGGCTTTAGTGACCGCAATAAAGGTAATTTAGAAGGTGCTGTAAGGAACTTTCTTCAAGCTTATGAGGTAGCTAGCAAGTCGCGTGACCCGAGCTTAACTAGTAAGGCGGACATACCCTTATTCTACGCTTTATTCTACGACGCACTAATCAAGAAAACCCCGGAGTCTTTCAAGAAAGCTGCTGATCAGTGTAGGAAGCTAGACCCTAGCACTGAATTAGACTTAGGCTTAGCTAGTAAGGTGTATCCTCAGGATCTCACGCGCGAGCTGGAACTACTGGCTGAATTATCTGGTTTGCCGAGCTTCGACATAGGTAAGGTTAAGTCTATGGATATGAGCATAGCTGAGAAATACGAGAACGTCGCTAACATATTACTAGCTGAGGGAGCACGAAGATTAATCCTAGAGGATTTAGTAGGTCTTCACGAACCACTCAACGTCATAGGATTTAGACTATTAGGTTACGCGAGAATAATTAGAGCGGTTAAGATAGAGGAAAACGAACCGAGCAAAGCCATAGAGATATATTCAGAAGCACTCGCGTTCCTACAACAAGCTACACCAGAAGTAAGAGAATTCGTTAATGAGAGGATAACCAAGTTAGGTAAGTCAACTAAGTGTTGGGTGTGTCATAGGGAGATCCAGGGTGAGGAAGTAAACTACATATACCTACCGGCGTCGGTAAACGAGTACGTCAAGTCCAGGTACGACAAGGACGCACCATACTTAATCAGCGACGGGAAGATAGCCGTGTGCAGGGTTTGCTACACGATGATAAGAGACTTAAGCGATAAGATATCTAAGTATTACTACGACCTAGCCATTAAGGAGATGAGGCTCATGGAGGAACGCATAAACGCTAGAATAAGAGAACTGCAAGCTAGGATAGACCTCATGAGGACTACCATAAGGTTTGAAAGGAAGTAAGTTAGCTATAGGGTTGGTTTGAGGTGGTTTATTGGAGGTTTACAAGCTTAGATGCACTAATTGCGGCGCGCCGCTCCCAGCACCTAAACCAGGGGATAGCTGGGTTAGGTGTGAGTACTGTGGTTACACGAACAAGATAGTGGACGCCTCAAAGTATACTGAGAACCTAAAGCAAGAACTTGAGAAATGGATTAGAGAGATACTCCCACCAACCATCATAACCTCAACGACCGTTGACGTTGCGGCTAGGTACCAGATATTCCAGAACTTAATAAAACCTAAGGTTAGCTTAACGCGCGCGAACGTGCGTGCTAGGTACTTACAGCAACTCTCACAGCCGATAATGCCTCTCATCACGTCATCGCCTCTTCCAATAGATGATTCTAGACGTTATTTTGAGGAAGCTTTGAAGATTGAGAGTCTTAAGGATTTCGCGGTCGCTGAGGAAGATCAGAAACTACTTAATGAAACACTAGTTTATGAGTATCTCACAGCTTACTTAGCTAACATGTTGAGAGCTTTAAGCAAAAACGATGTTAAAACAGCTCTTAAGAATTGTGAGGAAGCGCTTCAAGCAATACCTGAGTCACCTGAGTATTCACTAGTTAAGGAAAGGTTGAGAGCAACAAACTCCATGCTTAGTGCTGTGAACGAGTTGTGGAATAGGAACACGTTAGCCTCCCTCACACTAATAAATAACTCCGTAGACCTATACAAATCATTACTACAGAAAGTCTTAGGTAAGGCAATCCCGGAAGTCAATCCAGGGATACTTGAAGTAGAGAAGATGTGTGCTGAGTCTCTATCAAATATAATAGAGTCAGCACACAGGCTCTTCACAGTAGGTGAGGATCCCCTAAAGATGATGGAGTGGTTTGAGAAATACGTGCCTCTCTTTAATAAGCTGAGGGATGTACATAAGAGACCTTTGCAAGACTTACTTGAGATTACCGCTCGGGTTAAGGAAGTCGTTTACAGTAAGACCGGGGCGAGTGAGGTAAGTATTGTGCGGGGACAGGGAACCTACTACATACCCTACTACGTGGTTGAGGCTAGGTTCTCTTACGTGAAGGGTTTCCTACTCAAGAAGGGTGCTGAGTCCTCGATAAAGTTGCTGGTAGTCGGTATCGCACCATTAGTTGAGGGATCGGTACTTGACGTTCTTGAAGTAAGTGCTGGTAGGCCAATACCACCAGATAGGGTTGAGGAAGCACCTGCTCTCAAACTCATTAACGAGCTACTCTCTAGGAAGGTTAAGGCGAGCATGCCCCCGCAAGCTAGAGCAGTACCACCCCTAATAGCTTCCGTACTAGTAGAAAAATTAGCTGATTCATACATAATGAACGCAAACAATTATTACAGAGGTAAAATAACCTTCGCGTCTACGAGCGTCGGCGAACTCACGTATATACCCTTCAAAGAAGTTGATAAGAGAACACTAGATTTTGAGGGAAAACTCAGGATCAGGCTGAACACAGACTTAAGCTCTCTGGAGTCCCTAGTTATTTGAGGTGATGTGTGAGTGAGCCTGCCTGAGTTAATCAACCTGATCTTGGCCTCAATAGCTATGTTATTAAGTGCTTTCCTAACCTTCAAGCACGTTAAGGTGTCAACAAGTTTCAGAGATTTTACAGTGTTCGTGATATCCTTAATAATTGCTGTAGCAACGACATTAACTCCTCCCCTTAACGAACTTTCTTCACTTCCGTGGGTTATCATACTTTACGTTAATGGTGTCTGGTACTACGGAACCGAACCTAAAGCAACGTCTAAGAAAGTATTCGCTACTAACCCTGCGGTAACGAGAGTTTTCTTAGGGTTAGTGCTACTAGTAATAGCTTCATGGCTCTCTATGTCAAGCTATAACGTAAGCATAGCCTTAATAATCATCTTAATCTACGCGTTACTCGGCGCTTACAAGGAAAGAGAATTAATGAAAACTTAACATACCGGGTTTTTAGCACCGGGAACTTCGAACCCCTGTTAAAGTTCAAGAAGTTTCTCTTAACTCACTCGGCTTGACCACGGATTCACCACACCAGCGCCAACCAGCCTTACCCAATAATTCAGCTACTCTCTCTGTTGCCTTAATCACTAGCTTCACAGGCACTCCAGCAACGCCCGCACCAACTATTAACACTTCCTTCGTATCTTCTCTAATCATGGTATCGATACTATCTCTATGAGGGTATAGGTGCATCACCGTACCTTTAGAATCCACTAGTATTGGGATGCCACTCCTTAAGACCTCGGGTTTCCCTCCTATCGGTTTAAATATCTCACCACCTGTGGAAAGCGTTAACTTAAACGGATATGTAGCGTGCTTTAAGTCATAAAGACCTATAGGTATGAGCGTCTCAGCGGACGCTATGTTTCCAGCATCAACTACGAGGTTGAGTCTAGGGAAAGAGCCCTTGAGGAGTCTCCTAATCAAGGCCTCATTAGAAGGTCTAGTCTTAGTTGGGTCTATGCTGAGTCTCCAATAAAAGTCTCTATAAGCTCTTATGATCTCATTATCCTTAAGTGTGTTAATATCATACTTAAGACTAGTAACCCTCAAGAGGCTATCTACCACGTCAGTGAAGGGATCTACGTTAACTACGTTACCCTCACTCCAAGATATCGTGTAAGCAACGAAAACGCCTAATTCAGTGACTTCAGGACCTACCTCAACTAACTTACCTAGCTCATCACACAAATTCCTAGGCACGTCACGTCGCCTTACGTTAGTATTTCCTGTCATTTTATATTTCGTGTTTTAGGACAGGACCTCACGTAACTAGCTAAGGTTTGTTATTTTCGCGCGAGCTTACACTTGCCGAGTAATCTAGGTTAGAGAAAAGTCTTACATGAGGTAAGTGTTCAGGAGCTACCTATGGAAGTTAGCAATTCTGTTAGAGCCTCCTTAATGAGTCTTAGTCTCGATACTTTTGAGTAGAATTCTTCAGCCGATAACTTATTATCTCTGAACATCTCTTCAACATCTCTTATTTCTTTCTCTACGCTAGCTATCTTAACTTTTATTATTTCCGAGAGCGTTACCGAGGCTTCACGCGGGGTTGCGCCCACGACACTTTTTTCTAGGTCTATAGGCTTGACCTCACCAACCAACTTGCCGTCTTCCAGCCTCAGTATCCTGTCTGTGTTAACGGCTACCCTAGGGTCGTGTGTTGCTAGAATCACTGTCTTGCCGTATTCCCTAGCTAACTTAACTAGTATGTCTACAACGTTTCTCGCGTTTTGTGAGTCGAGCTCTGCCGTTGGCTCGTCAGCTATGATTAGTGAGGGATCGTTAGCTAACGCCACAGCTATAGCTACTCTTTGTTGCTCGCCACCACTCAACTCCTCAGGATATCTACTAGCCTTATCTCCTAGCCCGACCAATCGTAGCAACTCAAGAGCTCTCTTAACTGATTCCTGCCTGCTGACGCCAGCCATCTGAGCGGGAAGCATAACGTTCTCTAACGCTGTTAAGGTAGGTATTAGGTTAAGTGCTTGGAAGACGAAACCGACATTCACTAACCTATACTTATCTAGCTCCACACCCCTAAGCGCGTGAACCTTAATACCTCCAACACTTACTTGACCGCCGGTCGGTGTGTCAATACCCCCTATCAAGTTCAGGAGCGTGGTCTTGCCAGAACCTGAAGGACCCATAACGCACGTTAGCGTTCCCGGCTCGAAAGATGCGGTGACCCCCTTAAGAGCCTGAACCTCACCACCCTTATACTTATATATCTTTACTAGATCTCTTACCTCAACCAACACACCAGGTTTCACGAACACATTACCTCACCTCAATAAACCTCTCCCTAACCTGACCTCTATACACTAACTGTATTGTTGTGATTGGGATTAAAGACAGTATGACAAAAGCTAGTAGGGTTGTTAATATTAAGACAGGCGGTATAGTGACTCTCAAAACACCTAAGCTGAGCTGAAGTCCTTTAAGACCTAACAAATATGAAAACATGTACGTTAGTGAGGCTCCGAGCCCGCCGGACGTCCCGTACGCGTTCAAATCGCTTAAGCCCAGCGCAAAACCCACCAAACTACCTAGAAGCACTGAAGTCGCCGTGACCGTAAACCAGTACAGCGCGTTAAGTTTAAGCGTCTTAGAAGGTGTTAAACCTCTAACCCTCAACAGCAAAGCAGTCCTGCCAGTCTCTAAAGCTACTACGTAAGCAACTACCGCCGCAATCCCGGCTGAGAGAATCATGAAGACTAAGTAAGTACCTGAAGAACCTCCTGTGGAAGTTAATAAAGACTTAACTATCTCGACCTCCGGATCACTCCTCAAATTCTTTAAAGACTTAACTACCTTGAAGCCCTCGTCGATCAGCTCCTCAGTAACTGAGCTGCTAGGGCTATAAGCATAGACATGAGCGGTGAACCTCTCATCCTCTCCCATGAAAGAAATCGTGTACAGTACTTTAGTAAAGTTAGGCACGTCCAATACCCAGCTACCAGCGACTAAAGCAAAAGCAGGTCGACTTATGCCAGGTATTCCGGGAAAGCCCGACCATACATCAACTACTTCAGGAACTAGCATCACGTCCTGTTGGGGAGACGCTGTGAGATAAACGCTCAAGTCTTTGAGATCAAAGTCAGCTGGTATTGTGAAACTAGCGGGTTCTCTAATAAGAGCTACCTTACCTTCCGACAAGACCTCATTAAGGGACTTACTGAAGCTACCTCTCAAACTCCATTCGTCATACCAGTAAGTGTTCCGTAGGAAGGTGTTCGGGTCAGGCACCACTATAAAAGTCAATAAACAACAGTAATGCATTGTGGTACCACTCTTAACAGATCCATGAACTTCAAACGCTAAAATACTTGATGAATTATCACTACCTTCCCATCCGTTAAGTACTTTTTGCGTGTCAGAATATTCACTAAGTACCTCACGTAAGGTCTTGTTCGGGGTGAGGGTAATGCTTAAGGATTTGCTGAGTAGGAAGTCGGAACCCGCTGATGCCTTGATCGCCGAGTCTACTAGGGAATTCATTGACTCACCATATATTAGTGTTTGAGTCATGACGCTCGTGGAGAACGCTAGCAACACTAAGATAGGTGTTACCCTTCTCCTTATAGCTAGAGCGATGCTCTTACTAGGTAGTGCGAGGCTTGATCTACTTAACATGGATCTATGCAGGACGTCCCAGAATCTCTCATGATTTACTATGTAGAGTTTTATGAAGCCATAAACAGCTATAGCCGGGGCGAAAGGCTTCAACAAAGACTCAAACATGGCGGCTATAGCTAACACTATTATTAAGGCTATGTTAACATTACCCGGACCGCCGACCATGCTGGTGGTTAAGATTCTTGTCGCCGAGTAATTCGTTATGCCCGTGATTATGAAGTATAGACCAACACCTACTGAGAACCAGCCGGAGCCGCCCATCCTCACAGGCTCTAGCAAGCTCTCAGGTATTAACGTAGTCTTAAGAGTTTCAGCCGGGGGTATGCTGGAAGATATTCGAGAGATTCTGCGAGCTAGAATCAGCACCTCTATCGCGAGTAGAATAGCTAGTATAGACAGTATGATTGGGTCAAGCAACACCTGTAGAGGATCATAGATCTTGAAGTAGGAGACCGCTAAAACATAACTAGCTAGTAATCCGAGACCGAAGCCCGCGATTAAGGAAATCAGCAAAATACTGTAAAACCATCTCCTAACGACTGATTGAGAAATCCCCCTAATACGCATTAACCCGAAAACCCTCCTAACACTAAGAACTAGCATCTCAGATATAGGTCGTAACACCACAACCAAAGCCACGAAAGCCGGCAAAACCCCGGCGACAGAGCTAACTCTAAAAGCTGTCTCAATAAATTGATAATTACTCAGAACATTCCGGAGCGGCGTGTTGGAGAAACTCTCGAAATTAAGAGAATTCTTTAAATCATCAGCTATTGCCTTAGCATTCTCTAAGCTTCCCTGTATCGAGGCAGGGTTAAAGTATGACTCGCTTCTCAGGTCCACGAACGCTAAAACGTTCATCGTGTAGAAATCAACACTAACGTTTAGGGCTCTAAACCTATCCTTAACCTTATTTAAGTGGCTCAGACCAACCTCCTCGAACGTGCTTGAATCAAATATTACAGAAGCAGCCTTAAACGAGGATAGCGGGTTGTACACGACACACGTACGGTAAAATTGCTCTTCATAAAACTCAAGGCAAGGAATTCCTCTTAACCCCTCAAGTAACTTACTTAAGTCTTCTGAATACGTAGTATAATTAAGCCCGTCGAGAAATAAATTAATCAAGGTAATATTTAGGTAATCCGTGATAACACCGTCTATCACAGCATCCCGCGAAACACCTAAATCATCGAGTTTAATACCGTGCAGTACGATTATCGGTACCTCCATAAGAGGAATTAGAGACTCTTCAGGACTCTTTATCAGAATTATCTGAACGACAATATAGTCTGAAATTCTTGAATCACTAGATAATCTTTCAGCAACCCTCCTCGAGGTTTCAAGTCCTTCATTAACGGAAACGTACTCCTCAGGTAGATTTCCGGGTCTCGAGATAATGTAAGGAGGCTCATAGGAACTGTACTTAGACCCGGCTAGTTCCCACTTAACCATCTTGCTAACGCTGATTCCAATATTTGTGACCAATGAAGTAGCTGATAAGAAAACTGTGGTAACAGCTAAAACAGTGAACGTTACTAAAACGATACTTACTATAGGTAGCGAACTCTTAAGGAAAGGCTTCAATGGTACTCGCCCCTTAGATCACTTATTTAAAAAGAAACCTAGACTTATAAGTCTAAGTCTTGAACATCGCAGCCCCAATACTTCCAGGATATTGTTCTTGAATTCAAGTACTAATGGATTTAGAGTGTACAGGAAAGCTTGGTAGTGAGGACTTATCTCTTAAATATTTATCTTGAGCCACTTAATCTCTCTTAAGTGTTCCTCAGGCGGCTTGCCCGGCGCGCCAGTCATGGGATCCATCATTTCCTTATTCTTAGGGAACGCTATAACTTCTCTTATAGACTCGTGACCTAGCATCACAGCAACCAGCCTATCCAAACCTATGGCTATCCCACCGTGTGGTGGCGCACCGTATTCAAGCGCTTCCAGCAAGAAGCCGTATCTATCATACATCTCCTCATCGGTTAAGCCGATCATCCTGAATATTTTCTCTTGAAGTCCTCTATTATTTATTCTTATACTCCCACCGCCCACCTCATAACCATTCAAGACTAAGTCGTATGACAGAGCCGTTACGTTAAGCGGGTCCGTATCAAGCTTTGGTAAGTCTTCAGGTCTTGGCGCGGTAAACGGGTGATGCATTGAGACCATGACTCCCTCCTCGTTAAGCTCGAATAAGGGAAAATCAGTTACCCACAGCATCGCGTACTCGTCCTTCCTCACCAACTCTAAGTATTTCCCTAAAGAGTTCCTCAGAGCCCCTAAGGTTTCTGAAGCCTTCACATAGTTACCGACAGAGATGACAGCGGCTTCACCGATTCCTAAGTCTAGCAACCTAACTAACTCCGCCTCAACTTTCCCGGCATTACTTAGAAGAGCGTTCCCGCCCCTGACGACGTAATAGTGCTCCACACCACCCTCACGACTTAAGACTCCCTCAATGAATTCTTTTAATGCTTCAGGTCTCTTACCTCTGAGCTCGAACCTCAAGAACCTCACAGCTTCGCCTGGTTCGGCGTTTAGAGTAGTTCTTAAATTCTCGTCGCCGTCCTCTATGAAGTTCTCAAACCTTATGTCGGGTTTATCTATGCCGTATTTCTTTAAAGCTTCAGAGTAGGTTAGTCTGGGCAGAGGGTCAGGCAATTCTTTCTTGAGCGTCTTGCCGAAAGCCTCACGCATTACGTCCTCTACCAAACCCATAACGTCTTCTCTGGTAACGAAGGACATCTCAATATCTAGTTGGGTGAATTCTGGCTGTCTATCGGCTCTAGGATCCTCATCTCTGAAGCACCTAGCAAACTGGTAGTACCTCTCGAAACCTGCTATCATGAGGAGCTGCTTAAAGAGCTGAGGCGATTGTGTTAAAGCATAGAACTTGCCTGGGTATAGTCTGCTAGGGACTAGAAAGTCTCTAGCACCCTCTGGAGTACTCCTAGCTAGGTATGGTGTCTCAACCTCTATAAACCCCCTTGAATCTAGTGAGTTCCTGAGAACCCTGACTAACTCAGCTCTAAAGAATAGATTACGTTGCATCTCAGGCCTCCTAAGATCTAAATACCTATACTTCAGCCTCAGAGCCTCTGAAGTAGTCTTCATCAACTCAGCATCGAATATTGGTATGGGAATAGGCTTAGCCCTGTTAAGGATGATTAGCTCTCTCAACTCAACTTCAATCTCGCCCGTAGGTAACTCAGGGTTTATCTGGCTGGGAGGCCTAGGTCTTACAACCCCTCTCACAGCCACAACAGTTTCAGGAGCTAAGGTTTCAGTGACCTCATAGTAGGGGCTCTTAGAACTTACCACGACCTGAACAACACCGGTCCTATCTCTTACTATGACGAAAGAAATCTTACCAACCTTACGTACGGTGTGGACCCACCCGTTTAAAACGACCTCACTACCGACATGTTCTTTCCTTAACTCACCACACCAGTGGGTTCTCTTAGGGAACGTGATCACGTCGCCACACCAATTACCTCATTCAACAGATAATATAAGACTTGAAGAGGGTCCTATAAGCAGAACTAGCCTGATTGAGTTGGGGGTCCTTATTGTGCACCCATAAAAAAGAGCTTCTCAATCTCTATCTTTCTTAAGTCTTCAGCTATTGCTTCCTTAATTATCCTCCCACTAACTAAAACATAGCCTTTATCAGCTATTTCTAGAGTTCTCCTAACGTTTTGCTCGACTAATAATATGGTGACCCCCCTATCCCTAATCTCCTTGATTTTCCTCATTAAAGAAGCGCCAGCCTTAGGTGAGAGACCTGCCGTCGGTTCATCTAATAACAGCATCTTAGGTTTGGACATTAAGGCTCTGGCTACCGCAAGCATTTGCCTCTCGCCGCCACTCAATGTCTTGGCTTTTTGATTTTTCCTCCTCTCTATTTCAGGGAATAGATTGAATACCTCTTCTATATCGTTCTCTATTGTCGGGTCATTACCCCTGATGAAAGAACCCATCTGAAGGTTCTCTAATACCGTGAGGTTGGGGAAGACGTTATCTAGTTGGGGGGCGTAGCTAATCCCCACTCTCACTATGTCGTGAGGGCTCATCTTATGTATTGGTTTACCCTCGAAGATTATCTCCCCGCCGTGGATGGTCGCTAAACCGAATATAGAGTTCAGGAGAGTTGTTTTGCCGGCTCCGTTAGGGCCTAGAACAGCTACGATCTCGCCCTCCCTAACGCTGATGTTCACGTCCTGTAATACCACCATCTTCCCGTAACCGGATCTCAGTTTACTTACCCTGAGCATGCTAGACACCTATGTATGCTTCTATCACCTTAGGATCTGAAATAACTTCCTGCGGCTTGCCTTCAGAGAGTAGCTTACCGTTATGTAGAACGTACACGTAGTCTACATACTCCATAAGTATCTCTAGCCTGTGCTCGATTATGAAGAACGTTAAGTTGTGTTCGTCCCTCAGCTTCTTCACATACGTGAAGAGTTCTCTCGCCATCGCGTAATCAACCCCTGCCGCCGGCTCATCAAGCAGGTACAGCTTAGCCGGAGTCATGAGCCCCCTGATAGTCTCGAGCATCTTTATGTGTGCGGCGGATAGCTCGGAAATCTTTGAATTCACGTAATGTAACATATTGAATGTTTTGAGGAGCTCTATAGCCTTGCTAGCTAATTCTCTCTCCTGCTTACTCCACGAGTTCCTGAAGAGCGCTCTAACGGGGCTCTCTCCTTTCTGCCCTAGAGGTGTGACCAGCAAGTTCTCGAGAACAGTCAGCGAGTTGAAGAGTCTCGGTATCTGGAAGGTTCGTACAATACCCTTCTTAAAAACCTCGTTGGGGTTCAGCCCGTCAATCCTTACCAAGTCGTTGGATTCCCTAAATAACACGCTACCTCTATCAGGCACGTAGAAACCCGTTATCACGTTGAAGAGCGTTGTTTTCCCGGAGCCATTAGGCCCTATAAGACCTATCAAGCCTCTCTCAGGCACTGTTAATGAAACACCATCTAGTGCCTTAACGCCTCCAAAGTACTTAGCTACATCTCTTACCTCAAGTAACGTGCTCATTTAGCCTCACCCCTGAGTTCTTCTAACACTACATCGATTGCGGGAGTCTTAATCGGTTTTTCTGGGAGTAATCCCTTAGGATTAACTATCAAAACCACCA
>CAZWSU010000023.1:0-2871 GCA_964636755.1 uncultured Desulfurococcaceae archaeon
GGGATTTCCATTACCCCGGTCAATGTGTACGCCGGGGATTTAATAACTGTAGAGATACCGCCCCTGCCCGGCACGATATATTCCGTGCTGATTGACGACACTATAGTCTTAAGAGATATCTTAGGGAAGAACGAGTCAGCAATCATTAGGTTGAAGGTACCGAATCTTGAGAGAGGGATTCACAGGGTCGTGGTAGTTAGTGAGGGCATGTATTACGGTGAGGCATTCTTCTACGTGAACACGAAGCTAGATATCCTGACTAAAGACCCGAGAGCTGGCGGAACGCTTGAGTTAAGCGTTACCGGGCATCCTGTGAACACCACCTTGTTCGTATGCATAGACGACAACATAATATCTAACGTCAGGGCTAGGGACGCTAACCCCTTGAGACTCACTATAGCCATACCTGACTACTTTGAGGGGATCCACGTGTTAAATTTGAGAACGGAGGATGGTGAAGTAATCGCTTCCAGCAACGTCTTCATAGGGGAGTCAGCGTTTAAGAGTGAGGTGTTATCCTACTATAATAACATGACATACGTCTTGAGCCAGTTACTCGTGATGATGAACGCACTCAGCAACTACACGTCCTCAAGTTTGAGAGGAGTTAATGAGAGTGTGAGTGTCTTAAGTAGCTTAACGAGTAGCTTAATCCAAAGCCTCGATCTATACCTCAAGCAAACATTACAGGAACTACAAGGGTTGAGGGAGGTGTCAACTGAGACATCCCTAAGCGTGAATCAAAGCATGACTAAGTTGAGAGATGATGTTATGAACCGAGTGAACGAGCTAGAATTGAGGATCTCTGGTAGCATAGGGTTGCTAACTTCTCTCGCCGCTGTATTAATAATCGTTAACGTCATGGTGTTAGTGATTGAGGCTTTAACACGTTTAAGACGCTAATTGTTTTTAGCTGGAAACCCTATTCTCGTTACCGGTGTTAAGCAGTCTGCTCTCTCTAATAGTGGTGAGACTCCCATAACGTCTTGGGTTGCTTCCCTTCACTTATTCATATTTAATAAATACCTTCTCCATACGTCTTGTGAGTGAGGCGAACGTGGTTGAGGCTCTTCAAGCTTGATAATCTGGTTAAGTGCTCATTGATTGATAGGTTGAATCGTTTTACTGTTCGGGTGATGGTTGGTGGTGAGGTTAGCTTAGCTCATTTAACAAATACTGGGAGGTTGAGTGAGTACTTGATTAGTGGTAGGGAGGGTTTCTGCAGCGTTATAAGCGGGCCAAGACTTAATTACAGGTTGGTTGCGGTCAGGGATATTGAGGGTTACGCCATACTAGACACCTTAACTCAGAGCAGGGTTTTTGAGTACTTACTTAATCATGGCTTGATTCCTTGGTTGAGTGGGTGTTCTCTGCGTAAGAGGAACTTCAGGTTAGGTAGTGAGGTCATAGACTACTTCCTTGAGTGTGCAGATGGTGCGAGACTCGTTGAGTTGAAGAGTGCTGTGTTGAGGCTTGGCGGTGACTTCGCGTCATACCCCGACTGCCCGACTATTAGGGGGAGGAGGCAGATCAATGCCTTAGCTGAATACTCGAACGTTTTTAAATCGTGTGTTGTGTTCATGGCTTCCCTACCTAACGTGAAGAGCTTCAAACCGTATTGCTTAGGCGACCCCGACATACCTCACGTGATGAGGTACGCGTCCGGGAAGGGGGTTGTGTTTAAAGCAATTAACTCATACCTGGATGAGGAGGGATGGGTCGTTTTAGGAGATACTGACTTACCTGTAAGTCTTGAGTGTTGAGATCCCCTAATCCCGTGAATCACTCGATGATTAAATATTTGAGTATCGGTGGTGTTACTAAGTATCGAGGGTGTTACTCATTAATTCAATCACGTAACCCTACCACGGAGGTAGTAAATGAGACTGCTGAGAAAGCTTCGAAGCTCGTTAAGGAAGAGTTAGATAAGGTCTTCAAGAGATCTAGATACTACGCGTACATACTGAAAGCATATCTCTGGATATAAGCACCTGGTCAGGCGTAAAGAGAGCTGTTGAGGCGTGGCTCGGCAGACCACTACAAAACGCGCAGATCACGAGACTCATCGAGACTCTCGTGGAGCTCAGTATCGTGGAGAAGAGGGATGGCTACTACGTGATCTCAGATCCTCTGATAGCTGAGTATTCTAGGAGTCTCTAACCTTATAGTTATTTTACGACGAGAAAGTCTCCTGCTTAACTAATTTAATAAGGGGCTTCAAGTATAAACATGTCTGAATTTACTTATACTTAAGGCATTAAGTTATAATGCTTATATATCTGTTAGTCGTGAATATAATTTGGTGGTGAAATGTATAAGTACTACCTAGAAAGATTAAGCCCATTTAAATTAGGGCAAGTAAACACGCTCCTCAACCTGATCAAGGCGATTTCTAACATATTGAGTAACCTAGCACACGAAATCCTGACATCCATGAACCTACTGGGAACTATAGTAAACGACAAGATCTCGAAAATAGTGGAGAGTAAGTCTGAAGAAAAACAAAGGAAGTTAGTTGAGTACGCGTTCATAGCTCATAAGGTGTTGATAGGGTTTTTCCTAACCATCCTATACTTCTTAACCATGTAGGGTTTCGTTTTTAACTAAACTATAATTTTATTCCCAGAGATTTATTACTGGGGCGTTGCGGTGGTTTTAGTAGTTGTTTCCGGTTTGCTCCCATTCAATTCTGGGAAGACTTTCTTCACCCTAGCTCTCGCCGAGTACTTGAGGAGATCGGGTTATTCTGTAGGTGTTGTGAAGCCCGTTGCCGCTCATTCTTTCTGGGAGCAGTACGAGTATTTCTTAGAATCTCGTGATTTAGGTGTTTTGGTTGGTGAGGACGTAGTTAGGTATGTTAGGGCCGGGCTC
>CAZWSU010000024.1:0-24650 GCA_964636755.1 uncultured Desulfurococcaceae archaeon
CTTTAATAAAATCATGAAAGATTTACTATGATCTAATTGCATCACGAAAGAATAAAGAATAATATCATTACAATGAACAACTATAACTTCACACATGAAAAACCGGCAATGCTGTAAATAAACAGAGATTGCATCAAGTATAGTATATTTATTAGTTTAACTTAGTCAGCGATACACGTGGGTTAAGCATAACTTTATCTTAATACATAGTGCTGAGACCCTCCTCGCCCTAAAGAGCGAGGTTTTCAGTTGTAAACTTGTTAATCTGTTAATTTAGACACGGCCCCCTATACCACGTGAGGATAACGTAGCGAAACTTCGAAAGACCTCTTAAGGGAATATCCGTTAGTATGAATATTCGTTGAGTAAGTTTAAAAGCATGTTTTGATTCTTGTGGAGCCCAATGCTTATAAGCCTTACCTACGGATATAGGCTTATAGTGTGATGTATGAAGTTTGGGATTATTGAATTGACGGCGTCACGGGCTTGAGGTAGGGGTTGGTGAGTGATGGATTACTCTAGGTTCCTGTCTTCGGAGACGGATCTAATGCGTGACCCGGAGATAAGGGAGTTGCTGAAGCTGACTGAGCGGAGTGACATCGTGAGCTTTGCTGGAGGTCTTCCAGACCCTCAGGTATTTCCGTTGGAGGAGTTAGCTGAGATAACGGTGTTCGCGTTCAGGGAGTTCGGGGTCTCAGCTCTCCAGTACGGGCCTACGAGGGGGGCGACTCCCTACGTTAAGGAGTTAGTTGAGTTCTTGTGGAGGGTTAGGGGTGTTAAAGCCTCGCCTGATGAAGTGGTGGTTACCGTCGGTTCTCAGCAAGCTCTAGATATTCTTTCAAGGGTTTTCGTGGATCCAGGTGACTACGTAGTTGTCGAGGAGCCGACTTATCTGGCAGCACTCAATGTCTTAAGGATTAGGAAACCGAGGTTCGTTGGAGTTCCGGTAGATGACGAGGGTATATTGGTTGATGTTCTGGAGGATAAATTGAGAGAGCTTCGCAGTGAGGGTAAACGTGTTAAGTTTCTCTACACGATACCCGTAGCTCAGAACCCTGCTGGCGTGACCTTAAGTAAGAGAAGGAAGAAACGCTTGGTCGAGTTAGCAGAGGAGTACGACTTCCTGATAGTCGAGGATGATGTCTACGGTCTCTTAGTGTTCGAGGACGGTGTTGACACGACGCCGATAAGGGATTTAGCTCCTGAGAGAACCGTGTACGTGGGGTCCTTCAGCAAGATCCTATCACCAGGTATGAGACTCGGCCACGTAATAGCTCCTAAACCACTAGCCGACGTCCTTGAGAGAGCTAAGCAGTCCATAGACCTTCACACACCGTCACTAACTCAGTACGTGGTGATGGAAGCTCTGAGAAGGGGTGTAGTGGAGCGTAACCTACCACGTATTAAAACCCTCTATAAGCTGAAGAGAGATATAATGCTTGATGCCCTCCAGGAGAGCATGCCTGAGGGGGTCTGGTGGACTAAGCCTGTGGGAGGGATGTTCATCTGGCTGAAGCTCAACGCCCGAGTCGACACCTCACAGCTACTGCCTAAGGCGGTTGAGCGCGGCGTAGCCTACGTCCCGGGCAAGACATTCTACCACGACATGAGGGAGACAGACACCATGAGACTCAACTACACGAAACCAACAGCAGAGCAGATAAGAGAAGGTATTGAAACGTTAGCGGAGGTAGTTAGGGAAGCGTTAAGGAGTTGAAGGATTTAAATGTAGTGTGGTTAGTGTTGAGGGGTTTGCTAAAGTTATTGTCACTGTCAATATCTTTTTGTCTCTAACGTGTCCGTCAAAGATCTTTATGACTACTGTGTGTCCGGGGCTTAATGCTATAGGTAGCTGGAGATTTATCTTGGTTTTCGTGTTGTCTGGTTTAGTTATTACTACGTATGATTCGTTGTTTGATGTATTATACTTAGAGAGGATTAGCTTGGTGCCGTCCTCGAACACTATCGTAATCCCGGTTATCAGTATTGCTTGAGAATATCGGCTTGTGATATTTATTGTTATGAGGGTATTCTCATGTGTCCACACACCGTGGACCACCCTGATTATGGACTCGCTCTCAGCTCTCTCCCTTAAAGACTCACTCATCATTTGGGTGAGGTCCGCTAACCTATAGAGTGTTGTTAGGAGGAAAGCTATTATAGCGATGAAAATAAGTATTAACGCCGCCACCCCTACTACGGAGCTAATGCCGTGCTTAAATCTTGGATGCGAGGACCTCAACTAAACCACCACTATACGAGATCTTGACCCTAACTACCTCTCGCGGCTGAGGGAGTTTACAAGCGATCTCGATGACGTCGTAGGGTCTTAAGGACCTGAAGCCCTCGCCCGGACACCCCTCAAGCAAGACGTCGTCAACGTAAACACTATACACCTCCACAGGATACTCACCGGCAGCTACTATCACGTGTAAAACGCCGTCACCACCTATATAACTCGCCGTAACTACCATGAGTGAATGCATTCTAACACTATACTCGGTCAAGCTCTTAGAAAAGAGTGACTCACTCAATGAAATCACAGCGTTAAAGTGAGCGTAAATCAAGACGAGAGCTCCTAAAACTATGATAACCAATATCACGGCAGACACGTACTCACTAATACCAAGCCTGCTCCTTGAGCGTGGCACGCTCATCTCCTTAATCCATACATATGTTACGCACACACTAATAAATAACGCTCCTCCACCCCGAGTAAAGGCACTTGACCATAGCGAGGCGAGTAGTGAATGCTGAGCGAGGATTAGCGACCCAAGTCAAAAACTCCAAAACCTCTGTTGAGGAATTTGTAGTAAGGAATATAATCCTTTCAAGCGTAATCTTTATGTGGTGTTGGAAATGAAGACGCGTTCAGGCGTCTCACCAATCGTAGCGACAGTAATCCTGATACTGATAGCTACGGCCGCAGGAGTTCTGCTATGGGTTTGGGTCAGCGGTTACGTGTCCAGAAACCCGACCGCTCAATCAGCGCTAGATGAGAGAATCAAGGTGGAGGCGGTGAGGGTGGAGGTGAAAACAAATAGCTCTAAAGTAACTGTATACGTGAGGAATGTGGGTAGCGTAACAGTAAATATCAGCTCTGGGTACGTCCTTGACGTGAACGGTAACTTAATAATGGGCGGTTCAGTCAACAGCACGCTAGTAAAACCTGGTGAGGTGGGAAGCGTCATCATAAGCTCGGAGCAAGAATTAATTAAAGGGAATTTATACATAGTCAAGATAGTTACGCAAAGAGGTACGGAGTCACTGTACTCTTTCGTAGTCCCGCCTTAACCATAGATAACGAGCCTGAGGAGATGGCCCTGACTTAAGGATTAGGGTTAGTGGAAGCTATCACTAGACAAGAAATATATACTTGCTTTTTCAACTATTAAGTAGTGGTGCGTGACGTAAGTGACGCAACTTAGTGAAGAATCTTTGAGGACTAGCTACACGATCCCCTCAATAGCTGAGATCAGGGTAGACATAGTTGAAGGAATTGATAAGAAGCTCAGGTACCGTGTTCACGAGCCAGTTCTCAGTGACGTAGGTAGAACACTCCTGAACAACTTCACCTACAGGGTTTACCGAGACTTAAACTTAATGAAGCACCTATCTACGCTGAGTTTTTCCCGTAAAGCTTACGATGTCGTGGTAGGTTTATTGAAAGATTACGTTAAGAAAAAGTTTTCCTCAAGACCGGCCATAATATTCGGGGGTTCCTCACCAGCAAGCAGAGTTAGTGACGCTGAGATATACAACGTAGCTTACTACGTCGTCCGAGACCTCCTAGGTTACGGTCCTATAGACCCCCTCATAAGAGACCAGCAAGTAGAAGACATAACGTGTAACGGAGTTGAGCTGCCTGTTTACGTATTCCACAGAGAGTTCGAGTGGCTTGAGACTAACGTGGTTTTACCCAATACGGAATCTCTAGAGAGGGTGGTCAGGGTTCTCGCGGTAAGGTCAGGTCAGGAACCGTCTATAGCTAACCCCATAGTGGAAGGGGTGTTAAGACCTGAAGGCTACAGAGTCCACATAGTCTTAGACACCGTGTCCGGGAGGGGGCACTCATTCTCAATCAGAAGGTTTAGGGAAACCCCCTTCACAGTGGTCGAGTTGTTGAGGAGGGGTGTCCTAGACTCCGGCCTGGCAGCACTACTCTGGATGGTTGTCGAGAACAAGCAGGGGATAGTTATTTATGGACCTACAGGATCCGGCAAGACAACACTACTCAACGCTCTAGCAATGTTCTTACCGCCGGAAACTAAGATAGTAAGTGTTGAGGACACCCCGGAAATCTTCCTACCCTTCCACGACAACTGGGACTCTATGAGCACCAGACTAAGTAACGACCCGAAAGTCCAGAACGTCACGCTCCAAATGCAGATAGAGTCTGCTATGAGGCAGAGGCCTGACGTCCTGATATTAGGTGAGATAAGGTCGAGGGAAGCCTACGCGTTCTTCCAAGGAGTCTCCACAGGCCACGGAGGCCTCACCACGGTTCACGCAGAAAATATCGAGGCTTTAATAAGGAGACTCACGTCACCGCCCATGAACGTCCCTAAATCAAGTATAGCGACCGCCAAACTATACATCAATATACTCAGGATCCCCACACCGAGCGGTGTGGTTAGGAAAGTCGCCTACGTCTATGAAGTCGAGGGGTATGACGCGATGAAGGACTTGATATCCTTCAAACTAATTTCTAAGTGGTTTAAAGATGAGGATGTATGGTATCTTGACCTGAGAGATAGCAATGTACTGAAATCAATATCTGAGTTAATCCTCACGAGGTATGAGGATCTACTCAGAGACCTGGTCATGAGGGCTACCACCTTAAGCTATGCCGCGAGTAAGAACGTCGACATATTCGAGTTTCACTCGATCTTGAGGCGTTACAGAAGAGATCCAATAAAAACGTTTAACGAAGCTAAGGAATTTCTGGGAGATTCATATAAGTTGGTGATTCGTGAGCTTGATGAGAGAAAAAGTCTTTAACTACTTGTATGCACTACCTAAATTGCTTGTAGATCCGCTCACCACCCTATACTATAGGTACCCGAAGCTAGGAGACTACGTCCTGGGTTCAGGGATAAGCAGTCTCGAAGAATACGCCGCGACCTCTACCAAGCTTACCCTAGCCGTTGTGTTAACTACCTTCATCCTAGCAAGTACTTTCCACTCAGTACTCCTCAGTCTCCTAATCTCCTTAGGCATTGTCTTCCCACTATGTTACGCGATCACATTAAGCTACGTGATCCTCAAGTACAGGAGTAGGGGCACGGTAATGGAGGCTAAGTTCCCCCTGCTCACGTCCCTCATGTCTTTAGTGATTACGTCGGAGAAAAACATCTCAAGGGTTTTCGATGTTCTAAACCGTAATTACAGGGAGGTTTTAAAGGACTTCCAGGTGGAACTGGAGATGATAACCTCGCTGATTAAGCTGAATTACCCGGTCAACGAAGCTCTCGAGGAAGTCGCGAGAATAACGCCCTCACCGACCTTCAGAGAGGTTTTGTTGAGTCTCTCAGCTTCGGTGGTGATAGGTGCTGAGCCCCTGGAGATAATGAATGCGGTCACCAGCAAGTACTTAGAGAAGTACTCACTTAAGGTGGAGAGGGCGGTTAGTGAGTTAAGCGTTATGCTCGAGATATACCTGGCGATCGCGCTCCTAACCCCGGTCATTATAGGGTCGTTAGGAGCATTGCTTGTCTTAAACCCTGTAGGAGGTATATCCTTTGAGCTAGTTGTTTTCGTGCTTTCATACTTGGTAGTGCCGGCTTCTTCTCTGACTTCGATGGTCTTAATAGACGCTACGATCTCCAAGGTGATGATATGAGTTACGTGAGGAGAGTTATCACGGTCTTCGCAGTCCTTGTAACATTCACGACCCTACTACCCTTAGCAACCCTAGCTTTCTTAGGATCCCTCAACATAGTACCAGACCAGGAGATCGGGGTAAGCCTCTTAGTCTCTGACACGATCCCGCTCATCATGTTAGTAGGTAACACAACATATCTGCTCGCAGGCTTCATCATCAGCGGCTTAAGCCTCTCAGTATATTTATGGCTTAACCCGAAGTTGGGGAGAGTAGAGAAGATTAGGAATCAGTTAGGGGATTTAGTAAGTGTTTTCATGTCTCACGTGATGGCGGGCGTTCCAATAATCGACTCCCTTAAGAAGACCGCTGAGTTTGTGGGTCCGCCGACTTCCGAGTACCTCGAGATCTACGCACACTTAGTATCCATAGGTGAAGACCCTCTGAAAGCTGAGGCTATAGTAGCTCATGAACTACCTAGGGAGGTCAGGCTAGTCTTTACCTCGATCTCGCAAGCCATGAAGTCCGGCGGCAGATACCTGGAGGTATTGAGTCAGAGTGAGAAGTACTTAAGGCAGTTAATCAAGCTAACTGAGCTCAGGAAGAGTAGACTATCTGAGTACAAGCTGGTTTTAATTCTCTCTGTAATCGCTTACACATTCTCAGCGATAGTGACGCTAAAACTGGTTACTTCCTTAGGAGCGAACATCAAGGGCGTTCCGATCCCAGCAAGCCAAGTAAGCATAAACACTCTTAAATCAGCATACTACGTCTCATCACTCATATTAACAGGAATTACCTCGATCATAATGAGTAAAGCAATTGAAGGATATGCCGTTAAGTCACTGAAGTACATATCAATACTCGTGTTAGTGGTGACAGCCATGTTCGTAGGGTCCGAACTAATATAAGGCTAGGGAAGAACATCACGAAGAAACAAGTTACTAAACAATGACAACCAGCAACACCAGAAACTAGGAATTCATAAGTCTACGTTGAGAGATCTTAACATCTCCCTGAACCCTTCAGGGTTCTTCATAGCTAGTGTAAGAGCCTTGTCTACTAAGTCCAGCCTCCCAAGCCTTATCAGCATAGGCTTAATCAAGAGGTAACTCATTATGAGTGTGACGGTATCCTCATTACCGTACAAACTAAGTAGAGTTTCATAAACCTTCTTAGAATCGTTCAGAAATAAAGCCACCATATCGGTGCCGAACCTAGCGATGAAGACCTTATTCAGTATGTTTAGGAGACCAGGCATAACCCTCAAGGAGTAGGACCGCACGTAAGAAATTAGCTCATCCTTATCTACTCTTGAAGATCTTGAGATCATTGAAACTCCACTCCTAAATATTATGATCGTGGGCTAAAATAATTGTAAGACCTGAAATAAATGTAAGTTTTAACATGTTCATGTAAACTTTCCATATAGGAAAATCTTTAAAACATCCATCAAATAATTGAAATTCCCGGCACATAATTCAACACCGTATGACAGCCTTATTACCAACACCTTCCATGACACTAACGAAGATTCTTAAATCCTCCTCACCGTACGTTTTCCTCAGCTCACCACATAAGTAGTCACCTAAGCACTCAGCTGTGATCATGTCGCAATTAAAGACCTTCTGCCTATACTTGAATGGTGCTTCAACACGTATTCTTTCGACATCTCCGGCGGGAACGAGGAAAGAGTAGTTCAGGTCCTTAACAAGTTTCTCAACAAGCCTCCTTAATTCAATGAAGTCAACAACCCACGAACCACTCAAGAAACCCTCAACACAAACCTCAACACTAAAAGTATGTCCGTGCAACAATAACTCACCCTCAACCAAGCTATAGTGAGCGGCGTCAAAACTAATACCGGAAACACAATCCCTAACCAACCTACTCGAAACCACTAAAGATCCTCCTCAACTCATCAATATTCCAAGACATCTTAGGAACATACTCCTCCCAACGCTTATAAGGCAAAGTAAACCTCTTGCTAAACTCTATATTAGAAAGCCACATCATATCCCTAGAAACCTCAAAACCATATACATCACCAACCTTCTCAAGAAACTCAGCAACAAACCTGACCATAGAGAAAGGAATAACAAATTGAGCCATACCTAAACCAGAGTCATTCCTGTGAGCACAAGAAACTACCGTAGGATGAGTCACTAAAGCCTCACACAACCTCTTAACAACACCGATATTCTTAGACTTAATCAATACAAGTAGCGAAGTACCTAGAGCCTCAGGATATAGCGGCAGACTCATCAACCTAATACCCTTAATTAAGTAAGGCACGTGTAAATTCGCGTGTCTTCTAAGCTTACCTAAAGAAATACCTAGCGCTCTAGCTATCTCAGCTTGCTTAACGAAAGCGTTCTTCTCCAACTCTTTTATGATACCTAAGTCTATAGCATCAAAGACCGCTCTCTTTTCACCTTCATATCGATCCTTGTCTAGATTACTGAATATTTCTTCAATAGTTTTCCTTAACTTATTAAATGATTCTTTACTAAACCCTTTCTCTGGGGAAAATGCTGAGTCTATTCCGTAAGTAGTGAACGAGGTTTTATTCCTTAACCTCTCGTGAAGCTCTATAACAACTGTCTCACCACCTATTCTCAAAGGTTGTGGCAGTTCTTGAGCGTTAGCAGGCATGTAGAGTGAGTAGAAGTGTTTATTTGGGAAAACGTAAGCTATTGCTTTAACGAATTTCATGAACTTAGCCGTAGATTCCTCTAAGAGGAGGTTTTTATTAGTTATTATCACCACTAATTTCAGACCTAACTCGCTCAAGGAGTAATCAACTGAGAACCAGAAGTATTTCCCTTTTAGTAAAACGTTTATCCTGTAGAGCACTGACCTAACGTCCTCACCTAAAAACTCAGCTAGTTCCTTAACTATCTGATACTTACCGACAGTTCTTATTTTATACAGTGCTTCAAGGAATTCAGGTTCTATTAGCTTCATGAACTCCCCTTACCTACCCTTAACTTATCCCTACACCACATCTAATATTGGGTTTTCTAATAAGATATTTGGGTAATAAAATTGATTTGTATAATATGCAGTAAAGTTGATTTTCACTTAAACAATTGGTTTACTTGGTGAGTAAATACATGAAGCCTGAATCAGCTGTTAAGTTGGTTGAGGTTCTTGAGACTCTGAATAAGAATAAGAAGCTGTTAATGGTGGCCGCGGTACTAACCGTAGCTCTAGCTACGGTAGATTTCGGTATACTCGGTGACGAAAACCCGGATGATTGGTCTCTTTTGTAAGGAGCTAAGTTAGTTTTTGATTTTACTCATTAATAATTTCGGTATTTCTTCGTTCTGGAAGATCTTAAATAAGAGTGTTGTTATTATTTCTTCTGCGGTTCCGTTATTTGATTCTATCACTATCGTTTCTAGGTCTTTGCCGTACGTCATCCTAGACATTAGGTTAAGTACTGGTAGTAGTCCTGGAGCCACTCTCCTTAATTCTCTTAAGTTTATTTTATGACCTACCATTGCCTATCCCCCCCGAATATAATCTTGTTTTTTGTTGTATTGTAGATTACTGTAAATGAGCTAACCTTATTTTTTGTAGTAAGGTTTATAAAGGTTTTTGTGTGTTTGGTTTTGTATAATTTTGGTTACCTATCGTCGGGAACCCTCCTCAAAACCATGAAGGTCTCTGTTGATTCTATTTCCTCGATTGAGGGTAGGTATTTTAGTAGGTATCTTGATAATTCCTCCCAGCTTCTTATCCACACCCTCAATATTATGTCGTAAGCTCCGGTAACTATGGCTGCTTCCTCTATCCTAGGCAGGTCATTGCTATTCCTGGACTCGTTAACTAGTTTCTTGGCTAGTTCGTACTGGTCTAGCTTGCCTGTAAGACCTTTCCTCACCTTCACGGCTACGTAAGCGTAGTAGTTGTAGCCTAGGACGTCGGGTTTTACCGTGATGGTGTACGATCTTATGATGCCTGCTTCCTCAAGCTTCTTAATCCTCTGAACTATCGTGGTCCTGGGTCTCCCAAGCCTCTTAGCTATCTCACTAGACTTCAGCCTAGCGTTCTTAATTAGGAGATCTATTATCTGTATATCTAGGTAATCCAGACTCACCCTACTCTTCCTACTCCTCATGGCGCGTTAACCACCCCGGGAGGTTTAGGGAACGGCACCGCCTCCCATATATATTTGAGGTTAAGTAAATATCTAGTATATCTCTCAACCCCCAACCCGAACCCAGCCGTGGGAGCTATCCCGAACCTAAGAGCTTCTAAGAACCACGAATACTTGCTTAAGTCCTCACCTAACTCCTTAAGCCTCTTAACCACTCGCTCATACCTATACTCCCTCACTCCACCGTCAATCAACTCCCCGTAACCACCCGGCATTATCAAGTTGAAGTCTTGGTTCCTCCCGGGCTCTTCCTCGTCAGGCATGTAGTAGAAGCCTCTGCCGGAGGTGGGGAACTTCACCAGCCAGAAAGGCTTCCCCAACCTAACGCTAAGCAATTCCTCAGCTTCCTGAGGCAGCTCTCTGGAATCACTGACCTTCAAGCCCATCCCCCTAACGATGTTCAGTGCCTCGCTAAACGTTATCTTCTCGTAGGGGGGCTTAAAACACTTGAGTTCTGGGTTGAACTCCTCTATAATCTCCCTAGCACTCTCGGAAACCTCTAAGCATGACTCGTAAACAAGCTTCTCACCGAGACTGATGACCTCGCTCATTGAAGCACCAGCCCACTCTAAATCTAGCTGAGTGAACTCCGTTAAGTGCCTGCCGGTCCTGACGTTCTCTGCAGGCTCCTCCCTAACGTTCCTGGCCACGAAGTACATCTTACCGAGAGCTGTGGCAGCCAACTGCTTATACATTATGGTGCTCGAACACAGCTCGTACCTAGACCCATAAACACTCACAGCAATCTTCTTAGCACCCCTCAACCCAGGATCGCTTGCTAGGTTAAGAACAGGGGGTAAGAGCTCTACAAAACCCTCAGAATCCAGTATACTCCTCAAGCTCTTCAAGAGTGCGTGCTGAAACCTCAAAACCTTAGAATACCTCGGAAACCTCAACCACAACCAAGAATACCTAGCGAATAACTCAGGTCTTGAAGCATCAACCCGAAAACCCTCAAGGGAAACACCGCCAATACCAACAACCCCTAAAACCTTAACACCGGAGCCGTCAACAAGCAACTTAAGGAATACCTCACGACCAGACCTAATAACACTCAGTAACTCCTCACCACACAGAGAATCACCTAACACAACATCCCTCAAGAAACCGCCGACACTAACCCTAACCAAACAACCACCAACTAAATCAACAACCCTCCCAATCACCACACTCAATCAACACACCGACCCGTAATGAGGGTCCTAAGAATATAAGCGTTAAAGTTGAAACGACAAGCAATCAATTATGTTGTAAACCAAAACAACCAAAATGAATAAAACGTAAAATACATAAGCTAAATATCTCAATCTATAATGGACGTAATGACATATACGACCAGCAACTCAAGACTAGAAAGCCGAGGGATCTAGAACTACGTGTGAGGAACGACAACTGAACTAACAGAACTACTTAAATTTAAATATCTTAGTTCTAAACAGATTAGTGGGTTTGGGCGCCGCCGTAGCTCAGCCTGGTGGAGCGCTGCCCTGGCAAGGCAGAGGTCCCGCGTGCAAATCCCGGCGGCGGCTCTCTACGTTTGCTTCTGGATACATGTTCTCTAGGGCGGTGTAAAGTATAATAAGGTTATTGGATAATGTTATCGGAGGTTCGCGATGGAGGAGGTAAGTGTTGAGAGGAGAGGTAACGTCTACTTAATCAGGTTTGATGACGGTTCTAAAGCGTGGCTTTCCTTCAGGGAGGATAATGGCAAGCTATACTTACTTGAGACTTACACTCCTGAACAACATAGGGGGAAAGGCTACGGCGCTAAGCTAGTTGAGGCAGCGATTAAAGACGCTGAGGTAAGGGGTCTTAAGATAGTTCCCGTATGTAGTTACTCCATCTACTACTTCCTGAAGAATAAGGAAGCTAGGAAAGTCCTTGCCAGTGAATATGCTAGGATGAGTGACTCGGAACTGGAGGAATACTTCAAGAAAAGAGTAGATGAGGAGAGAAGGAAGCGCTGAGTATGAGTAACTTAACTCACTGATTGATGTGGTCTGAACCAGAGACCCAGAAACCTCTTAAGTCGTAGAAGGTGTGGTGAGTTATCTCAACATACCCGCTAATACCGATCTCCTTCAAACCGTTGATGACTACCGGCTTATAATTAACGGTCCTGCCTATTGAAGACCCCCTGAAAGACCTTCTCGTCACGACAACCCAAGCTCTCGAACCCACGTACGCGGAATTCAGGGCTGAACCTACCTTCTCCACAACCTTGCCTAACTCAGTACTTCGGCGCTTCTTAACCGCGTCAGAGATTTGCTTCATTGAGGCCGCCTCCGTCCTAGGTCTTATCGTGTACTGAGCTATGTGTACCTTATCAGGGATTAACTCCTCAAGAGCTCTAACAGTTAACTCAAAATCTTCTTCATCCTCGCCGGGATGCCCAACTATCACGTCCGTAGCTAGCTGAATCTCAGGTATCTTCCTCCTAATCTCATAAACCAGGGACTTGAAGTCGTCATACGTGTACCTCCTCCTCATGAGCTTCAAGACCTTATCACTACCTGACTGCAGAGGTAGGTGCACGTACTTGAAGATATTGGGGTGTTTCATGACGTCTAAGAACTCATCAAGTATTGGGATCAGGTTATCCGGGTTAGCCATCCCAACCCTCAACATGTAGTTACCTCTTACCTCCTCAGTTATTGTTTTGAGGAGGTCATGAAGTCTGACGCCACCTAAGTCCACTCCGTAAGCCGCAGTATCTTGAGCTGTGAGGTCTATCTCCAGAGCACCCTTACTGACCGCTTCCCTAACCGCTCTAACCACCAACCCCAGCTTATAAGACCTTAACCTACGCCTAGCTATCTTAGTTATGCAGAAAGAACAATCCCCTAAACACCCCTCAGCTATCGGCACCGCCGCTACGTAACCCTCTACTAGCGGGCAGAGGAACGCGGTGTCTCTCTCACCGCCTAACAAGACGGATCTCCCAGAACTCTCCACGACCTCGTGAATTCGCGTGACATTCTGTGGGGACACTAGGGAAGCCTCCGGAACAGCCTTAGCTATCGTGTAAGGCTGCGCAGCCGCCATACAACCCGCGACAACAAGCCTAACACCGTTTTTTAAGAACTTCCTAAGTTCACGTAATCTCTTCAAGATCCTCTGCTCAGTATCTAACCTCACAGTACAGGTGTTTACTATGACTACCTCAGCTTCTTCAAGAGATGGAACTACTTCATGCCCTCTACTAATCAAAATACTCTTCATTAAAGCTGCGTCAGCGTTGTTTAGAGCACACCCGTAAGTCTCCACGTATACCTTCATTTCAGGACGTCAACCGCTAAAACAGTGTTTGCTCAACTTAAAAGTTTTCTTCAGCTTATTATGTATGGTGGTGTGGAGTGAGCGGGTTACCGTCCTACGAGGAATTACTTAAGGAGCTGTACGAGAAGCTCCCGGAGAAGAGGAGTCAGATAACGACCCTCGACATACCGCCGTTGGAGATAGTTCACGTAGGGCTCCAAACCCAAATCAAGAACTTCAAGACTGTCTGTGAGGTCATCTTAAGAGAACCTAAAATCTGTGCTAGGTACCTTCTAAAAGAGTTGGCTGCTAGGGGCGCTGTAGACGAGTCTGGAGTATTCACCATATACTCCCGCGTCTCATCCCAAACCATCAACACTTTATTCAAGAGATTCCTAGACAGCTACGTCATATGCAAGACATGCGGTTCATACCAGACTGAGTTGAGGAAGCAAGGTAAGGTATGGATTATAAGGTGCTTAGCCTGCGGCGCTGAAGCCCCAGTAAAGCCTGTGTGAGGCATGTTATGAGGCGTCGAGTGACTTGAGTGGGGAAGAGTCTCGAGGTCTTGGAGGAGGGTCCGGGACTCAAGACCTAGTCTACGTGAAGATACACACAACCGCAGACATATCTCAAGACTTCAGTGAGGTAGTAGCTATATGCGATAAGGAACTCCTAGGTAAGGAATTCCGGGAGGGGGACGTAGTACTAAGCGTTAATGAAGAGTTTTTCAAGGGCTTCATAACAACCCTCGAGGAAGCGATGCATCACGCGAGGAACGCCCCCATAGTAGTGTTAGCCGGGGAAGCCTCGGTTAGCAGGGCGGTCAAGGAGGGGCTGATACACCCTGACGCGATACTCAGGGTGGGCGGCGTGCCTTACGCGCAGGTGGTTAAGCTATGAGTTTTACCGGGAGGTTTTGCTTGAGGTGCGGGAAGAGGGAAAGTGATGAGGAACCACTCATCGACGGCTTATGCCTGGACTGCTTCCTGAAAGAGAGGACGTTAGCTAAGATACCCAGCAAAGTAGTATTAGTGAGGTGTCCTGTCTGCGGGTCCGTTTACTTCGGTGGTTCGTGGTTCCCTACGTCAGGCGATGACGAAGAAGCGTTACGTCACTACATAATGGAGACCGTGGTGAAGAGGGGGAAAACACATGAGTCCTTCAAAGACGTTCAGGTAATGGTCACGAACGCTAACAATAACCGAGCGGAGGTTTTAGTTAGGTCTTCCTTCACTGGCAAGCCTGTGGAGCAGGTTCTCACAATCACTTACAGGATAGAGGCTAGGTTGTGCCCCAGATGCTTAAGCGTCAAGACTAGGGATTACGAAGCAATACTTCAGGTAAGGTTTGCTGGGAAGCCTTCAGAGGCTGTGAGGAGGAGGGTGGGTAAGTTAATAAGTAGCGTGAGGAGTATCAGCAGTAACGTAACGGACTACGAGGAGTTAAGGGAGGGTGTGGACGTGAAGTTCAGCAACGTCTCAGCAGCTCGTCAAGCCGCGAACTACTTACAGGGAGTCTTAGGAGGGTTCATTAAGGAATCATGGAAGCTACACGGAGTGATTGGGGGTAAGAGGCACGGCAAGCTCTCCATAGTTTTAAGAATCCCGCAATTAATTCCCGGAGAGTTAATAGTTTACAGGAATTCCTTAATGGAGGTACTAGATATTCAGAAAGACAAGATTGTTTTAAGGGATCTAACCAGAGATGAGGCCGTTAAAACAAGCTTTAAATCCCTGACTAAAGAAGGGTTCAGACAGTTAAGCCCTGAAGACTACGTGATAGATGAGTGTGAAGTGACTAAATTTGAGGAAGGTAAGTTGACCGCTTCATGCGTGAGCGGGGCGGTAGTCGAGGCAAGCTTCCCGAAACACTTAAGTGTTGGGGAGAGGATCCAGGTAATAACGTATAAAGACTTAAAATACATTAAGCGTCTGAGAGAATAAATCCCGCGATCGGGTCTCGATCTTTAGGGCTTGGAAGAAGTCATTTTCTTAAATATTTCCGTGCTATAAATATAGAGGTGATGTGTTGGGGAAGAAGAAAGCTGACGTGGTCTCGGAGACTCCGTACCCGAACCCTGAGGAAGGTACGGTAGTCTGCGTTGTCACGGAGCCTATGGGAGGTAATTACGTGAAAGCTGTGTGTATGGACGGGAAGGAACGGAAGCTGAGGATACCTGGCAAGCTCAGGCATAAGGTGTGGATAAACGTTAAGGACGTGGTCCTCGTCGGTAAGTGGGAGTTCGACGAGAGTAGGGGGGACGTCTTATATAAGTACGGGAGGGACGAGAAGAAGAAGCTTATTGAGATGGGTCTCCTAGACCCATCACTCGTTGAGGGCGTGGGTGAGTTTTAATACCGCGTGAGGACATCGAGGACTCGGAAATCGACTCTTTTTTCAGGGTTAGGGATAAGGAGCCTAGGATAGTAGATAAGGATTTATTTGAGACTGTGGAGGAAGTTTTCGATAAAGCGACTGTTCAAGCAATCCTTAAGTTAATGAGGAGGGGTGTTTTACATAGTCTTAAAGGAGTGGTTAGTGCTGGTAAAGAATCACGAGTGTATTGGGGTAAGGGTTCCGGAGGCCGTGACTTAGCCGTCAAGATATACCTGACCTCCTCAGCGGAGTTCAGGAAGGGTATGATGAAGTACATAGTGGGTGATCACAGATTCGATAAAAGCGTTCCTAAGTCTACCAGGAAGCTGGTTATACTCTGGGCTAAGAAAGAATTCAATAACTTCACGGAGTTTTACAAGGCAGGTGTCTCAGTCCCTGAACCGATATGTCAGTACGAGAACGTTCTGGTGATGGAGTTCGTGGGGGAGAACGGGGTTAGAGCGCCTTTGTTGAGGGAGGCTGACCTAACCTTAGAGGAATACACCATGATCTTCAGGGAGATCGTGGAAGACGTTAGGAAGGCTTACTTGAGAGCGGGGCTGATACACGGGGATTTAAGCGAGTATAACGTGATGGTGTGGAATGGGAAACACTACATAATAGACGTTAGTCAGGCAGTGCCCGTAACGCATCCAAATGCCGCCGAGCTGCTTCTGAGAGACTTAAGGAACATAACAAGTTTTTTCAATGAGATGGGGGTGAGTGTCCCGCCCTTAAGTAAGGTTCTTCAGTACGTTACGGGGGAGATAAACGAGTTAGAGTATTAAGCTGGCTCAAACCTTATATTAATCGGTGATTTAACGGTGGGTGAAGTGAGCAAAACACCTCAAAACATGACCAGAATATACTTGAAGATAAGGCCTGAGAGACTCGGCGTGTTAATAGGTGAGGGCGGGAAAACGCTGAGAGAACTTGAGAACAGGACTCGAACAATAGTAAGTGTCGACAGTGTGAACAGCAACGTAGTCATCGAAGCCGCAACTCCTCAAACCCCGGTCGACATGTTGCTGAAGGCCTCAGACTTCATTAAAGCTATTGACGCGGGCTTCAGTCCTGAAAGAGCTTTGAGGTTGCTGGATGAGGACGCGGTACTGATAATAATGAACTTGAAAGAGGTTGTAGGGGACTCGCAAAGCCACCTATACAGGGTTAAAGCGAGGATCATAGGTGAGGAGGGTAGGGTTAGAACAAACATAGAACAACTTACCGGGACTTACGTAAGCATTTACGACGACTTAGTAGCGATCATAGGGGATTATGAGGGAGCTTACCTGGCTAGGGAAGCCATAGAGATGCTCGTTCAAGGAAGGGAACACTCAACAGTCTACAAGTTCCTCAATAAGAAAGCACGAGAACTAAAACGTAAGAGACTCACAGAGTACTGGATAAGAGATATCGACGCTAAGAGAAATTATGAGTCGAGGTAGAAGAAACCCGTGTTTTAGGAGCCCTCTCTCGATTATGTGGTGGGCCCGGGGGGACTTGAACCCCCGACCTACGGGTCTCGCCTAAGCCCCTCCTATCATCCCTTTCGGTCCGTAGACCCGTAGAGGACTGGAGCCCGCCGCTCTGCCTAGCTGAGCTACGGGCCCACCTCCGCTCATCACATACAGAATATAATCAGAGTTTTTAAATACTTTCTGCAACCCTTAACACGGTCAACACATTCCTGACCGTGAGGATCCCTACCCACAGAGAATAGGTGTAAGCAGGGATTAAGGGAAGTCAGGAGAGTATTTTTATTTTAATAAAATATGTCTTAAGTAGATGAGAAGAATTTCTTTAAGGTCTCATCAGACGGGGGCTTAGTTATTAAGGATACTAATATGACCGTTAGTAGGTTGAAGGCGAGGCCCCAAATGCCGGCGTTTACCTGGTATGGGTTTACCCATACCCACGTGGTCAGTATTACTACTATGGTTGCGACGATTAGTCCAGCGATTACGCCGTGTTTGGTTATTCTCTTCCAGGTTAGACCGAGTACTATTCCTGGGAAGAACTGGACAGCTAGTGAATACGCTATGAGTAGCAGGTTTACGAGGAGTGTTGGGACGTATAATGCGAGTATAAGGGAAATCACGCTAACAGCTATTGTCATGAATCTCGCGAGCCATGCGGTAGCCAAGTCGCTTAAACCTCTTCCGAAACCTCTCTGTATCCAATTCCTTGAGATCATAACTGCTGAAGCTTGGATTAAGCTACCGCCGGTGGAGACAGCTGCTGCTAACCCCCCAGCTCCTATCATACCGACAACTGCTGGCGGGAAGAAGTTGACCGCGTTCGTCATGACGGCTAGGTCCGGATTGCTGAGTTTTGGAAATAGTAGTAGTGCTGTATAGCCTGCGAGAACTATAGGTACCGCTAGGAGAGAATACCACGGCATCCAAGCGCAGCTACGCATTCCGTCACGTTCTGACTTAGCTGAGTACATTCTTGACGTTAGGTGCGGGAACATCCAGAACCCCAGCGTTGTTAGAAGTAGTGTCGACATGTACCACGGGAATCCGTGCACTCCTGCAGCACCAGGGAGCGTGAGGTGTTGCGGGCTGACCTTCATAATCTCCCTGAACATTGGTTCAATACCTCCGAACGCCATGAAGGGTATGGCAAGCATTAAGAACGCTGATACAAACATTAGAATCCCTTGCAAAACGTTGGTCCAAGCAAGCCCTCTATACCCGCCTATGAAGAGGAACACTATGACGCAGAAGTACGCTATTAACACAGCTGTTGTCGGGTCTATAGCGCCGTAACTAGCTACTTGAACTATTATTCCGGTCCCCTGAATCTGAAGCTGTATGTAGGGCAGTAGTAGAGCAACTCCCAAGACTGAAGCAAGGATGCCTAGCAACCTACTCTCGTATCTATCCATCAAGAAGTCTGCTTGTGTTATGTACCTATACTTCCTGCCGAGCCTGTTGAGGTACGGGAACAGCGCGAAACCCGTGGAGTACGCAGTTACGAAATACGCTAACGCATAATATATGGGGGCTCCGTACTTATAAGCCCAACCTCCTAAGCCGAGGAAAGTGAACGCGCTATATATTTCGGCAGCTAACGTGAAGAATACTACGACGAAACTAAGCGCTCTCGACGCTACAGCCCACTCTTCAAGACTAAACTTCCTACGTAGTCCGGCCATAACTCCAACGAATGTGGATATTAGGAGCCAAGCAAATATTATGATGAGAGCTATGATCTCCATAACCACTCACTCCCGCGTGCGTATTAAGTATGCAATAGTGAGCAGAAAGGCACCGAAAATCATCCAGAATATATGCCAGAACAAATTGAACGGCATACCCAACACGAAAGGCTCAACTTTACTCATTACTAGAGGCGCTCCCAAAATCAAGACTAGAGGGGTTATTAACACCATTAATATGCTTAATCTTTCCCTCTTATGGGAGGTTGCCATAACGGGCACCAACAATAATATTTCCTGGTTTTAAGTATATAAATATTTTTTGCTTCGTTCAAGTCACGTGAAATCTACGCATTCATCGATATCATTGTTTACGAGACCAAGAGCTCCCCCTTCCTGAACTAAGCGTTGCTCGTGAGAAACACGGTTCTCCATAACTTAATTGCTGAAGGGAAGAACCTAAAAAATAATTTTATTCTGATGGGTGAATGCTTTTCATTCCTTATAGCCAAGGAACTTCAGTATTGTTAGGGCGTAGACCTTAGCACCAGTAACTAGATCATCTATCGGTATGTGCTCATCTGCTACGTGTGCTTGAGACATGCTCCCCGGTCCGTAAAGTATCGTTGGCATTACTTCGTTGAAAAACCTCATGTCAGTGAATCCTGTGAGACCTGAGATGATTGCATCCCTGCCTAGGACCTCCTTAATAGCGCTCCTCACGGTCTTAACTATCTCCTCATCTTCGCGAGTGTATGCTGGTGACGCCTTCTCGAGAACCTTGATTTCAGCGCGGAGTTCTGGATCTTCCCTTTTTAGTTCGTTAACGAATTCCTGAATCTCATTTAACACATGCTCAACGTTCTCCTCAGGTATCAGGCGTCTGTCTATCGTTACAACACATTTATCTGGGACCACGTTTATCTTAACCCCTCCTTGAATAACGCCTCCTATCATCATGGTTGGCGTTCTGGATTCTTCAGGCATCGGCGCTTTAGTCTTCCGCTTGGTTAGTTCCGCTTTAAGCTTCTCGAAGGAGACAATTACCTTAGCCATCTTCTCCACGGCGTTAATCCCTCTGTGAGGCAGGCTCCCGTGAGCGGCTCTACCGTAAACGATTAACTCAAGCCATAAAGCACCTTTATGAGCGACCGCAATCTTATCGACCTCCGTAGGCTCGCCGATTATGCAGGCATCGCCCCTGACTAAACCTTCCTTAACAACGTACTCGGCGCCGGCATGACCTCCTGTCTCCTCGTCAGGTGTCGCGACGTAAATCAAGTCCCCTCCCAGCTTGAAGCCAGCCTCTCTCAGAGCCTTAACAGCTATGATCATGGCTGCGTTAGCTCCCTTCATGTCGGCAGCGCCCCTCCCATAGATCCTCTCATTCATCACAATGCCGCTGAAGGGATTAACACTCCATCCACTACCGGGCGGGACAACGTCGTAGTGCCCGTTATAACATAAAACACGCTCACTACTCAAACCTTTTAAAACTCCTACTAGGTTAACACGTGGTAGCTCAAGCCCCAGCTCACTCAACTTTTTATCAGGAACCTTAGCTAGTTGCGTGGAGAAACCAAGCTCATTAAGCTTCCTAGCCATCAAATCAGCCATTTCCTCATAACGCTCGCCAGGCGGGTTAACTGTGGGAACCTGAATGAACTCTCTCGTTAAGTCAACTAATTCATGACGCATATCATCAATTATCTTAAGTAGATCTCTCACAGACATATAATTTTACACCACACGTAAAATACGCTAAGAACATTTAAAAATAAGAGAAATCAAGGTTGGGGAACAAAAGCTACCCTAGTTCACAGCAAGACCTTAAATGAAGGAGCGTGTGATAAAGTCTTTAATTATTTTGTCTGCTATCCTCGCCACATCCTCATCGCTGAAGTCTAGTGAGGGCAGTTTATTAACCCTTCTTTAGCCAC
The DNA here is from genome assembly GCA_964636755.1 of uncultured Desulfurococcaceae archaeon. Classification (GTDB taxonomy): domain Archaea; phylum Thermoproteota; class Thermoprotei_A; order Sulfolobales; family NBVN01; genus Zestomicrobium. The sequence goes on from CAZWSU010000024.1 coordinate 20,730, forward strand.
CACCACTTCGTGCGTTGGTTCTACCCCCTTCTGCTTGAGCACGTTCTAAGTACACATCAGTTGACATCCGTTGATCGCTACGACTGCTTTAGCTTTCTTGAAGATCTCTACGTGTGTCTTGCTGCCGGCTCCCACCGCCGAGAGGCAGCACATCCTGACCTTATCCGGGAAAGCCTTGGTCAGTTTCCTAGCGACCTCGTTACCGACCTAACCTGTTGAGGAGGCGCCGTCGCATGCGGCGACGATCATTAAGTCACTAGCGTGTGTTGCGTAGTACGGGAGTAGCTGGTACTTACTTGATGTCGGGATGCTCAAGCCTCACCAGCCTTTGTGGCGGCTGTGTGATTCACGCGGTCCTACAGCCTCCCCTAGTTTTCCCTCCACGAACATCCTAACAGCTTCCTCAAGAGTTATTAAGCCCTCAAGTGTTTCCGGGGTATAATATATCCTCACGCCACGCTCCTTCAATCTAGTGAAGGCGTTGTATCCCATGCCCTGAACTATTAGAGCGTTTACGCCGCGTGACGTCACCAGATCTATTACACCAGCTCCTCTCCCGTGCTCATGTTTTGCGTGAGGATTCTTAATTACTTCTAAAACCTTATACTCGTTATCGTTAATCTCTACTAGAGCGAAGTAGGGTGCTCTCCCGAAGTGCGGGCTGAGATAGTATTTCTCGCCAGCTTTTATTATAGGTAGTCCTAAGATCATTTTAAGGACCTTGACTCCCACTCCTCAATTCTTCGAGTCTCTTATCGATTTCCTTAAGAACTACGTCCGTTATATACTTCTTAAGTTCTTCTAAGTATCTTACCTCATCCTCCTTGCTCAGCCACGGTGTGTATGGGTGCGCCCACCAATAACATCTACCCCTGAACCACCAGCCAGGCCTCTTGTAGGGTGGTAAATGACTCCACGGGCCGTGTCCTGGGTACGGTCCACACCACCAACCCATTTTCCCACCAACTGAAATATGTTTCATAGCTTATAAACTTTTTGGTTTCTGATTAATGTCTTCTCTCAAGGAACTTGAAACAAGTTTAAGAGGCTTTCTCTCAACCAAAGCTTGAGCGATCTTAAACCTGCATGACTCGAGAACTCGCCAGAAAGTCGCTTTAGACATCCCTAACCTAGCGGCGGCCTCATCAGTTGTTAGACCATCAACATGAATTAGCTTAAGAGCCTCAACCTCGTAATCATAAACCTCAACATAATCCGTGACCTCCAAGCCCTCAACACCTCTAACAGGCAGGTAAATAACCTCACGCCACCCCACACCTGTGAAACTTGGGGGAACCCTACACCTCCACCTGCAAGGGACGCCTCTAGGCACTGCAAACCCACTCCAAATATATAAATCTAACACACATTAAGAATACACAGAGTTCTTAAATTAGGAGGTAACGAACATCCTAACAAGGAAAATTATTTATTAGTTGAGTGATAGGTATTAATAATCAAGGGTTAAGTGGATTGGACGCGGCTACCTCTTTAAAGAAGAAAATACTTAAACTACTTAAGGAAGACGAGGAGTTTAGATACGCTGTCGCAGGACTCCTAGGATTAGATACCATACTTAGTGAGTTAAGGAAGTTAAGGGAAGACTTCAGCAAATACGTGGAATTAGAGGAGAAAAGATGGGAAGAAAATAGTAAGAGATGGGAGGAGAACAATAAGAGATGGGAAGAGAACCTGAAGAGATGGGAGGAAAACGCTAGAAGATGGGAAGAAAACAATAGGAGGTGGGAGGAAAATAATAAGAGATGGGAGGAGAATGCTAGAAGATGGGAAGAGAATAATAAGAGATGGGAAGAAGCTTACAAAAGATTTGAAATCATAGAAAAAGAGCTTAAGGCACTCAGAGAAGACTTCAACAAAGCTTATCTAGAATTCAGCAGAAAGCTTGACGCTCTTGGAGCTAGGTGGGGTGTCATAGCGGAGGGGGCTTTCAGAGAAGGTATGAAGGGTGTTGTTGAGAAGATCCTTGGTGTCGCAAGGGTTGAGAAGTGGGAGTTTAGAGATGAAGCTGGCGAGGTTTACGGGTATCCGAGCATAGTGGAAGTTGACGTGGTAGTGAGGAACGGCATTCACACGTTGGTGGAGGTGAAATCAAGCATATCTAGGGGAGATGTCTTAGAGTTTTGGAAAATAGGAAGACTATATGAGAGAGTCACAGGGATTAAACCGAGACTCGTGATGATCTCACCGTATGTTGATGAGAAAGCGCTCGAATCAGCGACTAACCTCGGGGTCGAGATCTACACTCAGCTAAGCTAACTAGCTGCACCGCCCTCCTAATTATCTCCATCCCGTTCCTCATGACTGGGATAAGCGATGATTTGCTTTTAAACAACTAATATAGGCGTGTGTGAAATGTTTAGGGGTTGATGATCGATGCTTTTAGGAGCTTCGGGTTCCGCCTGTCCTCTTGACTGGAGGTACGGTTCTGAGGAGATGAGGGAGCTCTTCACGGTTGAGGGCATGGTGAGGAAATACCTGCTGGTTGAGAAAGCCTTGATGGCTGGGTTAGCTAGGGCTGGGTTAGCGCCGGAGAATTGCGTTAAGGTGATTGAGGAGTGTGCGTCAAGTGTTACGGCCGACGAGGTGTACGCTAGGGAGGCTGAATTAGGTCATGATATAGCTGCACTGACATTCATTCTGGGGGAGAGGTGTGGTGATTGCGGGCGCTACGTGCACTTAGGCGCTACTAGTTACGACATAGTCGATACTGCTTGGGCTTTAACGATTCGTGAGGCCCTAACGCTTATCAAGCGCAAGCTCGCTGAAGTGATTCAGCGACTTACTAACCTATCCAGGGAGTATAAGGACGTGTTGATGGTCGGGAGAACCCACGGACAACACGCCATACCCATAACCCTAGGTTTTAAGTTCGCTAACTACGTCTACGAGTTAAGCAGGAGTTACGAGAGGCTCTGCGAGCTCGGTAATAGGGTCGTTAAATCTAAGGTGTCCGGGGCTGTCGGAACGATGGCTGGCTGGCTCGGTAAGGGGCTTGAGGTCGAGGCTACGGTCTCGGAATACCTGAAACTAACCCCACACACCATAACAACTCAGGTAGCTCCTAGAGACGGCTTCGCCGAGTTAGTGACTTCCCTCGCTATACTAGCTTCTCAACTCGATAGATTCGCTCTAGAGGTTAGGGAGCTCTCAAGGACTGAGATAGGGGAGCTCTACGAGTCTGAGCCAAGGGTAGGTAGTAGCACGATGCCGCACAAGAGAAACCCAGTCACCTCAGAGAGAATCTCAGGCCTCGCCAAGATAGCCAGATCCTTGGTCATCACAGCTCTAGAGAACATACCCCTCATGCACGAACGAGACTTAACTAACAGTAGTAGCGAGAGGATCCTAATACCACACACCTTCCTAGTAATTGATCAAATCCTAGAAGACACCTTAAAACTACTGAGCATACTCCGTGTAGATAGGGAAGCTATGGAGAGAAATCTTAACCTAAGCAGGGGAGTTATAATGACTGAAGCGGTCATGATCAAGCTAGTTCAGAGAGGACTTCCTAGACACGAAGCGCACAAAATCCTCACAAACATATCGAGGAACTTAAAGCCCGGCGAAACCCTTGCAGAAGCCTTAATGAGGGATGAGACAATATCCAAGATGTTAAGCCGAGAAGAAATAATGGAAGCACTTAACCCTAGGAAATACCTAGGAAACTACACCGAACTCATAGACAGAGCATTAAAATATGCTGAGGAAGTCCTGAAGAATTTGAGATAGTTAGAAATAATGGAAACGGATATAGAAAGAATTGAGGTTCTTGAAACATTCTTTAGACTAATCGTTAGTTTTTGAGTACTTGGGTGTTTTGAGAAATTTTGGGTGATGTAAAGCTTATATTTCTTCTTATATTGAAGGTATCAGTGTCATCAGGCTTGTGCTGATAAC
>CAZWSU010000025.1:0-19935 GCA_964636755.1 uncultured Desulfurococcaceae archaeon
CCATGTCTGATCTCTTAACTCTCCTTACAGCGAGTATCCCTTTCTTCGCTAGGAAGTGTTGCGCGACGTCATCAATACCCTTCTGACAAATAACGACGTTAGCACCAGTAGCAGCAATCTTCTCAACCATATCCTTAAGAACCCTGGTCTCCTCATCTAAGAACGTCTTTATCTGGTCCGGGGAAGTTATGTTTATCTTAGCTGTTATGTCAGGCTTCTCGATCTCTAGCGGCGCGTCAATTAAGGCGATCCTAGCTTTCTCAACTCTCCTAGGCATGCCCGGGTGGACAACCTCCTTATCTAACACTATGCCGCTAATTAGTTTCGTCTCAGCTAATGAAGCCCCTTTCTTCTTCTCTATCTTAACGTTGTCTAGCTTCACGTCGTAAGTCCCGTCAGGCCTCTTCTCAGCCACTCTCAAAGCGGCTTCAATACTTAAGTCTATCATGTAGTCTATGATGTCCGGGGTTGCTATATACTTAGAAGCTAGTACCGAGTAAACCACATTCCTTAACTCACGCTTAGAAGCTTCCAAACCTTCCGGTGTTTCTAGGTCGTGCACATGAATCTTCACGCCAAGCTCGTCAAGCATTTCAAGGGCCATATTAGCCGCTTTCTTATAACCCTCAATTATTATCGTTGGATGTATGTTCTGGTCGAGCAATGTCTCGGCCTTACTCAGTAACTCACCGGCAAGAACAACCGCTGACGTAGTGCCGTCACCTACTTCGGCGTCAGTAGCTTTAGCTACCTCAACAAGTAACTTAGCGGCAGGGTGTTGAATCTCCATCTCCTTAACTATAGCCGCGCCGTCATTAGTTACGGTTACGTCACCGAAAGAATCAACCAACATTTTATCCATACCTCTAGGACCTAAGCTAGTCTTAAGTATTTCAGCTAATGCCCTAGCAGCTATTATGTTATTTCTTAAAGCCTCACGACCGTAGGTCCTCTGCGTGCCCTCCTTAAGGATAACTACGGGTATACCGTAAAGAGCCGACATGTTTGATCCCATTAACTCATCATTAAACGGTTCTATTTAAGCTTTTCGGTCCCTGAAAACCATTAAAGCTTATTAACCTCAATACTAAAACAAAGACCAATCTTAAATCATCTGATTAAAGAACTTCAAGAAACAATTACTAAGAATCTCACGTCTTCCTAAATTTCACGTAAATCCCCACTATACCAGGAAACGTTGGTTAGGGATGCGTCATCCTCTCGCACTGAACACATTTATTTAGTTTCAGGATTCTTGATTATTAGGCTGAGGTGACGTGTATGTCGAGCACGACCGAGAAACAAACCTTAAATGAAGCTAGGATAAGGCAAGCTATGCTAATGCTTGAGAAGATAGTTAATGATTCAAGTATACCGAGGAATATTAGGAGAGCCGCGATAAACTCACTAAACATGTTGAGGGATTCTTCACTAACACCCGGCGTCAGAGCCGCGAACGCTGTGAGCATTTTAGATGAGGTGACTCAAGACCCTAACATGCCAATGCACGCTAGAACAGCTATATGGAACGTCATAGCAGTACTTTCAACAGTAAAAGACTAAAACACGGTAAGAAAATGACGTGAAAAACTGGTATCGAGGTAGTTAACTCGATGTTTTTGAGAGCTCGTGTTAGAGGAATATACTCAACAGCGATCTCTAAGATACTGAGTGAGAACGGAGTAGAGTTAGTGGACGTAACGCCGTCTATAGCATCTAGACTCAAGATAAGTGAGAATAGGGGGGTGCCTGCTGACGTGACAGTCAAGACAGAAAATGATAACTTATCGCAGGTGATGTTGATAGGGTTCCCTGATGCGGTGAGTAAGGTTTCGGAGATACTGGAGATGAATATTCCTGACATGCTAGTGTTTAAGCCTTTAACAGGTCTCTACACCACGTTTAAGACCCGCATCACGGGGTACGAGGGTAGGGAGTGTGTGGCTCTGAGTCCGTGGGGTAAGGCGGTTCTAGTAGATTATAAGGAGTGCACGCAGGATAGGGAGATCCCCGCCACAACAATAAAACTAATCACGAATAAAGACAGCAAGATAGTGATCTCGGAGAACATAAGGTTGGTGGGTAAGTACGCTATAATAGGGAGAGGCTCTAACATCACCTTCAGTCACTTCATAAGGAACAGGAAGAGAATCACGGAATTGATTGATGTATCAGCAAAATACCTGCGGGAAGGCTTCAGCATAAGGTGGAGAAGCAACGCTGATGAGGCAAGCCTGGTAGACATAATGAGTGAGTTAGAGGAACTCACCAAAAAATACGAAGACCTGGTAAGGAAGGTTCAGAAAGCGCCTTTACTGGAGATAGTGTATGAGGGTGAGTCAGCTAAGTTCTACGAACTCACGTACAACTCTAAAATATTCCTAGATTACGTGAGGAAAAACGTGTGTCCCACCATATTCCTACACCACTTCTTCAAAAGCTTTGACGCGAGGGATAACATCCTCGTAGGACTCCTAGACGTCTTATCAGCTAAAGTGCCTAGAGAAGAGGAAAACGAGCTAGTCTTTAAGTGGTTTTCAAACGAGTTGAGGGAGAAGAAAGAAGCGGTAATAGAACATAAGAAACTATCAGGTAGAGTAATTTACATGAAGGGACTGATATACGGGGTACCTGATAGCGAAGAACCGTCGCTAATAATCAGGCGCGTAATAAAAACTCAGGGAATTTACGACGGGTTGAACATACCTAAAGAAATAGGTGACGTGGTCTTAACTTCCGTGAAGACCGGGGCGTGGCACGTTAAACACGAGTACTTCGATAAGAAGGGCGCGTTTAAGGGTGCTTACGTAAGTTTCAACACTCCAGTCGAGATATTGTATACTGGCAGAATTCGCTATGTGGATCTCGAGGTAGACTTAGTGAGGGTAGGAGACTCAGGATGTAGATTAATAGATACTAGAGCTTTCCGTGAGCTACTAACTGAAGGAATACTGACTCAAGACGTGTTAGAAAAACTCCTCGCAGAATTCGATAAGATATTCCAAGAAGTTTGCAGTAAGACTTACTCTCCAATAAGCTATGAGACCGAGTCCTCAGACACTGAATCATAGACTTACGTGAGTGCAGAGCATCTTAAGTTTCTCACATATTATCCTAGCACACAAGCTCACAACGTTTTCTAAATCGTTTGAAGCGTCTACTTCAATCATTAAGCCCTTAGCTACGAGTTCTTTGTAGATCGCTCTAACCCTGTGCAAGAAGCTCTCACTTTCTTCTAAGTACTTTATTTTGGTAGTGGAGGACTGCTTTCTCTGCAACCCTATGCTAGGCTCTACATCCAAGTATATGGTTAGGTCAGGCTCCGGCGCGAACTTATTTAAAACCTTAATCCACTCAATCTCCACGCCCTTTGCTCCCTGATAAGCGATAGAGGAGTAATAATACCTATCACTAACAACCACCACCCCCTCTCTCAGAGCAGGGATAATAACGGATGTAACGTGGTTGTACCTGTCAGCAGCCATAAGGTAGGCTTCCATAACCCCGCCCAACCTCTTACCATACATATTAATTAATTTGATGAAGTCCTCGCTATACGGCTCATACGTATACAACGCCTTAAAACCCTCCTTAGTCAGGCCCTCAACAATCCTCATAGAGATGGTGGTCTTACCGGAACCGTCAAGACCTTCAAAAACTATGAAGTAACCCAAAATAACTCACCTAAGTAAACCTACCCTGAGTTTATTGTCTTCAACACACGCGTCGAGCCCTTCCAAAGCCTTTAATTCGTTAAAGTCTACAGCATTGCTTACGAGTCTGTAAAGAGATACGTTAGCTAACACACAACCAGCAACTAGGGTAGGGTCTATAGACCTAGTTATCAATGCTTTAGGAGCTAAGCCCCTCTTCCCTAGAGCGTAAAGAACGTAAGGACCTACCGTACTACCCACCAACGCAGGAACGACCAGCACAGAACGAGCAACACTTCCAACCCCCCTAACCTCCCCACTCTCAACCACAACATCACCCAAGAATGAAAAAGGACGAACAGATACCCTCAACACACCACACACATTGTCAGACCCGTAAACTCTAGATACCTCATATATCTTTACCTGACTCACCTGACTTCCCCTAGGGATGAAGGTTCTCCTCGGGGTGCTTCATTGATTTAAGGATTACATCCCAGCTTCTAGCCGGTTCGATCCTGAGTCGGGTCTCCGGCTCATTACCCCTATCCCTCACCGTCCGGAGCCCTCCGCTAGCCAGGTCATGAAGACTCGAGGCTATTGTTCTTACTCGGGAGGCATTAAGCGCTAACGTATGTGCTACCGCATAACGGGTTGTTCTTGATCTGCTTCTTAAGTCGTCGGAGGCTCTAAGCATCATAACACCCCGAACATAAACCCAAACCCCAAACCCTATCACCAAACAACCAAGAAAACAAAAACGTAATAAATGTTTTCGCAGACCCTGTCCTAAGAGAACGAGACTTTAGATGCAGCCCTAGAGGTCACTACACTCTATCCATTACGGAGGGTGATCTTCAATCCTGAAGAAATTCTTTAAGTACTTCCCCCCTATCCTTTATTACTACCTTAACACCAGCCAATTTCGGCATGTAGTGGAGAGCCTTCCCTGAATCGGTGACGACATACTTGATACCCATCAAATTTAGCTTGGTGGTGACAGGACACATACCTTTAACTATTTTAACGCCCCTCTCACTTAAGTGCTTGAGAGTCTCATCATCTAGACTCACCGTATCGCTAACGCCTAACCAGAGTTCCCCTCCACCCAGGCTCTTCTTACCCTCTCTTAGCAAGTATCTCAACATATTCGTAAGCTCTTCTAATGAAAGGTGTGGACAACCGATGAAGTAGAGAACCTTCCCATCCTCGCGAGCGTCCCTCAAATCTGATAGAGTACTCCTTAAATCACTTAAGTCTATGGAGAACCTCTCCACCATATCCAAGTGTTTTAAGAATTCCCGACTGTGAGGGGTTAATTTATTGAGGACAACCATTGGGGCGTTAGATACAGAGCCAAATGATGCGAGGAAAGCACGAGCATGCTCCTCAAGCATTCCCTTAAGTCCTTCCACGAAGGGTATCGAGTCAGGACATAACTCGCCTATCCTGAGACCAAGCATTGACGAATAAAGAAAACTGCTTTCATAGTTTTTAACTGACACAAAGCATTTAGGTTCGCGCCCTTCACGCAAGTGAACGCCGGCAGCATAAGTCTTTCCTAAAAGACCTTCGAGTAGGGCTAGAGGTCCTCCCTCCCTATTACTCCAAGCACCAATAAGTGAGTTAGTATAGAGAACGGCGTTAGACTCAGCCCATGCCAGGTGCTCCCCGTAAGAAGGTCTTCTAACATAGTAGGGAGCACACGTAAACGCGCGAGCACCCATACTTCTTAAGTAGCTAATTATCTTCAACTGCTTCCTCACAACATCGTCAGGCAAGCTACCATACGAAGAACTCATCATAGCTGCGTAAGGATTAGCTGTCGTGAAAACTCGGAATACGGCATTACTGCCTGCGAGAGATTCTATGAATTCAAGCCCTGCATCACCTATGTTGAAGTATGAGACGCCTGAAACGTGAGCGTGCACTACGGGGATCAGCCTCTCAGCTTTTAAGGAATCCCCAACAGCGACAACAACCTTCATAGCTAATGCGTACGGGTAACCCAACTCACCGTTAAGTATTGCTTCCTCTTCCTTAGTTAGATACATCGCTATCAGCCTTCAGGTATCTTAGGCTTCTCAAAAACGCTCTTTTGAGCGAGTGGGTAGGTAGCTATTATAGCTACCTTATCCGTTAAGCCGTCTTCAGAGCTTGGATCTAGCGTAGAACCCCTACTACCCTTAATTACTATGAGTCCTCTAGAGGCTTGGAATCTGGTCGCTATCGCCCATTCAACGTCGCCCAGATTATCAGGATCTATATCTGAATCAACTATTACGACGTGCTTCAAGCTTGGATGTCCAGCGAAAGCAGCTAAGGCCGCGTTCTTCCCATCCCCTTCATGATTCCTCTCAACAGATATCACGGCGTGTAACCACTGACCCCCACCCTCAGTAAGCCTAACCTTAACTACTTTAGGAACAACCTTTCTCACAGAATCCCATATCAGGGCTTCCCTAGGGAAACCCATGAAAATCTTGTGTTCTTTACCGCCGGGAAGCAGCACGTGGAATAAGGGGGTGTCTTTAAGCAAATATATTGACTCAACCTTGATTAGAGGTTGTTTCCTGACAGCGTCATACAGGTTGAGGAGATCTACAAAAGGCCCTTCATCAACTAAGTTTAACGTAATCCTCCCCTCTATAACGACTGAAGTCCCCGCCACAACAGGCAACCCATACTTAGGCGTCCTAACGATAGGTACTTTAGCCCCGTTTAAAGCTGCAGCAAGCGAGAACTCGAAAACGCCGTAAGGCGGTGAAATAGATGAGGCCATGAAGACTATCGGGTGAACACCGATAGCTATCGCGATAGGCGTCTCAACACCCCTCAACCTATTCTGCTCGTAAATTCTGAAGAGATGTCTCGGAACTATCCTAACCGCGAATCCTCCGTCAACCAGCATAAGCCTGTGAACCGAGGCGTTGTAGGAATCCATTTCCGGAGTCTTAGCAACTAATACCGCGGTATCTATATAATAACCCCCGTCTCTCTCGAAAAACTTTATCGCTGGTAACTCACGGTAACCCCCATCATACATTCCGTAGAACTCGGTGAAGGAGTACTCAGTGAACCAGTCACTAAACTCTCTCTCAACGCTCATAGCGTTAATTAACTTTTTATAAGCTTCCACATCATCACCCACCCTCAGGAACTGGTAGAGTCTTTGACGCGATCCCACTAAATTACCCACACACGCAGGACGCTTGCTGGCAACCTGAAAAAGCACTGTCTTGTTGAGTTCCTCAGCCTTAATCAAGGCCCTGGTAGGCTCGTACTCACTCCTTAACTGCTCCTCAATCACCATTAACTCTCCGCGATCACTTACCTCATCAACCACCTCCTTCAAACCCCACAAACTACTCACCCTTCCTAACCTCCCTATATTCCTCGTCTAACCTAATATTACCGCTAATCAAGCTTTTTATGGGGCCGTTATACGGTGTTCTTAATTTTATTATGATATCGTTTTCCTCAAGCCTCACGTCTTCCACTAAACCTACCGCAACCTCACTCATGTTCTCTCCTACGACACCCACCAAGCATCTCTTCATGTCTTCCACGCTTGAGATAACTAACCTAGCTGAGTATTTGGAGTATATCTCGTTTCTCAGAGTGTCCAGCAAGCCTGTATGTGGGTACTCATTAACCAGTAAGATAAGTTCCCTATCGTCTTTACAAGCTCTCACTATGTGCGACACGATGGTGGAGAGCTCTGGAAACGCCTCTAACAGCTTGTTTACCGGTACCCCCATACAGTTTAACGGGGACACGCCGATCAAGCCTATCTCACTAGCTCGCAGTGTCCTCACTGAAGAGTTATTGAAGTACCTCTTATACGCCTCAGCTCTTAATCTCTGTCTCTCCTCCCTACTCCTAACCCTGGGTTGAGCAGGTGGCCTAGCTCTAATCACTTTAACAGCCCCGCGAAACGCGTTACTCATTAAATCGCTTAAGCCTTGGTCAAGCACTACGAGGTGTGTAGGCTTAACCCACCTAAGTAATTCCAGCTTATACGAGATCCCGTCCCTCCCACTAACCCACCCATCAGTGTTCACCACCACAACATCGCATCCCTTACTCAAGGCCTGATTAACTAAGTCTACCATTGAAGCTATTATCCTAGAACCACAGTTTCTCGGGCTAATACAGCCGATAAACCTAAACTCACTAAAGCTTAGCTCTCTCTGCCATATGAAAGGCTTGTTAACCACGGCTAAAGCTACGGTCGCGGGTATCGCTAAATCTTCCTGACCAACATCGCCCTCCAAGATACAGCAATTAAGCCCTCTGTCCCTGAGGTAGTTAGCTATGAATGCGGCTAAGGTAGTTTTACCGGACTCGGGAGGCCCTATCACGACCACCTTAAGACTCTTAAATAGTGTGAAATCATCGACGATTACTTCAGCTACACGTAACCAGTCATCAATAACCTCAGTAGAGGGGTCGACAACACTGAAAAAACCTCCGGAACCTAAGAAGACCTTAAGCTCAGTCTCGGCGAGAGCTTTAAGCGAGTAACTCCTCAACTCATGAATTACTAGATTGCTCTTCTCGCCATAAACACTGCCTACCAGCAGGATCTTACCATTAACCACCTCGATTCTGGCAGGACCTGAGACCCTCGCCACCTCACCAGCTTTCAGAGTGTACGTAACTGCGCTCATAAACCACCCTACCTAAACCATTCTCAACTATTATTTAGCGTTTTAAAGACTTCTTAACATGGTCTAGATAGATGACGTGTTTAAGAGACGACCCATGCTCCTGGCTTAAGAAAGTGTCAGCAGAGGTTATCAAAGAATTACCCCTGACTAAGAGGTATAGTCAACACGTAATGGTGGACTGCAAGCTAGGTTACTTATTCAGGGAAAACCTCTCAAGACTTAACGTGAGGTCAGCGGTGGAGATAGGGGCTGGTCCAGGACTCCTAACGAAATTCATTAAAGACTCGGTCAAGTACTTGATAGCTGTGGAGCTAGACATAAAGTTCTTGGAGTTCGGCAGCAAACTAATCAGCGAAGAACCTAACGTAGAATATTTAATGAGCGACGGCCTCAAACTACTAGACAGTAAAGTCTTAAGGGTGGATGCCGTAGTATCGAATACGCCGTACTCGCTCACAGGACCCCTGATAGCGTCGATAGTGAAGTCAAACATCCCTTACGCACTGCTAACACTGCAGAAAGAAGTTGGTGAAAGACTTGTCGCTGAGCCAGGCAGTAAATCCTACGGACGCGTGACAGTGTTCGTTCAAAACTTCATGAAGCCTGAAATAATAGATTACGTAAGCCCAACCTCTTTCTACCCACCACCGAAAGTTTGGTCAGCGCTACTCTTACTGAGGAGGCATAGGATGTGGCGTGAAGAGGATGAGACGCTTGAAAAACTCATTAAATGCTTGTTTAATCAAAGAAGGAAGAAAGCTCTTAAGATAGTTAAAGAATGCGTGGACAAACTCTCACTAAGTAAATTAGAAGAAAGCAAGTTAAGAAACTTAATCGGCGAGAAGAGGGTCTACGAATTAAGCGCCTTAATTATAAACACTATTTATAAGTTGATGACTAGTAAGTGAGTCGTAGCAAACCCTCTCTGAAAGCTATGTTAATACACGCTTTTAAGTCAGGATTCTTAATATCCTTCCTTCCTATATACGTCGTAGGACACGCGTCAGTAGTACTGCTCTCATCAACTAAGACAAGAGAGTATCTACCCTCCTCAGCTATTCTCAGAACTTCAGGCATGAAAGACTCCCAGAACCCTGCCGGAGACACACCAACTTTAACAACCACTTTCTCAGGGCGTAGTAAACCCTTAATCTTGTCCAGTACCTCAGCTAATTCTGAGAACTTCTTAACAGAACCGTAACTCAGCAAAACGTTGTTAGCGAATATCACGTAATTTATCAACGTGTTACCCGGATCAACCCCTACGACGAGAGCCTCAACCCTGCTCACACCAACCAGTTCAAGAACACTAACCAAAACATTATCTTCCGAGACCCTCATCACCCTAACCTTGCTAAGATCGTAGTCTTTCTTAATTAGCTCAAGACACTCATCGTCAGCGAGCAGAGTACTAGCCTCACGCAGGCTCTCATATGATTCGAAAACAGCGTAATCGAGATCCACTAACTCGCTAAAACTCCTAAACATGCTCATCAATTTAGGATCACAAATCGCTACCACGTTACTGCTTGCAGACCTCATACCGACTTACGCTCACCTCATTAACAAAGGTCTCAAAACATATAACCTTAACGCTCACCTCGTTAGAGACTCCGCCTTTTAGGGCAGGGAGCCGTCAGCGCAACTACTAGATTAATCTTTTAAGCGTGAACATGGGGTTATTCTCAAGGGTATACGTGTTGAGTGACTTCGCTGAGCATCTGCTAAGGGTAGTGATGATGTATTTACCGGCGATGGTGTCTAACGCAGTACCTCTGATATGCCGTAGGTACCTCTTCAAAAACCCCCACCCAATAGATTTTGGAATAAATTTCCGTGATGGCAGGAGATTGTTCGGGGACAATAAGTCTATCGAGGGTTTCATATCGGGCGTTGTAGCGGGCACGTTAATAGGCTTGGCCTACGGTCACTATATGCGTTCATATGAGTGGGTTACTTACGGATTCCTATCCGGTCTCGGAGCTATGAGCGGTGACCTCCTCAACTCGTTCGTTAAGAGGAGATTAAGTATGAAGCCCGGTCAGCCCTTCATACCGTTCGATCAAATCTCTTTCGTTATCGGTGCCTCAATACTTATTAAGGCTTCAGGGATAGACCTAGCCGTCAATCACGAATTAAGCTTTGCTGACTTCCTTACAGGTCTTTTACTAGCCGGGATGCTTCACCCACTAACTAATTACGTAGCTTACCTAGTAGGGATAAAGGAAACCCCGCTCTAATCACTCTTCGGGCGAACCACTCTCGCTACTCATGTACTTAACAGACACTCTATAACCAACGTACTTATCCACGGGGGAGAATCTGGGGGGATGCGGGCTGATGGTCCGTGATCCACACACAGGACACACTTCCTTCAACGTATACCTACCGCAGTTAACGCATCTCCTCATTAAAAACCTCACTTTGATCTCTCCCTTTCAAACACTAACTCAATACCATATTTACTTGCCGCGTTCCTAGCGTTATTTAATGCCTCAGCTAAGGCTTTCTCAGCGATTTTATAGTCCTCGGCCAGGACCTCCACAGCATACCTGGGAGCGCCGACCGTATAGATCCTGACAGAAAGATTCCCTGAGCCCTTAACAGAGGACGCGAGAAGCTCTAGAATCTCCTTGATCTTGTCAACCCCGTCCGACGCCGTGGTACTCAGAGTTATGAGGCCGCGTATCTTCACGCTCTTAGGCTTTATCCTCTTCTTGACCTCCTCAACTATTGCCGGGATCCATTCCTCAGGAATTTCAATCTCAGTTAAGAGTTCCTCGCCCCTAATAGCTATTTCTTCGAAGGCCGTCATGAGGTCGCCGAAGTAGTCCTCAAGCTTCCACCCAACCTCTCTATAAGCCTCCTCAAGAGACTTACCTAGTCTCTGAGCTATCATCTCAAGTATTTTCTCAGCTTTCTGCGACCTCTTAAACTCTATGAGCTTGTTCCTCTGTTCACTCTCAGTAACCCTCTTAAGCGAGACATCTATTTGGTTCTTCCTAGTATCGACCCTTATTACCTTAACCACTACCTTCTGATTCTCTCTGAGAACCTCATGTATGTCTTTAACGTACTTAGAACTCACCTCAGACCATGGCAAGTAAGCTTCTATACCGTTATACTCGTCTAGCTTCAGGTAAGCGCCGTACTCGAAGATCTTGTTCACGGTCCCTATTACTAGTTCTCCGGCTGACGGGATCGGCCGTCTCTTCCTAACCAACACAAACACCCTCAGCACTAGCTAAGTATCTTGACTACCTCGCCCAGTAGCTTAGCCTTAGCTCCGGTAGGCTGAATTAGTTGCGCACCACAAATAAGACATCTCACGGGGAATGAGGCATGGTCAAAAACTATCTGCTCGTTACCACACGAGGGGCACTTAATCTTGAGGAACTTGCTCTTAGGCATAGGTATTAAGACTTTCTTCTTCCTGCTCATGCCCTACTCAACACCTCACCTAACTCAGCCTTCTTCAACCTAATGCCTTCCCTGTGGCTAATGTAGCCACACACGCTACACTTAAGCTTGAGCACAACTTTCTTAGTAGTCTTAGCGAATCTCTTCTGCTCTGGCTTCCTCTTACTCCCGTAACCCTTATTCTTCCTATCATACCTTCTCTGACCCTCAGCAAGAGACCTCCTCTTACCAGACTTGTAGATAGTTATCGAGTGTTGCGTATGTTTCTTACACCTCGGGCAGTAAGTGTTGAGTGACTTAGGTATCTTCACGCCATAGCACCCCACTCACTACTAATTTTTGTGAGCACCGGATAATTTAAGTTTTGCTTGACACTCATCACTGCACTCTCGTGCTCTTCCTCTCCTCCTCAGCCCTAACCTTAATTATTCCCAAGAACACAGCACAGCTAACACAGTAACACTTAGTTACCGGGTACCTAGCTATTATAGCACCCTTCTTCTCCAACTCGTCAGCTAGTTGCGGGTCGACAGGAGAATACCACCTAGTAACGCAGACAGCCTTGTCTTCAGGAACCAGCCTACCGCACTGATCGCAGTGAATTAATTCTACAGAACCCTTACTACCCTTACGCCTCCCCCTACTCTCACGCTTCTTCGGCAAACCAAACACCTATAGCTATTGATTCAAGACCTTATAAATCGTTAACGTTGACTGATGCAGCAGTTTTGATGACGCTCACGCATTGGACGTGGAGAAGTCATAAGCAGGATGAGTTGACTACCCAGCAAATCTTCCTTCACGTCCTGGTAAGCGGGAAATCACCTAAAATTCCCAGCTACTAGTATTTTCTAGCATACCTCATGTGGGTTACGGCTCTCCCACCGCAGACAGGGCACCTCAACTCCCTATTCCTCACATCATCTCTTACCTTAAGGGGGGTTCCCAAAGCTTCTAGACCGTACTTACCCGTCACGTAGTCAACACATCCCTTCGACCCACACCACGGAATCTCAACCAAGCATTTTCTTTCTTTAAGAGCTTCTTCTAAAGCTCTTAAATCGCTTACCTCAGCCGCGCGGCTCCTGAATACTTCCCAAGCCCTCCTACTTAAGTTGACGTCTATTTCTTCACCCAACCTCCTGAGAACCTCGGGGAGTTCATTCATAGGAACCTTCAACCTACTCAAAGTATCCCTCCTAAATACCGTGGCCTTGCCCTCACTAAGTTCTCTGGGGCCTAAGTCTATCCTTAGAGGAACTCCCTTAAGCTCCCAATACGCGAACTTCTCACTCGGTGTTTTCTCCTCGTCTAGATCTGCGTAAGCTCTGAAACCTTCGTTCTCGAGACGCTTACTCAATCTCCCCGCTTCAAGAAACACCTTCTTCTTTTCCTCGTCGCTACCAGCCGGTATAGGAACCACGACTACTTGGGTGGGGGCTATCTTGAAAGGCAATACTAGACCTTTCTCGTCGCCGTGCGTGCTTATAACGGTAGCTATGACCCTCTCGGAAATCCCGTAGGAAGTCTGCCACGCGTAATCAATTGACTCATCTCTTTTCTGAATCTTAACCTCGAAAACTTTAGTGAAGTTCTGTCCTAGATTGTGTACGGTACCTATCTGAAGCGCTCTCCCGTCAGGCATCAAAGTATCGAAAGCTATCGTGTATAAAGCTCCGGGGAACTTATCCCAGTCAGGCCTTCTCGACACTACATAAGGAATACCTAGCAAATCAAAGAACTTACTGTAAATCTCAACAGCCTCAGAAACCTGCCTCTCTGAGTCTTTGAAGTCTTCGTGAACTGTATGCGCTTCCTTAAAAGTGCTGACCTCCCTAACACGTAGCATAGCTCTAGTAGCTTTCGTCTCATACCTGAAAATGCTGACTACCTGGTAATACTTCTTAGGTAACTGCTTGTAACTCTTAATCCAGAAGGACTCCATGTAGGTTAAGGAAGTCTCGCTAGTAGGTCTTAGAGCGAGCTTGACCTCCAGAGGGTCTAAACCGCCGTGAGTAACCCAGAAAACCTGGTCTTCAAATCCTTTCACGTGCTCTGACTCCTTAGCGAGGAGGTCCTCAGGTATTAAGAGAGGCAACAATATCTCCTCGTGTCCTGTAGAATCAAGAAGCGTGCGCATTAAGTCAATGACGTGTTTCCTGAGTTTGAAGCCGTAAGGCATCCACACACCGAAACCCTTAACAGGGTACCTCCCATAATCATAAAGCTCCGCTTCCCTCAAAACCCAGTCAAACCACTCACTAAAAGTCATATTCCTCAGATCTTCCTCCCGTACCAGGACTCATCACCCAACCTAAAAACTAAACCTAAGTACCACTTATATTTTTCCTCTCCTAAGCAATCTGTACGATATACAGGGAATCCTCACTTAATGATTGGCGCCGCGGCCGGGCTTTGAACCCGGGTCACGGGCTTTCCACACATGCCCCTATCTCCTAGGGGCACTCGACAGGCCCGCATACTAGGCCGGGCTATACTACCGCGGCGCCAATCAATTCTTAGGTGTGGAGCTTATAAGCTTTTTAACGTGTTAGGAACGCACGCCCTCCAAGACAAAAGACGTTAAAATATATTAGGTTTGTTTAGGATTAGTTAAGGTGCTGTGGTAATGAGTACAACATACGCTGAGTTAGGGGAGTTGCGTGAGGGTAGCTTCATAGTAATAGATGGGGAGCCTTGCAGGATAGTTGAGATAAGTAAGGCTAAGACAGGCAAGCATGGGAGTGCTAAAGCACATGTGGTCGCCGTGAGCATATTCTCCGGAGTTAAGAAAACCTTGGTAGCCCCGGTAGATCAGAGGGTTGAGGTCCCGATAATCGATAAAAGAACTGGTCACGTCATAGCTGTTACGGGGGCCAGCGTTCAAGTCATGGATCTAGAGACTTACGATACTATAGAGATGGAGATGCCTGAAGAAGAGGAATTAAGGAGTAAGATAGCGGTAGGTGCTGAAGTAGAGTACTGGAACGTTTTAGGTAAGAGGAAGATCATGAGAGTTCTAAAGGGAGCTTAATGAGTTACTTAGGAAGACTAAAGGACTTAATCTCAGATTTTGTGAGAGGTAAGGGACCTTACGAGGAAAGTGTTAACGAGTTTATAAAAGAGCTCCAGAAAGAACTGATTAAGGCTGACGTAAACCTAAAGTTAGTGATTGAGTTAACTAAGAACATAAAAGAACAAGCACTAAAGTCTGAGCCACCGCCAGGCATCCTGAGGCGTGAGTGGTTCGTTAAGATAGTCTATGACAACCTAGTAAAGTTCTTCGGCGGTGAGGTAGTTGACGTACTGCCTAAGAAGATCCCGTGGACCATGATGTTGGTTGGCATACAAGGCAGCGGGAAAACAACTACTGCGGGGAAACTTGCATACTATTATAAGAAACTCGGCTATAAGCCCTGCTTAATAACCACGGACACCTACAGACCTGCAGCATACGACCAGCTGAAGCAGATAGCTGAGAGACTCAAAGTACCCTTCTACGGTGAAAAGGATAGCGATAACCCCGTCGAGATAGGTGTGCGTGGCTTAAGCAAAGCTATTAATGAAGGGTGTAGCCTGGTCATAATTGACACGGCCGGTAGACACGGTTACGGGGAGGAGGAACGTCTCCTTATCGAGATGGAGGAGTTAGCTAAGGCTTTAAAACCCGATGAGATCATGTTAGTTATTGACGCGTACATAGGTCAGAAAGCGTACGACATAGCGAGGAGATTTCACGAGAAAACCCCTGTAGGCTCTATCTTCGTGACGAAACTTGATGGAACAGCTAAAGGTGGCGGAGCCCTCTCAGCGGTCGCGGCAACAGGGGCTAGAATAAAATTCATTGGCGACGGGGAGAAACTCGAAGACATAGAACCATTCAACCCCAAGAAATTCGTTGCTCGACTACTAGGTCTCGGAGATCTGGAGACCCTTTTAGAGAAGTTTAAAGCCTTAGAAGAGAGCGAGGAAGTTCAGAAAAGACTTGAGAAAGCTATCCTCACAGGGAAGCTGACTTTAAGAGACGTCTACGCTCAAATAAAGTCTTTGAAGAGATTAGGGCCTCTGAGGAAGGTACTCCAGATGATTCCAGGCTTCAGCATGCCCATACCCGTCGACGACGAAAAACTACGGATTTCCGAGAAGAACATGGAGAAATGGTTGCATATAATGGATTCAATGACGTACGAAGAGCTAGACCATCCGACGATAATAGACAAGAGTAGAATAAACAGGATAGCTAGGGGTGCTGGGGTAAGCTCTAATGACGTGAAGGAACTCCTACAATATTACGAGACCTTAGTAAAGATGATAAAGACTCTGAGAAGTAAGAAAGACATACTTAAGAGGTTCGGGCTGAAAGATGTCTCACTTGAACAATGAGTTACTCGATAAAGCGCTTAAAGCGCTATCTAACTACCCCCTCTGCGACAGGTGTTTAGGGAGGCTTTTCGCTAAATACGGGTTAAGATTGAGTAATCCTGAGAGAGGCAGAGCGCTCAAGGTATTGCTGGCGATGAGCATACATAAATGGCTGAGTAGCAGTAGTGACGTGTTAGGCAAGGAAGACCTAGTAAGGATCGCGGAAAACGGGGGCAGCCCAATCTCGGATCTAGTGCAACACTACGTAGGCCCTGTTAAATTAAGGAAGTGCTATATCTGCGGTAATAAACTCGACGCGTTATTAAACGAGTTGACCGTTAAGTGCCTTAATCTTCTTAAGAACAGAGAATTTAGGTCGTTGCTGGTAGGCGTGGAGAAGAATTCTACCTATGAGGAGAGGGAGAGAGAAGTTGTGTTCACGTTAAGCATAGATTCTTGGGAGTCGATCAGGAGGGAAGTCAAGAGAGAGGTTGGTAAGAGACTCCAGTTAATTACCAGCGTTGAAGCCGGTTTTAAAGAACCTGACGTCCTACTAGTTCTTAATCTAGACACGAAGGAAGTTAAGGTTAGGTCCTCCCAAATATTTCTTAAAGGGTATTACCTCAAGTTAGGCAGGAACATATCTCAGAGATGGTGGTATTCTAAAAACGGTGGTTTAAGGTATAAAGCGTCTGTTGAGGGGGTTGCGGAAAAATTAGTGAGTGTTTTCTCGAGTGATGGTGTCTTAATACATGCAGCGGGACGGGAAGACTCCGACGCGAGGATGTTAGGTAGTGGGAGACCCCTAATCATTGAAATAATTAATCCCCGCAAGAAGAGCTTTGAGTTAGAGAAAGTGAATGAAGTACTACGTGACGATTGGGTTAGGATAAAGATACTTACTACCACATCTTCGGGAGAGCTTGAGGAAGTTAAGAGAGCTAGGAAACCTAAGGTGTATAGGGTGGTCGCTTATGTACCTGAAGGTCTTGAAGAAAAGGATCTTAAGAGACTTGAGAGTGAATTGAGTAATGTCGTAATACTTCAGAGAACCCCTAAAAGAATACTTAAGAGAAAGAAAGATGTTCTGAGGGAAAGAGTGATATATAAGCTAATTGCTAAAATGCTCTCCAAGAACTTGATGGAGTTAATAGTAGTGTGTGAGAGCGGAGTTTACGTTAAAGAGGTTGTTACGGGTGATGAAGGCCGTACCAATCCTTCAGTTAGCTCCTTGCTGGGTAAGGAGTCGCTTCCCGTATTTCTAGATGTTCTGGAATACGTGAGAGACTGAACACTCAATTATTATGCTCCGAACCTCCTCTGCCTTCTTTGATAAGCTCTGATAGCTCTCAATAAATCAATACGTCTGAATTCAGGCCAAAAAACGTCGCAGAAGTAAAGCTCGCTGTAAGCTATATGCCATAAGAGAAAGTTACTTATGCGTAATTCGCCCGAGGTCCTTATCACTAAATCAGGCTCTGACAAACTTGACGTGGGGAAATGCGACGTGCCTGGAAGATACTTCATGAAAAGCTCCTCACTTATCTCATCTACACGCACTCTGCCCTCTCTCACGTCCTCTGCTAATACCTTCACCGCATCCACTATCTCCTGCCTACCGCCGTAGCAGAGAGCTACGTTAAGGAATTTCTCGCTATTCTGACTACTTAATTCCTCGATTCTACTTATCTTAGACCTCAGGTCTTCCGGTATTATGTCTAATCTACCTAGAAACCTCACACGCACCTTATGTTTCTCAAGTACTCGCTCACTGATGAACCTATCTATCCCCTTTTTCATCAAATTAAATAGGTGGGTCTTCTCCTCTTCAGACCTCTTAATACAGTTCTCGTAAGACATAGCGTAAACAGTCACTACCTTAACCCCTAGCTCCCAAAGCCATTTAAGAACTTCCTCAAGTCTTTCATAACCAACTTCGTGACCTACGTTCACGTCAAAACCTTGACTCCTAGCCCACCTCCTATTCCCGTCCGGGATTATAGCTATGTGTTTAGGTATAGGACCCTCGGAAATCTGAGTGTATAGCCAGTTCTCGTAGAAGTCGTAAATTAACTTACCTAGAGGTCTAGAAACAAACCTAAATCTCCGACTTAAGTCCCTGGCTAGCTTAGCAAGAGATAACATCAACTCGTCGATCTCCCTCCAAACAAAACTAATTGTATTATGAGTTAAAATTTGTGTTCTAGAATAGCGCTTATTAACCTTTACTAGATGATAGTCTTAGTCGTGACATAGGGTGGCGTTACGTGGGCATATACCAGGGAAATGACTTCAGGAAAGTGAGTGGGGGTAGGAGAAGACCGCACAGAATGAATAGAAAATACGAGTTAGGGAGATTCCCCACGATGACCACGGTTAGCGACAAGGAGGAGATAGATACTTTGCGGGTGAGGGGAGGAAACCTAAAAGTACGTTGTAAGAAAGCTTTATACGCTAACGTGGCAGACCCTTCAACTAGCACGGTTAAGAAGGTGAAAATAATCAAGGTTGTTGAGACCCCAGCTAACAGAGAATTAGCTAGACTCTCAGTAATTACTAAAGGCACGATAATAGAGACAGAGCTCGGCTTAGCTAAAGTAACATCAAGACCTGGTCAGGACGGAACTGTTAACGCAGTTTTAATTAAAGAGTGATGATGCTGAAGAAACTCACAACTCTGTCTCAAGAGTTAAGCAAGACTTACTTGCGGTGTCTTTAAGTGAAGGAGTACGTCATATGGCCTGAATACCTGCTAGCTAATCTCAGTAGGAGGCGGGGAAGGAGGGTTAATAAGGCGTTAGCCGTGACCAAGATAAAACCAGAAGCAGTCCTCAAAGCATGCACTGAATTAAACTGGGAGTGCAGGATTGAGAAGGGCAGGTACCCGCGCACATGGTTCGAGTCTCACGGTTTTAAAATAATTGTTGTGTTAGAGAATGAGGTGGGGAACAAACACAAATTAATCAAAACTTTAGCAAGCAAGTTAAAAGAAATCAGCGAGAAACTCGTTTAATTCGTTAAGCAGCTTTTTGACGTATTACGTAGACACATAAAAATACAGCCCACGAATAAAGTAAGGTATTACATTAATTATTACTTTTAAATCCGAACATAGTATAAAGTCTTAGCTCAGGGACCTCCCTTGATTAAACTAGGGTATTACCTTCATAAAACTCCTTCAGGAAAACTCATCGTCAAGATCAGCGGTAAGAAACCGCCTAAACTCGGGAGTAAAGTAGTTGATAGTAGGGGGAACCTACTAGGTATTGTGACTGACGTGATAGGTCCCGTAAGCTCGCCGTACGCCGTGATCAAGCCGCTCACCGCTACTCTAAGCCTTAACCAGCTTGAGGAAGTCTACGTAAAGCCGGCAAGAGGTGGTTGATGTGTCTTCATGCCCTCAATCATCGATAATATACGATGAGGTCAGAGGAGAATACATATGCACCGAAACAGGCGAGGTATTAGAAGAAAGGCTAGTTGACGTAGGTCCTGAGTGGAGATCCTTTGAAGTAATTAGCGATACAGGTAGGGTAAGAGGCAGCGAGCCAGTGACTAGTAAGGTCCATGACTACGGTCTATCGACAACGATAGACGAGCACTCATATGAAGGGAGGAAATTAAACGAGCTTAACAAGTTTTCCAGAGTACTCAGCAGGGAAAAGAAGTTAGTGAAAGCTCTACAATTAACGAACTCAATAATAAACAGGTTAAACCTCCCTAATTCAGACCTAATAAAAAATGAGGTCGGGATGATAGTAAACAAACTTTATCGTAAGAACATAATAAAGAAGAAGAACATGCGAGCCATGATAGCCGCAGTAATT
>CAZWSU010000026.1:0-52093 GCA_964636755.1 uncultured Desulfurococcaceae archaeon
TAAAGCTAAATATTTTGTTTGATTTACGGCTGAAAGTCTCGTTCTTTAGGGCGTGATGTGTGAGAGGTTTATGAGATTCTGTGCTCTCTTGGTGGTGATGGTGGTTTGTGGGTGTCTCGGGGGGCTCTCTCTAGGGCTGGAAGGAGGTCAGTCAACTATATCAGGGGATACTTAACGTCGGGTTCTACGCATATGCCCGTCCTACTGAATAGTTCGTGAGACCTTGACTCCACCTCTCTTAAGACCTCCTCCTCGTCTAGAGTCATCACTTTCCTATCCCTCATGATTATCTTCCCGTCCACTATGACGTCCTGGACGTGTGAGCCGTTCGCGGCGAAGACTACGTGTGATATAGGGTCGTTCATCGGCATGAGTTTGGGGTCCCAGTATTTTATGGTTATTAGGTCTGCACGCTTACCTACCTCAATAGAACCTATCTTGTCTGAAAGACCTAAAGCCACGGCACCTCTTACGGTGGCCATCTCAAGAACGTCCTCAGCTCTCAGAGCTTCTGGGTCCGCCTTATACGCGTTTTGGAGTATGGTGGCTACGTGCATCTCCTCTATTAAGTCGTAGTTGTCGTTGCTCGGCCCGCCATCAGTCCCTAAAGCCACGTTAACGCCTGCTCGGAGCATGTCTGAGACTCTGGCTATCCCCGAGCCTAACTTACCGTTGCTGGACGGGTTATGGCTCACGTTGGTTTTGGTTTTGGCTAAGGTCTCTATTTCCTCATCAGTAACCCACACGACATGTACTAGGACTACGTTAGGCCCCACGAGACCTAACCACTTAACGAAATCCACGGGTTTCATGCTGAATGTCTTCATCGTGTACTCCACATCCTCCCTCACCTCAGCTAAGTGCATGGTGATCCCGGTTCCTAATCTCTCAGCTTCACGAACTATCTCCTTGTAGAGCTCCACGCTCACAGCTCCCGGTGTTCTAGGACCGAACCACACGTATATCCTCCCATCCCTCCCGTGATATTTGTTGTATAGTCTCAGGGTATCCCCCATGCTGGTCTCGCCGTCCTCTATGAGACCTTCGTGCAGGGCCCCCTTCTCCAACGCATAACCACTCATGTCCATTACATGTCTTGCGACAGCGGCTCTAAGCCCAGACTTAAGTATGGTTTCTATTATGTTGTCAGGCCCGTACCTCCCAACCAAGCCTGTCTCTAAGAAGGTCGTTGTCCCAGACTTTATCAGCTCGAGCATGGTTAAGGTAGCTGAAGCAAGTGCTTCCTCACGCGTCATGTTCCCTTGAAGAGGCCAAACACGTTCTTTAAGCCAAGGAATCAACCTCCTGTAGTTAGCGCAAGCCTTAAGCATTCCTTGAACTAAATGTACGTGCGTGTTAATCAATCCGGGCATCACGATATGTTTATCAGCGTTTATCTCCTCGGAAGCCCTACCCTTAAAATCCTTGTCAAGCTCTGAACACTTACCTACCGCTATTATCTCCCCGTCCTCAACAGCTACACAACCATCTCTCAAAACTTCTCTTCTTTTATTCATGGTTATTACAAACCTACCCCTAACGTATATGTCCACCAAATAATCACCTATGTTAAAAGCGGTATGTTTATTAATATTTATTAATTGATTAAGCTACATTAAAAATTAAGAAGTGTTGATTTATGTTGTCAGGTAAGTCGTTGAGGAGAGAATACACATTAAAGGAATTGAGGGGTATTGTTCTGGCTGCGAAAGGCGAGTTGAAATCAGACATTATAGTTAGGAACGCTAACCTAGTCGACGTAATATTAGGGGATATAAGAGAGAAGGTTAACATAGCTGTGTGGCGCAACTACGTGGTGAGGGTGGGCTACTTCGACGCGGATAAGTACAGAGGCTCTAACACTTTAGTAATCGACGCTTCCTCCAGTGAGGTGGTGACGCCAGGCTTCATAGACCCTCACGTACACATAGAGTCATCGCTACTGAGAGTGACTGAGTTCGGTAAGTTAGCGTTAATGAACGGGACGACCACGGTCGCTGCAGACCCTCACGAAATAGCTAACGTGTTAGGCGTTGAGGGTATTAAAGCTTTCATCGAGGAATCTAAGTACACGCCGTTACGGCTATTCTTCTATGCACCTTCCTGCGTCCCGCCAATTAAGTCAGGGCTGACGAAGGGTTCTGAGATAACACTTAATGACGTGAGAGAACTCCTCAACTATAAGGAAGTGATTGGTTTAGGGGAGGTGATGGACTTCCTCTCAGTCATTAACGGGGACGAGGAGATGCTTGAGAAGATCTCTCTCACCTTGACTTCAGGGAAAATAGTTGACGGTCACGCACCTCAACTGCCTGAGGACATGTTAATTCCTTACGCGGCCGTAGGGATTAGAGGGGATCATGAGTCAGTGTTCATGGATGAAGCACTGAGTAAGTTGAGGAGTGGCATGAGGGTACTAGTGAGGGAGGGGAGTGCTTGGAAAGACTTGGAGGAGTTATCTAAGATATTAACCTACATGAGGATAAACACTAGATACTTGAGTTTCTCAAGCGATGACTTGGAGGTTACTGAGTTAGTTGAGTCAGGACACATGAACAGAATTTTAAGAAAGGCTGTTTCTTTGGGGATAGACCCCATAACTTCTGTTCAGATGGCCACCATAAACGCTGCTGAATACCTAGGTATTAGCGAGTTAGGCTCAATCACTCCCGGGAGATTAGCTGACATAGTACTACTGAAAGATTTCAGGTCGTTCCAGGTGCAGGCGGTAATAGTTAACGGGGAGCTAGTGGTTAGCGAAGGGCGTTACCTAGGTACTACCAAGACTTATGAGTACCCCAAGCATTTCTACGAGACTATAAAGACGGGCAGGATCTTCACCCCCGAAGACTTTAGAATTAGGGTTCCTAGGAAACAAGGTCGTGTTAAGTACTTAACCATAAAAGCTATTTTAGGTAAGGCCATAACGAAGGCGGAAGCCGACGAGTTCTCGATAGTAGACGGCTACCTAACACTACCACCAGCAACCGATCACTCATACGTTGCGGTAATAGATAGACACCACTCTACAGGTAAGCTAGGGTTAGGAGTAGTTAAAGGGTTAGGAATCCTTAGAGGTGCCGTGGCTCAAACAATAGCTCACGACGTCCACAACATGATAGTCATAGGTAAGTCACCTGAGGAGATGTGCTTAGCAGTCAAGGAATTGACCAGAGTTGGGGGAGGTCTCGTGGCAGTCCTCAACGATAGGGTCTTAGGAGTTGTTGAGTTACCTATCGCGGGTCTCATATCAGATAAGTCGTTCGAGGAGGTTTACGTGAGCGTCAAGAACTTCACGAAAGCTTGTGAGTACTTAGGAATGAATTTCCATGCGGCGTTCATGACGATATCCTTACTCCCCCTACCGGTAATACCTGAGATTAGGATAACTGAGCAAGGACTCTTCGACGTGATGAAGGGAACCCTGATAAACCCCGTCTTGGAGGTAACTGGTGATTGACTTGTTGTTAGTAAAGAACGTCAAGCTGGTTGCTGGAGACAATAACTTGGTAGAAGCTTCCTTAACGATTGAGGATGGCAGGATCGTGGATATTAAGAAGGTAGTGTCTTCAAGCGGGTACGATGAGGTATTAGAGGGTGGAGGACTTCTTGCCTTACCTGGAGGAATAGATTTACACGCACATGTTTACGACCCCCAATACCTACATCATGAGGACTTCAGGACTGGTAGTGAGGCTGCGTTATACGGTGGCGTGACCACTTTTTTCGATATGCCTCTGAGGATGTATGTTGAGGATGAGACGTCTTTCAAGGCCAAATATGAGGCAGGGCTGAGGGATTCTCTAGTGAATTTCGGCGTGATTGCCGGGATGATGAACGAGGATAACGTTTCCTCAGTAGAGTTACTCCAGTCTTTAGGAGTTAACTTATTTAAGGTCTTTACATGTAAGCCTTTCAGACCCAAGAGTGATGAAGGATTCACTAAAGTCGTGAGATCAGTGGTTGGTAGGGGAGGCGTACTCATAGTTCACGCTGAGGACGACATCATAACAGAATACCTTGCTAAGGAGTTTAAGGACTCCGGAATGAATGACCCAATATCTTACCATGAGTCACGTCCAGCGATCGCTGAGGCCATGGCAATAAGGAGGGTGGCTGACGTGGTCGGATTCCTAGGTCTCAAGCACGGCATACACATAGCTCACTTATCGTCTGCTGACGGCTTACGGGAGATTATGAAATCACGTTTAAACGGAGTTTACCTAACGGTGGAGACAACCCCGCACCACCTCTACTTCACTAAGGAGGATGCCTCAAAACTAGGTAATTATCTTAAGCTTGCTCCAACACTTAAGCGACGTGATGACGTGAGGTCGCTGTGGAGGGGCCTTGCCTCAGGTTCTGTTGATGCTGTAGCCTCGGATAACGCTCCCTCAACTAAGGCTGAGAAGGAAGTCAATGTTTGGGATGCTTGGGGAGGGATACCGAACCTTGAGGTCATGCTACCGCTGGTCTTCACTTTAGGGGTTAGGAAGACAGGTCTCTTAACCTTGGAGAGGTACGTGGAGATCACTTCGAAGAATCCTGCCAGGATAGCAGGTATTTACCCACGTAAGGGATCTCTAAGTGTAGGCTCCGACGCGGATATAGCCTTAGTAGATCCTAACCTCTGCTTCAGCGTGTCAGCAAGCAAACTCCACCACAAGGTTGACTGGACCCCCTTCGAAGGACTTGAGCTGTGTGGCTGGCCGCGGCACGTCATCATTAACGGCAAGCTAGTCTTAAGAGATAGGGAGATAATTCTCCCAGAGTTCAGGGGGTCCTATGTTTCTCTGAAGCCCCAAAAATAGGTTAGGTCTTAAGATGTTTTGCAGGAAAACCGCAAATAGTTTGTAACGGGCATTTAGCACATAAGGGTTTCTTACTTCTGCAGTATTTTTTCGAGATAGATACTAGGGCGGCGTGAAATAGCTTATAACAGCCGAGATCCCTGGGAATCAGTTCCTCAAGTATTTGTTGAGCTCTCACGTAACTCGCAGGTAGGTTAATGCCCACCCTGCTCAGCACGCGCCTGGCTAGCCTGGACAGGGGTAACACGAGCTTATTCCCGGCGAACAAGAGTATAGTGTCTGCTGTTTCGTAACCAATCCCCTTAATCCTGATTAAGTCTTTTCTAACCTCGTCTAAGTCTCTGTTAATGAAAGCCCCCCACCCACCCCTCCTAACTATGAGTAGCGAGAACTCCTTCAAAGTCCTTGATTTACTCTCATGAAACCCCACGCCCTTAATCAATTCCTTAATCTCATTTTGCGGTACCTCAGCTAGTACATAAGGATCAAGCAACTTATTCTCTCTCAGCCTGGTAATAGCTTTGTCAACAGCTTCCCACCTACTGAGCTGCACTAATATGGCCGAGACACCTATCTCGAAGGGGTCTTTAAAACCGCCCCACCACTCGTATGAGTGCGGGTCCGAAACAAACCAACCAAGCCTTCCAAGGTTCTCCCGACCCCATAAGCTGAGAATGCTGAGCATCTTAATGATTAGGTCAGGCTGGTTTAGAGCGACCTCGTACCCCCTCCAGCTACTCCTTAGCATTGGCACTCATCGCTCACGCTCAACTTAAGTAGCGTGAAATCATGCCTCTTCAAATCTATTATTAAAAGCTTGTTAGTCAGTAACTCACCTACACCAGTAATTAACTTTATTGCTTCAGCCGCCTCAATAGATCCTACGACACCTGGGGTGGGTCCTATGACTTGAGGGGGTTTTTCCGAAGAAGTGCTTAACTTCCTCTCATCTAGGTTTAAGATACACCTAAGACATTTAGTGATTCCAGGAACCACAGTGGTTACTTGTCCGTAAAATTCTGAGATACCCCCGTGTATTAAGGGTTTTCTCAGCTCCCACGAGACCTTATCTACCGCGATCCTGGAGACCCAGTTATCGAGGCAATCAATTATTAGATCCGCGTTACTTACCTCCTCTCTAAACCTACTTGATCTAACGTCTTCCGAGTACCCGACAACCTCTACATCACTATTAAGTTTCTTAAGTCTCCTCACTGCCGCGGCGACTTTATAAGTTCCTAAGTCCTCTTCAGTGTAGATTATCTGTCTGTTAAGGTTATTGAGTTCTAGGGTGCCGCTATCAAACAAGACCACGCGTCCAACGCCGGCCGCAACTAAATACATGGAGACCACGGATCCTAAACCCCCCACGCCAGCAACAACGACTCTAGCTTTACGTAGTCTTCTCTGCCCTTCTAATCCAAGCATCTCCAACTGTCTCAAGTACCTCTCAAGATTCTCGGTCAAGACATCATACCCACTCAATTAATGGATAAGTAGTAAAAATAAAGGGTGCTGTTCCTCATTCACCGATTACCTGAATAAGTACTTTTCTTGTTCTAGGACCGTCTAACTCAACCAACATTACTTCCTGCCACGTACCCCTGACCAGAGAGCCTCCTTTAATCGGGATGAACCTACTGGTCCCTATGACGCTTGAAGCTATGTGCGCGTGTGCGTTATCATCTATTTCATCATGTCTCCACCCACCACCGGGTTTAAAGACCTCCGTAATCCACTTGATGTAATCACTCACTATCCTCGGCTCATACTCGTTTATGATTAAAGCCGCCGTGGCGTGCGGGACGAAAATCAAGCAAAACCCTTCATTAACCCTACTCCTACGAACGACTTCCTCCACATGGCTCGTTATGTTAACTACCTGAAACTTTCTCTCCGTCTTAATGCTTACTTCTTCGGAATATATCCTCAAAACTAACACCCTGAATTACATCTTACTAAAATCTAAAAACCCTACCTAGCGTTCTTAGACTATTTTCTCTGTTAAAACGTTTTCTCTGTTAATGCTTAAAAACCAGATCTCAAACATATATCGGGTGTGTGAGTGCAGGGCTCTGGCGAGGCATTACCAATAGCTGTGGCTCCTTATCTTCTGATTCTAGGAGCTTTCACCATACCCCTCTTATCACTCTTAAAGCCCTCTAAGAACTTAGCTAGGTTTTTTACCACGTTCTTACAGTTAATAGTCTTCGTTCTAGTGTTAAGTACTTTCGTCAGCATATGGGAAGGCACTCGAGTAATTACCTACACGTTTTCCGGTTTCCCCCCTCCTGTAGGTATTACGTATGTGGTTGATTATGCTGGCGTGTTCATGGCCTCAGTGACGGCCGCGCTGTTCGCTATCATAACCCCGCTATCTAAGTTCTTTGTAGATGATGGGGAATATTATTACGCTTTCGTTCTAGGACTGGAATCAGGTTTATTAGGGATCATACTAACTGGTGATATATTTAATTTATTCGTCATGATGGAGGTCACTTTAGTAGCTAGCTACGTCTTGATTTCCTCGCTTAGGACTAGAGACTCTATCAGAGCATCGTTTAAGTACGCAATGGTTGGCGCCGCCGCAGGGATGTTCTTCTTCTTGGCTTCAGTCCTCTACTACTTCTCCATCGGGTCACTAAACATAGGTCAGGGAGGCGCGGTGGTCACAGGCTTGATGGAGAGCATGGGGAGGGTTGCGGAGCCTAGGAGCACGCTGGAATGGATACTTAATATCGCTTTATGGTCACTCATAGCTGAAGCTGCTGTAACACCGCTACATTTTTGGTTACCTGACGCGTACTCAAGTTCCCCGATCCCGATAGCTGCATTAATGGCTGCCTTATCTGAAGGCGTCGCCTTTTACGTTTTGATTAGACTCTATTATATTGTGTTAGGTGGTTTAACTATTGAGGCTACCTACGTCTTGAGCGTGCTGGGGCTCCTAACAATCCTTGTTGGGGGTTTCGGCATGCTCTACTCTGATGAACTCATGAAGATAGTGTCGTATAGTGTTATTTTAGATGTGGGGTATATTTCCTTAGCCCTATCCTTAGGGAGTGAGGGGATTACGGCGGCTTTAGCTTACGTATTAGCGCACGCGATAGTCAAGCCCGCCCTTTTCCTGAGTGCTGGCTGGTTAGTGCGTTCAAGTGGGCGGAGCCGTCTTAAAGATTTGAGTGGTTCTTTTAGAGGGAACCCGCCACTATTCTTTGGATTCTTAATAGCTTCGGTGGCTGTCGTGGGGATACCTCCTACGATACTCTTCCAAGCTAAGTTCAGGCTTTATGAACTTGTCCTAGCTGAGGTAGTGGGTAGTGGATCCATACACTATGCCCTTACGCTAGTTGTGATGTTGTTAGGGTCTCTGCTAGCTTTAGCAGGTTTCTTAAAGGTCGTGCAGACAACCTACTTAACTCCTGGGGAGAGCGTCATGAGATCTCCTAAGTATTTGAGTGTTCTTGTAGGGGTTTTAGGGATCGCTACGATAGTTTTAGGTCTTACCTACGCGTCGGTAGAGAACGAGGTGATTCAGAAGGTAGCTAATTCTTTCTTAGCAGGTCGTATGGAGTACGTTAATGAGGTGGTTAAGCTCCTGAGTAGTGGGTGAGATTATGTCAGCTCTCATAAAAAAGGTGATTAGGTGGTCACGTTCTAAGTCTTTATGGATGATCCATTACTGTTCGGCTTGTGGCGCGGTAGAGTTCCCGCCGCTAGTGATGTCACCTCTTGATTGGGAGAGGTACGGCTACATGCCGGTTCCCTCGCCTAGGCAGGCGGACTTCTACGCTGCTATGGGATACTTAACCAAGAAGAGCGTTAAGCTATTTCTTAACATGTATAGGCAGATGAGCAACCCTAAGTACTCGATCGCCGGATGCAACTGCGCGGCTACGGGAGGGTTGTACTGGGACTCATTCTCCACATATAAACGATTTGATGAGTTCGTTAAGGTTGAGGGCTGGGTTCCCGGTTGCATGCCTTCCTCCGATGACTGGACACGCTTAATCACGGATATATACGAAAGGATAGGTGAGAGATCCGTTGATGATAAAGGCGATGACCTAGTTAAGGAAGCGCTTGAGAAGATAAAGAACTGGGAGGAAGAGGAGAGGAGATGGGCTAGAGAATACGAGGAGAAGCTGAAGAGCAGTAGTGAGTTAGTTGACTATTATTTTGAAGACAGGTTTGATGAATGTATTGAGTACTTGGGTGATCTGAAGATATGTGTGACCACCGTGGATAAGGAGAGGTTGAGGGAAGCCCTAACCAAACTCATGAAGGACGGTTTCAGACTCTTCATCAACATAAACACCGTGGATTTACCTATGCATGGAGTCATAGAACTCTACTATATAGTCGAGAAACCCGAGAATGGGGAGCAGAAATGGGTTAAGACATACGTCAAGAGGAAAGACCCTATAATACGTAGTGTGCATGATATCTATCCTCTAGCATTCTACGTCGAGAAAGAAGTACATGAGATGATGGGTGTAGTTTTCGAGGGTCACCCAGACCTGAGTAAGTGGATACTTGAAGGTAATTGGGAAGGGCCCCCACCACTAAGGAAAGACGTTGATACGGCTGAATGGGTGGTTAAAACACATTACGGAGGGTATAAGTATGGTAGGTGAGCAAACCGCTAAGCAAGTGGAGTTATTCTTCGGTCCTCAGCATCCTGGTGTTCCGGGTAACGTAGGCTTTAAGCTCTGGTTGGATGGGGAGAGAGTAGTTGATGTTGAGTTGATTCCCGGCTTCCTCTTTAGAGGCTTTGAGAAGATGATGGAGAATAGAACTTGGGAAATGAACATAGTTATGTGTTATAGGTTCTGCGTAGAAGATCCAGATAACTTAGAGGTAGCTTACGCTGAGGCCGTGGACAGGATATTCAAGGTTGAGGTACCTGAGAAAGCTAAGTATATAAGGATGATAATGGCTGAGTTTTCCAGAATAGCATCACACCTATTCTGGGCAAACTTCATGTCAGGCGGTGTGGGCTTAAGAACAACCGGTTACTGGGCTATAGCTGCTAGGGAGGAAATACTTAAGTGGTTTGCTAGGGTGACAGGGCACAGGATATACCATAGTTTCTCAGTTCCGGGAGGGGTTAGGTGGGACGTGCCTCGAGACTTTAGAGATAAGACTCTTGATTTAGCTAATAAAGTGGAGGACATAGTAAAGGATATTGAGGAGGCTCTGCTGAGAAACCCTGTTTTCAAGGCAAGAACTAAGAATGTCGGTGTTCTGAAAGCGGAGGACGCTATCAGATTAGGGGTTACGGGCCCCTCACTGAGAGCTGGAGGTATGCCTTACGATATACGTAAGGCAGTACCCTACGAGAACTACGATAAAGTAAAGTTTAACGTTCCTGTAGGCGAGAATGGCGACTCTTACGAGAGGTCTGTGATCAGGTTTAAAGAGATCCACGAAAGCCTTAACATAATAAGGCAGTCAGTAGAGGAAGTTAAGCCCGGAGCCCCATACAGGGTTAAGCTCCCTCTCACGGCCCCTGCTGGAGTAGGGATCTCGAGAGTTGAGTCTGCGAGGGGGGAGTACATGATTCACGTGATTAGTATGGGCGTCATGAAAGCTGAACGAGTGGGTGACAAATACGTAGTACATTTCACAGGTCAAGGTGGTAGGAAACCCTATAGGGTTAGGTTAAGGAGCGTCTCTCTGCCACTACTTACTACGGTTCTTAAACACATAGTTAGGAATGAGGAAGTGACGATCGCTGACTTCCCAGTAATAGTTAAGTCTCTGGATCCTTGCCCACCAGACATAGATAGGTGATTGAAAATGGTCGCGGCCACTATCGGTAAGGTTATCAAGTACCTCTTTAGAAAGCCTTACACGAGGTTAGTTCCTGAATCACAACCGCCCCTTAAGCTAGAGAATACTAGAGGAAGGCACGTACTTGATATGAGTAAGTGTACTGGTTGCAGCATGTGTCAAGCGGTCTGCCCGGCAAACTCGATAGATATGGTGTTCGTTGAGGGTAACTGGCCTCAAAATAAGCGTAGTAGATTTCCTAGAATAGACCTTCATAAATGCACTTTCTGCGGGCTCTGTGTTGAGTACTGTCCCTTCAGCGCCCTCTCTATGACGGACTTAACCGGTTTCGAGCTATACACTAGGGATAAGAGTAGCACTATTTACTACCCGATAGACCTTTCTAAAATTCCGGAAGGGGCTCAAGTCAGGATAACCATAACTAAGGATAAGTTTAAGGCTTCTGAGGAAGGAAAGGCTGAGTTAGGGGGTGGCGGGCTTGGTAGCTCCTGAAGCGCTAGATTACGTGTTACCTATTGCTCTTATACTCTTTTCCTCAGCCATGATTCTCTACGCGTACAGAGTATTTAGGGGGCCCACAGTACCTGACGTAGTGCTAGCCCTCGATACCTTAGTGGTTGACTTAGTTGTTATATTCATGCTCGTTACGCTATACTACGAGAACCCCTACCTAGCTATAGGAGTGATACCTCTGGCTTCATGGGTTTTCCTACTAGACATCGCGGTAGCTAAGTATTTAATTAAGGTTAAGGGTGGTAGGAAGTGATCGACATAATCCTCTTCTGGCTTGGTTGCCTGCTAGTCGTGCTCGGCGGCATCTTAGATGTCGTAGCCGCTATAGGGATTAACAAGTTCAATAATTTCTTTCTAAGACTACATGCAGCTACCGTAGGAACTATAGGGGGTTCTGTGTATCCTCTAGTAGGCATAGCGCTCATATCGCTATCGCTTGACACCCCGCCAACCTTTAAGTTTTATGTTGCCGGAGTCTCGTTAGTTAGTGCTGCCGTAATAGCCTTAATCTCTCCGGCAGGAACCCATATTCTCGCGAGAGCTGCATATAAGTCCGGTGAGGTAAGACCGGAACCTATCGTAGTAGATAAGCTTGCGGAGGTTGATAAGAAATGATCCACATACCGTTGTTGCTGGGAGCTGTGGGAGCTACACTAGCTTTAATCGCCTCAGTAATCGCTATGCTAGAGAGAGACTTACTGAAAGCTATAATTCTATCCGGAGTTGAGTCTGTGTTCTTCGCCCTACTCCTGCTCGTATTCCTAGCCCCGGACCTGCTCATAGCTTACATAGCTATAGGACTCGGGGTTAACTCAGTTATCCTAATATACGCGTTGAGGAGGGGTGAGAGATATGAGGAATAAGCTAGGTTTAACAGCCCTCATCACCGGTTCTTTAGTCGTCTTAATGACTCTCATAATCGTTAGATCAGGTTTAACCAGCCCATTAGTAGCAGAGAATACACAGCTAGCTATAAAATTCCTCGCGAATATACCGAACCCGAATTCCAGCATATTTAGTGCCTCGCCTGAAATAGTCACTAGCGTGCTATGGGATCATAGGGGGATCGACACATTTTATGAAACCACTGTCCTCTTCCTAGCTATTGTGGGAGCTCTTTACGTGCTTGATGGAGGGCGTGGCTTGGTAAGAGCTCGTGAGGAGTCCACTATCATAACGCGAGTAGTGGCTAAGTTAGTAGCTCCGCTGATAGCGGTCGTGGCATCTTCGGTCGCTATACACGGACACCTCACACCAGGCGGTGGATTTCAGGGGGGCGCTATCTTCGTGGTAGGACCTTTAATAATTATTCTCGCGATAGGCAGTAGTAAGCTTGCTGAGCTAGGTCTGAGTAAGGAGGGTCTTCTATCTGTTAGGTCTCTAGCCTTACTAGGTATAGCTATCGTAGGGCTTACCTCAGTACTAGCAGGTATGCTAGGGGGTCTTACCGGTTACATCTTCATGAACCTACCTAAAACCTACGCAGAGGCTGGGTTTCCTTACCTCATTCACCTACCCTGGGGAACATTCCTATTCTCTGGAACCCTAATGTTCCTCAACATGCTTGAGTTTGTAGCAGTGAGCGCTGGATTTACCCTAACTCTCATGATTTTAGATTCTGTTGTTGAGGGGGAGAGGAAATGACTATCGAGGAGTTTCTCTGGTACTACATACTCTTCACTATTTTAGGGACTGCGGCCGTAGGTCTTTGCGGGATGGTGTGCAGGCCTCACATGATTAAGAAACTCATTATGCTCACCATATACTCCGACGCCATCGAGATGTTAGCAGTTCTTCTAGGGTATAGAGTCTTAGCTACCCAACCACCAGTCTTTTTCGGAGGCATTTTAGAAGGTTTTACTTTCCCCACAGAAGCTGAGTTAAGAGATTTCGCGTCATCAGCCGTTGACCCAATACCTCAGGTACTCATAGTGACGGCGATAGTCATAGGATTAGCGGTCATGTTGTTCTTAGCGGCTATCTCGATAAAAGCGGCAGAACTCTTCGGGACTCAAAACCTTAATAAGCTTGAGGTAGGTGAGAGTTGATGAAGAGATCTGTTAATACAGTCGTAACAGCGCTTATTCTCTTGCTCGTATACCTACTCTATACAGGGGTCTTCTCTCTCACTGAGTTCTTGGTAGGTGCTGCAGTAGTTTTAATCGTATCACAGATTTTTTTGAAGGACTTGATTAGCGAGACCAGGAAGCTGTCGGTGGTTAGGTTTGCTTCTCTGGTAGCTTACATCTTCAAGTATTTCACTATCGTGGAAGCCGTAGCTCACTGGAATGTCGTGAGAGCTATACTGACATCTAAACCACGACTTAATCCAGCCATAGTTAGAGTGCCTTACGAGTTAAGGAATGAGTATTCCGTGGTAATGGTAGCTAACTCCATAACTAACACTCCGGGTACCGTCGTCCTTGACGTGGACGAGGCCAGCAAGACCCTGTACGTTCACTGGCTTTTCGCGGACGTGTTTGAGGATTCTGAAGTTAAGAAAAAAGTATCTGAGGAATTCGAGCACTGGGCTAAGCTAGTTTTTGAGGGGTGATGTAATGTTAGGTGTTGAGTTAAGTTCAAGTGATTTCCTGGTGGTATTCGTCGGGTTTTCAAGTCTTTTAGGACTTGTGGTGTATTTAGTGTTCTACGAGATGTTTCAGAGATTTGGCGGGAGAGCAGTAGAAAACAAATCTGATGAAGTCAAGTACTACCCCGTCTTAGGTGGTTGGTTAGTTGATAACGTTAGCTTCCCTTCCGTGACAGATTTGGTTGTAGAGATACTGTCTCGGGCTTGGAAACAGGCTTCAGCCTCATTAAAGAGAGCCTCAGAAGCTCTAGTAAGTGACTGGTACTTCTATGCGTTCATCCTGTTAACCATCCTAGCTTTCATATCCTTAGTTATGAGGTGGTGATCGTGAACTTACTAACGCTTATTCTCCAAGCCCTGATATACCCGGGACTCCTAACCATGATTCTATTGGTTATACTCACGCAATGGTATGTAAGGAAAATAACTGGAAGGATACAGTTTAGGAGAGGTCCAACACGAACAGGACCTGCAGGGGTTTTACAGCCTTTAGCTGATTTCATGAAGCTCTTGTCGAAAGAGGATGTGGTGAATAAGTACGGCTTAAAATACTCGCCACTCGTAATAATTGTTTTAGCGATAGGTAGTTTAATCTCCTTGAGTCTGGTTACGCCGCTAGCCATAACACCTATCTACGCACCCTACGACTTCCTGATAATAGCTTACGTTATACTCTTGGCTCCTTTCGCGTTAGCTTACCTAGCGCTCTCAGCGCCTAACCCGTATTCAAGCATTGCTTCCGGGAGATACCTAGTTCTCCTAATATCTGCGGATCCAGCATACATAGCAACACACTTAGTTCCGGTGATGTTAGCGGCTAAGTACTTCAACACACACTTCAGTACTTACCTAACCTCCACAGTGTCCCATCAATTATGGACTGCTTCTCTCACCTCAGCCATAGCTATGGCGATCTCATCGGTAGCGGGTTTCTTAAGCTTAATGGCTATTTTAATGATTAAACCTTTTGATTTTCCTGAAGCCGAGACAGAGCTTTACTGGGGGCTGTTCACGGAGTTAGGAGGACCCAGGCTAGCTATGGGGTTTTTCCTCAAATTTTTGGAGAAGATAGTGTTTCCGTTAATATATGCTATGCTATTCTTGGGTGGTGTCTGGCCTGCGGAACCAGGTAACTGGCTCGCTAGCACTCTCGTAGTGTTGATTAAGTACGTGGTCGTACTAACCCTCATCACGGTAATCGATAACTCGATGCCCAGATTTAGACCGGATCAAGGCGTGAGATTCCTGTGGAAGTACTGCTATACACTCGCTCTACTAGGTCTTGCCGTAGCAATACTTTCCTAATACTGCTAGTACCTCGAGAAAGTTTTATGATGTTTATGAGGCATAAATTTAATTGAAAAACTGAATTAGCCTTTTTCTAGGTTGGTCAGCCTGGTAAGAGCTTCTCCTCCTCAAGTCTGTACGCGACCCATTTAAGGTCTAGTTCCTCTAGTTTTGCCTTGGTTGGGCGTCCGTCTATCCATCCTCTCAGGCTGTAATACTCGTCAAGCATTTCATGTAGTTTGACTACGTACCCCTTGCTGGGTCCTTCAGGCATGGGCTCTTCTAGTAGTCTCTTAGGTAGTGTGTCGTAGGCTCTGCCGTCACCGAATGAGAGCACGTTAAAGGCTCTCTCAGCGTTATATATTCTCTCACCTATCTTCTCTAGGTCTTTGCCTGTAAAGTCGGCTCCGGTCACGGCACTCAGTAATTTAGCGTAGTCGTCAGCCCATATCGCGAACGAGCTGAACTTACAGAGAACGAGTGAGTCTATGACTGCGAAGACGTCCTGGAAGTGCTTCACTAACGCTGCCTTACCCTTAGTCGAGAACCTGTCAACCAGCTCTGGGACTCCTAAGATCTCGGGAGATATCAGGTATGCCCTGAGGTGGCAGCCTCCTCTATTACTCGTAGCGTAAGCTAGCCCGTGACCTTGAACCCCTCTCGGGTCGTAAGCAGGTAGTTCCTGCCCTCTAACAACCATAGCTAATTCAGGCGCTCCGTACTTGGTAGCAAGTCTTAAAGCACCCTCAGCTAAGTCATCACCTATGCCAGACCTATAAGCAGTACGCCACACCAACTCTACTATAGCTTCCGGCGTGCCCCACTTAGCGTTGAGACCTCTCAGATACTCAAGCGGTATCTTACCCTTCTCAACTAACTCCATGAACGTGCCTATGGTGTGACCCATCGATATCGTGTCTATACCTAACTCGTTACACAGGTAGTTCGCCTTACTTATAGCCTCTATATCATCAGTCCCCGTCTGAGCACCGAAAGCCCAGACAGTCTCGTACTCAGGACCTCCGCCCTCACCGCTAAACGGGGATTTAGTGACTCTAGTATACCTAGCACAACCTATTGGGCAACCCCAACAAATCTCCTCTTTGTATTTCTCCCAATCCATGTATTTCTCGGCTATTACCTCACCGCTAGTCTTTTCAGCTGTGGGGAAGTAACCTGTCTGGAAATTGCGTGTTGGGTAAACCCCTGCTTTATTTATTATGTTAACCAAGACCGCGGTACCATACTTAGGCAGTGCCTCCGAGGTTACCGGACTCTTCTTATGCTTATCCATGGCTTCAATAACTGCTTCTCTGAAGAGCTCGGGTTTAGCGATCTTGGGTTTCTCATGACCTAACGCCGCTATAGCTTTTATTTTCTTAGAACCCCATACAGCTCCGTGACCTCCTCTCCCAGCAGCTCTAGATTTGTCGTTCAGTAAAGCCGCTATCCTTACTAGATTCTCCCCGGCAGGACCTATAGCTAACACCTTGATGTTCTTAGCTTCGTCACCAACCTCTGCTTTGAGTTCTTCCTTGATAAGGTCTGTCGTAGCGTGTACGTCCTTACCCCATAAATGCCTCGCACACCTAATATCTACCTTCCCGTCATGCACCCACAGGTAGACAGGGTCCTCCGCAGCATCCTCCAAGATAACGCCATCGAATCCCGCAAACTTTAACTCAGGACCGAACTTACCGCCGCTCTGAGCGTCATGTATGGTGTTAGTTAACGGGGCCTTAGTTACTGAACACCACCTACCGGAAGTAGGGACGCCTGAAACCCCAGTTAAAGGACCTGTCATGACGTAAGCCTTATTAGCTGGGGATAGCGGGTCAACCCTAGGATCTATCTCCTTGAGAGCTAGGTAGACGCCGAGCCCTCTACCACCAATCCACTTCTTGAGTACCTCTTCAGGAGGGAACTCATACCTCACCTTTCCAGTTCTAAGATCAACTCTCGCTAACCTACCCATATAACCTCCTAACACCAAGAACACCTGCATTAAATATACGTAGTAAACCCTTATAAATTTTTACTGCACAAAAAATAATAAGCAATAAAAATAAAGCCTCGTCCCCCTATCCATAAAGACTTAGCTTGCAATAATATACTTAGAAACAAAAAGATTTCATTGTTTATTGATGCACTATCTTCCCCGATAAATAAAAGCCTTTTAATCACTCAAGTTAAGTAGGTGTGTTTAGTGAGGACCTACACGCAAAGAATTGGTGAGTGGTTTCTCGAGTATGCTGATAGTAATCCGAGGGAAGTAATGGTTGAGGTAACTACTTCTTGTAACTACGACTGTATTCACTGCTTCAGGAAGAGTATGCTGAATCATGACATCAATAAAGTCATGGAGGCTGAGGTTTTCAAGAGTGTTCTCAGAGAGGCTGAGGTTTCGGGGGTGGAGAAGATTTCTTTTTCTGGGTGGGGGGAGCCGCTCACACACCCGGAAATAATGGATTTTATTTCCTTAGCTAAGAGAAGAGGTTTTAAGGTATTGCTTAATACTAACGGATACATGCTGTTAGATTACGTCGACGAGTT
Source organism: uncultured Desulfurococcaceae archaeon (assembly GCA_964636755.1). GTDB lineage: Archaea > Thermoproteota > Thermoprotei_A > Sulfolobales > NBVN01 > Zestomicrobium. Next base: position 17,551 of record CAZWSU010000026.1, read on the forward strand.
ATTCCGGGTTGGTGTTGACGAGATATACGTGAGCGTTGATGGGGTTAGTGAGGAGGTTTATAAGCTGATAAGGAAGGGTGGTGTTCTCTCGAGGGTTTCTGAAGGTCTTATTAGGTTAAAGGAGCTTAAGCTTGCAGGCAATTCCTTCAAGCCTGAGGTCTACCTGCAGTTCACTCTAACTAAGCTTAACGTTCACGACCTTCTTGAACTACCTGAGTATGTTAAGAAGGTGGGTGCTAACCAGGCGGTGGTCTCAAACGTAATCCCACTAACTAAGGAGCTGGAGAGGAAGCTTTCATGTTATGGTGAGACCGAGTGCTCGGCCGTGATTAACGAGCTTAGGGATATGTTAGCGAAGCGCGTCTTCGCTTCGGGAGGTAAGATCTCACTACCAAACTTCCACCACACAGCGGAGAGAAACTGTCCTTTCGTGTCGAAGAACGCTTGCTTCATAAGATTTGACGGCTCCGTAGCTCCCTGCATACAGTACGCACATTCATGGGTTTCAAACTTTGCTTCAGTGACTAGAACTATTAAGGAAGTAATTTTCGGCAACTTAACTAAGGAGCACCTACTAGACATATGGAGGAAGCCGGAGTATGTTAAGTTCAGGATGAGCGTGTATTTCTTTAAGATGCCTTCATGCTTTGAGTGTGGCTTGCGGGAGTATTGCTACATAACGACAAGCAACGAATCCGATTGCTGGGGTAATGTCCCCACATGTGCTTCATGTCCCTACTCACACGACGTTGTTAGATGTCCTCTCTAAACTCCTACCCCCTAAGTCAAGTTTATATTATTTCACGCGATTAAGAGTTAAGGGGTTAGGAAATGGCTTTCGGTCCACCGGCTCTCGGCTATGATAGAGCGATAACTGTGTTCTCGCCTGACGGCAAGTTATACCAGGTTGAGTACGCGGCTGAAAACGTTAGGAAGGGTTGGACTACGGTAGCTCTAAAAACAGATGAAGTAGGCGTCTTAGTAGCTGAGAAGAGGAAGATATCGTCACTCATAGACATGACTTCGATAAACAAGATATTCTTGGTTGATTCTCATATGGGAGCTTCCTTCGCCGGCTTAGCCGCTGACGGGAGGATATTAATAGATTACGCTAGGAGGGAAGCACTTAATTATAGGTTCATATATGACGAGCCGGCCGACGTGGAGTACGTGGTTAAGTCCGTGTGCGACGTGAAGCAACTCTACACCCAACACGCTGGTGTGAGACCGTTCGGAGTCTCGCTGATTTTCGTGGGCAGGGATAAGAGGGGTATTCACGTTTTTAAGACTGAGATAAACGGGTACTACTTCGCTTACTTAGCTCTAGCGGTGGGCTCTGGGGAGCAGCCAGCTATGGAGTACTTAGAGAAAAACTACAGTAGGGATCTAAGCAGGGAGGGCGCTGTAGGGTTAGCTCTGAAAGCTCTCAGAGCGTCTACTGAGGAAGGTCTTTCGCCAGACTTAATCGAGATAGGGCTAGTCACTCTGGAGGAGGGGATCTTCAGAAAATTAACCTATGAGGAAACCGCTGACTTCATACTTAAGACAGGTGTGAATAAGTGAGTAGTAAAGAATACGTGATAGCCAGACTAGAGAAGGGCGGCACTAAATTCGAGATATTAGTAAACCCTGATAAGGCACTCAAGTATAGAGAGGGAGAATTAAAGGACGTAAGCGAGGTTTTGGTAGGGGATATAGTCTATAAGGATGTTAAGAAAGGGGATAAGGCGTCACCGCAAGAACTACAGAAAAATTTTGGTACAACGGACATAAAAGTCATTGCCGATACCGTGATAAAGAAGGGCGAGCTACAGCTAACTACCGAGCAGAGGAGGAAGCTGTTAGAGCAGAAGAGGAGGCTGATAATAAATTACATTAGTAGGTCAGTCGTAGACCCGAAAACCAAGACCCCCATCCCTCCCCAACGCATAGAGAAGGCCATGGAGGAAGCGAAGATCTCAGTAGATCTATATAAGACTGTGGAGGAGCAAGCATCTAAAATAATTAAGGAACTGACTAAGGTGCTCCCATTAAAGGTGGCTAGAGCCCTAATAACGATTAAGGTACCCCCAGCGACCGCCGGTAAGGCGTACAGCGATTTAAGGAGATTAGGTGAGGTTAAGAACGAGAAATGGTTGAGTGACGGCTCACTCTATATGGAGATAGAGATACCGGCCGGTATGCAGAATGACGTGATAGATTCTGTGAATAGGATTACTAAGGGGGACGTAGAATTAAGCGTTAAGGTGATTTGAGGTGAGCGCTCAGACCGAGCAGAGGGTGGAGAGGGTTTTAGTAACTCCAGGCGATAAGCTCGCTGAAGGCGACTACAAGATCTTAACGCCTACAACGGCCTACAGGGTGGGAACCTCCTACTACTCCTCAATAGTTGGGTTGCTGGAGCTTAACCCTCAGGAGAAGAGCCTTAAAGTGATACCGCTTAAGGGTTCTTACTATCCCAGAGTAGGTGATGTTGTGATAGGGATAGTAAGTGATGTGGGGCTCACTAACTGGGAGCTAGACATAAGAGCGCCGTTCCCAGGCATCCTCTACGCGGTCGACTATCTTGGCAGAGCGATCAACCCTTCCAAGGAGAACCTGAAGGATTTCCTAGACGTCGGTGACGTCATTGTAGGTAAGGTAGAGGTCTTTGACAGGACCCGAAACCCGGTGATCTCTACTAAGGGTAAGGAATTCGGTAAGGTCGTTGACGGCGCTCTAGTAGAGATAAGTCCTGTTAAAATCCCGAGGCTCATAGGTAAGAAGGGTTCCATGCAGTCACTGATCGAGTCTGAAACAAACTGTAAATTAGTTATTGGTAATAACGGGAGGGTTCTCGTTCTTTGTGAGGATAAGCGTTATGAGGAAATCGTCGTTAGAGCGATTAGGAAGATTGATGTGGAGGCTCACATATCCGGTTTAACGGATCGTATAAAAGAATTTATTCTGGTAGAAAAGGTTAGGAGGGGTTTAGTAGGAAATGAGGAGAGAAAAGCCTAAGTTAGTGGGTGAGGACGGGATACGTCACGACGGCAGGAGGTTAGATGAGTTAAGGCCTGTTAAGATGGAGGTCGGCGTTCTCAGCAACGCTAGTGGTTCCGCGTACGTCGAGTTCGGTAAGACTAGGGTTATAGCCGCTGTGTATGGTCCTAGGGAACCCCCTCAGCGGTACATGGTGTTGCCGCATCGAGCCGTGCTTAGGTGCAGGTATCATATGGCGCCCTTCTCTACTGACGAGAGAAAGAATCCGGCACCTTCCAGGAGGGAGATAGAGATCTCTAAGGTGATCAGGGAGGCTCTAGAGCCTGTGGTGATGAGTGAGGCGTTCCCCAGAACGTCGATAGACGTGTTCATAGAGGTAATTAGCGCTGACGGGGGAACTAGGACAGCCGCGCTCAACGCAGCCTCACTGGCTTTAGCCGATGCCGGCGTGCCTATGAGGGATTTAGTGGCGGCGGTTGCTGTGGGTAAGGTGGACGGGTACTTAGTTCTAGACATTGATCAGGTTGAGGATAACTACGGGGAGGCTGATATGCCGGTAGCTATGGCTCCCTCGCTGAACATGGTTACGTTACTGCAGTTGAACGGCGTCCTATCGCCTCAAGAGTTTAGTCAAGCACTGAACTTAGCACTTAAAGGGGTTAACGAGGTGTATAAGCTTCAGAAAGAGACTTTACGCAATAAGTACTTGGTCAGGGTGGAGTGAGATGTCAGTAACACCTACGTCTCCAGACTCGATAATACCTAGGCTTAAGGCAGAAACCCTATCATCGCTCACGAAGAAGGGTGTGAGGGCTGACGGGAGGGGCTTAGAAGACTTCAGAGAGGTAAAGATAATCACTAATTACCTACCTAAGGCGGATGGCTCTGCGTTAGTGAAGCTCGGGGATACTCAAGTACTGGTTGGCGTGAAGATAGAGCTTGGCTCACCGTATCCTGATACCCCGGAGGAGGGAGTCTTAGTCGTTTCTGCAGAGTTCGTGCCTACGGCATCGCCCGCTTTCGAGCCCGGACCGCCTGACGAGAACGCTATCGAGTTAGCTAGAGTGATTGATAGGGTATTAAGAGAGTACGGCGTTATCGATGCTAGCAAGCTGGTTATAATACCTGGAAGGAAGGTTTGGGTTGTGTGGGTAGATATTTACGTCTTAGATCACGGAGGAAACTTAGTAGATGCATCAGCCATAGCCACCCTAGCAGCTCTACTAACCACCAGAATCCCTAAGTACACGGTCTCGGAGAATGAATCAATACAGGTGGATAAGTCATCGTTCTCGGGCCCGTTACCCATTGCTAGGAAGGCCGTGACAGTCACCGTAGGGAAACTAGGTGATTCGTTAATAGTCGACCCCACGATAGAGGAGGAGAAAGTAGTGAGTTCTAAGTTGATAGTCGGGGTTGGTGAGGACGGTTCTATAGCGGGGTTGCAGAAGTCTGGTGACGGCTACCTGACACTTCAAGAGGTTGAGAAAGCTATTCAACTAGCCTTAAAGAAAGGCAGTGAGTTACTCGCGAAAATCTCTGAATCAATTAAGCTACCTGAAGCTACGAGCACTGAGTCCGCAGAAGCCTCTTCGGTCGGGGAAGAGAAGCCTCCTGAGAATAACGCTTAAAATCTCTAAATGTTTTTGTGTGAGGGGATGAGGTCGTGGGCAAACTTAAGGTCACCGGCATTGCTGGAAGGTTCGGGGCTAGGTACGGCTCTTCCTTGAGGAAGAAATGGAAGGAAATCATGGAGAAGAGATACTCTGATGTTGTGTGTCCTTTCTGTAAAGCTAGGGTAACTATGAAGAGGCTCTCCGTAGGGATCTGGCAATGTCCTAAGTGCGAGACTATTTTTGCTGGGGGTGCATACACGCCTACGACAGAAGTAGGGACTCAGAAAGCCCAACAGTAAGTGGAATCATTTTATGAGTAGCCTACTAATAACTACTTCCAGAGAGCCCTCTAGGAGAACCAGGAGTTTCGTTAACGACCTCGTTAAGGTAATCCCTAACTCAATCAAGTTTAACAGAGGTAAAGCGACGTACAAAGATCTAGCCACGATAATGAGGCTTCATTCCTCATACGGTGCCTTAATGGTTTTAGAGAGGAAGGGTAACCCGTCAGCGCTCGCATACATGATTCTAAGGAACACTAAGGACTTAACTAGGAAATACCTGATACTAATATCCTCCCTAAAATTGCTTAGGGAGATTAAGGGTCATCAAATACCTTACAACGTTAAGAAGCTCGCACTCAACTTTAGTAAAGTACCTCAAGGATTTCCTCAAAGAGTATGTGAGGTCTTAATAGAGGTTTTCAGGCCGGTGCTAGTGGAGGAATCTGAAGGACTTGCTGACGCCGTAGTACTCGAAGTATCCGGTGATGAGAACATGGCTTCCGTAGTCTTCTACTGTTCCAGCACCGGAAGGGCGTGTGGACCCGCGTTTAACGTGGTAAAGACATACACCTATCTTTGAGGTAGTCTTAATTAGGTGTTGTGGTTGGCGACGTGTAATTCCGGCACTGGCGAAATCCTTGTTGAGGTATTGCTTGACTTAGATGATTGCTTACTTAGTGAAGCGCTCTTCAGGTCCTTGCTACCTGAGAGTAGTCTTAAGCTGAGAGGGATTTCGTTCGAGGTCACGCGAGTTGATTGCGCCCTCAAGCTAGTCTTCAGGGGTTCTGACCCAAGGTTATTGATACCTCCTTTCTCAAACTCGTTAAGGTTGGCTAGCATGGTTTTGGAGACTTTAAAGAATCTCACGTTAGCTGAGTCTTCCTTGTAGGGAGGCAGCTGGGAATGAAGTTTTTAAAGTGCGTGGCATTATCTATGTGAGGCGATGGAATGGCTCAGAAAATACCTCCCGAGCTTGAACAGATAATACTCAAGTATCAGCAGATAGAGTCTCAGTTAGCTTCAGTGATAACTCAGAAAACAGTGATTTCTTCGGAGCTAAAAGATGTTGAGAGAGCTCTAAGCATACTTCAGAGCGTATCTCCTGACACGGCTGTATACAAGAATACCGGGTTCGTTTTCGTGAGAGTGGATAGGGATTCTACAATAAAAGAGCTTCAAGAGAAGAAGGAGGAGCTTGAGGTAAGACTTCAGAGTTTTGAGAAGATTGAGGAATCGCTGAGAAAGCAGTTTGAGTCTGTGAAGAAAGAACTAGAGAAGTATAGGATAGTGCCGGGCGAGGGAAAGAGTGGTTAGTAAAAACTATGCTAAGACTTTAGGTCTTGATTTAAGTCGAGTAACTCAAGAAGACCTCAGGAGGCTGATTTTTTTAATTGAGGAAAGATTAAGTAAGTTTCTCAACTCTATATCTAGTCGGACAGATGATTATAATGTGATAATCGCTTTAAGTCTTGACTCGGGACAGATTAACGTTGGTATTGAGTTAGAGTATGAGGGGACTAAAGCTCCCGACCCGGAGTTGGAGGTCTTATTAGATCAAGTAATCGATAATGTTTTGGAGTCGTTTGAGGATGAATTACTTAGGAGATATGGGAGTAAAGGAATTAACAAGGCTAACACGTAGGTTAGTGGATACCCTAAGAAATTACTCATCGATATGTTTCTGCACTCATAGAGATGCAGATCCCGACGCCGTAGCTTCAGTTCTGGGAGCTAAGTTTATCGCGGAATCACTAATCAACAACGTTAAGACAGGCGTTATCTTCCCTGAGGGGGTTAACAGAGTCGCTACCAAAGTACTCAAGAGTTTAGGGTTTGAGAAGAACCTGACCACGGCAACCTCTTGTGATTTAATAGTATACGTTGACGCCTCAAGTAAGTCGCAGGTGTTCGCGCCGGGCGTTGAGAGCGCTCGCGACTACGTGGTCATAGACCATCATGAAACTAATGAGCTGGCTGAGAACGCTTCGCTATCTATTCACTTAAAGGATATGGCTTCCACTAGTGAGATCATCGCGTTGATGTTGGAGATACTTTCTTTAAGACCGGACACCCGCTTAGCCACGCTCTTGATAACTGGGATATTATATGATACTAAAAACTTGAGGTTAGCTAAGCCCTCCACCTTCCGAGCACTGTACTACCTGACTGAATTATGTAGTGAGTGTTTTAATGAAGCTCTCTCACTCATGACGGGCACGGAAGTTGATAGGAGTGAGAAGATAGCTGTTCTTAAGGGTATCTCGAGGACAGGACTCTACGAATTAAACAAAGATTTTATACTTGCTTTGACTTGTGTGGGCGCTCACGAAGCTTCCGTGTTGAAGACTCTCATAGCGTCGGGAGCTGACGTAGCGATAGCTATCTCACTTAGATCCGGCGAAACAAGAGTTTATGTTAGAGCGTCTCAGAAGATAATAGACGTCTTGAAATCCCCTATAGCGTCTGACTTAGTTACTTACATGGTTAGAGAGCTTGGCGGTTCGGGCGGTGGTCATGAAGGTGCTGCAGGACTCCTCTTAAATTATGAGGTGGACGTCAACGAGTTACTGCGATTGATAAAGCAATTCTTCGCTAGACTGGGCATGAGGGTCAGCGTTTTAGAGGAGGGTAGGTGGATTGATAAATGCTCGGGTTAGCAGTGATTTTTAATGATTCCGTGAGCTAATATTTTTCGGGTTGGTCTTGAGATGAGGGTTTACGTTGATGAACGTGAGAAATCGTCTGAGATCCCTCAATACCTGGCTAGCATGGGGCTCTCAGTCATTTTTAAGGTTTTAGAAGTTGGCGATTACGTAATTAATGATTTTATAGTTCTGGAGAGGAAGAGATTAGATGACTTAATTAAATCTGTTTATGAGGGCAGGTTTTTCGATCAGTTAAAGAGGTTGAGGGGTCTAGAAGGACTTAAAGCCGTCTTAATAGTAGAGGGTGACTTACTCGACATAGACAAGTACGTCGAGAATCCTAAGTCTATTGAAGCCGCCTTAGTTAGCGCTGTCTTATCCTTCAACGTTCCAATACTCTACACGAGGGATTCCAGGCATACTGCCGAGTTAATAAAGTATATTGCGGAGAAAACACAGAAAGCCGGTAAGAAAGCTCCTGTCTCCCTACCCACGTACAGGAAGGTTAAGAAACCTAAAACAAGTGATTTGAGAGCATGGCAGATCTACGTGTTGTCCTCATTCCCTAAGATAGGCCCTACCTTAGCGGAGAGACTGCTCCGTAAGTTCGGTAGCTTGAAAGCAGTGGTGAACGCGCAAGTAACGGAGCTCGTTAGGGTTGAGGGGATGAGCGAGGATAAGGCAAGGTTATTTAAGAGAGTGGTTGAGGAAGGGTCGCAGAACGCTGCAAGTACCTCACTAGATAGATTCATTAGCAAGAAGTAAGTAGGTCGTTCACGCCCGGCTTCATCCCCGGAGGTTAGGATTAAGCTTATAACTTTCTTAAAGTTACTTTTGTGGGTAGTAGGTATGCCTAGGTATAAGACGGTAGAGCAGATCCAGAAGATAATGAGCGATTTGGAGCACGTGAGGAACATAGGTATAATTGCGCACGTAGATCACGGCAAGACCACTACCTCCGACGTGTTGTTAGCGGCGGCTGGCATAATCTCCGCTAAAGTTGCTGGTGAGGCTCTGGCTCTGGACTATCTTGACGTGGAACAGAAGAGAGGTGTTACGGTAAAGGCAGCTAACATAAGCCTGTATCACGAGCTGGGTGGTAAGGGGTACGTCATAAACTTGATTGACACTCCAGGACACGTGGACTTCTCAGGTAAGGTGACTAGGTCTTTACGTGTTCTTGACGGCGCGATAGTCGTGGTTGACGCTGTTGAGGGTGTGATGACCCAGACGGAGACCGTGCTTAGGCAGTCTTTGGAAGAGAGAGTGAGGCCTCTCTTATTCATAAACAAGATAGATAGGTTGATAAAAGAGTTGAAGCTCTCACCGCAGGAGATACAGAAAAGATTCGTGGATATAATAAAGGAAGTTAACAGGCTAATTATAGAGAATGCTGACCCAGAATTCAGGGATAAGTGGGTTTTGGATGCGTCGAAGGGACAGGTAATATTCGGTTCAGCGAAGGATAAGATAGGCTTGACAGTCCCGCACGCTCAGAGGAAAGGGACTAACATAATGGAGTTGATTAAAGCTTACGAGAAAGGCAGGGAAGCTGTTGAGGAGTTTCAGAAAATAGCTCCATTACATGAAACCCTGCTTGAAGCCGTGATTACCCACGTCCCTAACCCGAGAATAGCGCAGAAGTACAGGATACCTAAGATATGGAAGGGAGATATAAACACTGAGCTCGGGAGAGCAATGCTTGAGGCAGACCCTAACGGACCACTAGTATACATGATTAACGACATGAGACTAGATCCCCACGCAGGATTCGTGGCTACCGGGAGAGTAATGTCAGGAACACTGAGAGCTGGTGAGGAGGTCTGGCTAGTTAACGCAAGAACCCCGCAAAAGATCCTTCAAGTATCGCTTTACATGGGCCCGTTTAGAGAACAGGTAGATCAGGTTGTTGCAGGGAATATAGGTGCTGTCCTAGGTCTTGAGAGAGCTAGAGCAGGGGAAACAGCCGTTAACGTAGTGTTCAAGGATATGGCCGCACCCTTCGAAAGACTAAGGTACGTTACAGAGCCGGTCGTCACTATGGCTATAGAACCTAAGAAAACGCAAGACTTAACGAAACTTATTGACGCTCTGAGGAAGATGGCTATAGAAGACCCTAACTTAATAGTTAAGATAAACGAGGAGACAGGAGAGTACTTAATAGCTGGTATGGGCCCCCTCCACCTAGAAATAACCCTCACTTTACTCAAAGAGAATTACGGTATAGAGGTTGACACAACTCCCCCGATAATCGTGTATAGGGAGACCATAAGGGGATCCTCACAAGTCCTTGAAGGTAAGTCTCCTAATAAGCACAATAAGTTCTACATAAGTGTCGAGCCCCTCAACGAGGAAACTATCTCGTTGATTCAGCAAGGAGCCGTGACCGAGAACATGGATCCTAGGGAGGTAGCTAGGATTCTAAGAGATCAAGCCGGCTGGGACTACGACGAGGCGAAGAGGATCTGGGCAATAGATGAAGGCATTAACGTATTCGTTGACAAGACTACAGGTGTTCAGTACTTAAGGGAGATTAAGGACACAATTATTCAAGGCTTTAGGTTAGCGATGAGTGAGGGGCCTCTCTGCATGGAGAGGGTCAGAGGCGTTAAGGTTATTCTGCATGACGCGGTGGTTCATGAAGACCCCGCGCACAGAGGCCCAGCGCAGATATTCCCGGCCGTCAGAAACCCGATATACGCCGGGATGTTGCTATCTAGGCCTACACTTCTAGAGCCGATACAGAAGATAGATATTAGGGTTCCGGTAGACTTGATGAGTTCAGCTATCTCGGTCATAACTAGGAAGAGAGGTAAGGTTCTTGACGTAATTACTTTAGGTAGTAACGCTTCTAGGATAATAGCTGAGATACCGGTAGCTGAGTCGCTAGACTTAGCTAATGAGCTGAGATCAGCAACCGCCGGCAGAGCTTTCTGGGGCACCGAGTTCAGTAGGTGGGCACCGGTACCGGAGTCTCTGTTAATGGATATAGTAGCTAAGATAAGGCAAAGGAAAGGCTTAAAGCCCGAGCCGCCAAGACCCGACGACTTCATATCCCCGTTCTAAGCGTGGGCAGAATCATTTTCGAGATTTCTCTTAACCCATCTAATAGCTTCTCTTAAAGCTTCCTTCGAAGTGAGTTTCGGTTTCCATCCTAAGCTCATCAACTTCTTCACATCAAGTAACATGAATTTGACGTCCCCAACCCATCCCCTACCATCAAGTGTTGCTGGGTTGTAGACGTACTTGACGTCCCTGAGACCCATCTCCTCAACAACTAAGTCAGCTATTTCCTTAACGGTTATCCAGTCCACATTACCTACATTAAAAACTTCATACTTATTGCTTGAACTCCTTAAATATTCTAAAGCCGTGCTCATACCTTCTATTAAGTCGCTCACGTGGAGGTATGACTTCTTTTGTGTTCCATCACCCAAGATCTCAAGCACGTCAGGGTTCTTCCTCAGCTTTTTGATGAAGTCTACGATGACACCGTGGGTTTGCCTGGGTCCCACTATATTAGCGAACCTAAGTATCAAGGCTCTCACACCGTAAATATCGCTGTATCCGGTGATTAGGTTCTCGGACAAGAGTTTCGATACACCATAAATAGATATGGGTCTGGTCGGGTGTTCTTCCGGGGTAGGGAATATTTGGGCGTCGCCATAAACAGTTGATGAACTCGCGAAAACTACCTCATCAACATCGTTTAGTCTGCAACCCTCAAGGACGTTGAACGTTACTAACACATTCTCCTCGAAATGCGTGCGTGGCTCCGTCATCGAGACCCTTACTTCAGGGTTAGCTGCGAAGTGGTATACGGTGGTTGCTTCCCTAAAAGCCTTCCTCAACTCATTATCGAAAATCTTTAAGTCCTTGATTAAGAGCTTAACCGTCCCGTTCCTAATTAATTGATTGATGTTTTCTAAGCTACCGGAACTTAAGTTATCTATAACCACTACCTCAAACCCTTTATTAACTAGATGCTCGGCTACGTGAGAGCCTATGAAGCCTGCCCCGCCCGTAACTACGGCTTTCATTTAACGCTCACTGAGTCTTAGGTGATGTAGTTAATAAGGGTGCTAAACCCGTAGCTATAGAGTCTGCTATGCTTAAGATAGCGTCTAAGGAGCTCTTAGAAGGGTCTTTAAACGCTATTAGCACGTGATTACCCTTCAAAGTCACGTTAAGCTCGCTTGAGAGTTCTTTAGGTAGTGAGGATATTATGTTTACGAAGCTAATCCTCCTAGAACCTAAACATATCTTTAAAGTATGCCCTAAGTCTGTCTCGAGAACCGCCATGCCGACTCCGTTCTCCTTACATAGTCTGAACAGTATGTCGTTAACTAGAGGTTTCAGTAACCGGTAGTTATCACGGATTAAGGGTTTCTCGAAGCTACGTGAGATCACTGCCACCCTTAAAGGACCGTAACTTAGTAGATTATCGCTCTTCAGTAGTTCATCAACTAATTTCAAGGCTTCATCGTATTTTGCGGCTCTCTCAGCTATCTCAGGACTCAACTTATATGATTTAGTCCTCAACACTTGCAGGAAGTATGCGTAGAGAGCGTTTACGAAGTCTGGCGAGCTGTAACCTATTTTAATGGCTTTAGCTAGAGCCTTGCCTATCTTGCTTGCTTCAGCAGGTTTTCCAGCAGTTAATGATATTATGTCTTTAATGAGTTGCTCCGGGGGATCTATCGAGACGTTTAAGGTCTGGACATACTCCAACACTACCTGAGTTAATGTGTACGTCTCGGAAAGACTCATTAAAATCTCGCTCTTCCCCGCGTCATCATACTTAACGACAACGCCCAGTCCTTTCTCCGGGATTAGCTGGAAACCTATTGAGCTATATATGCTCACATTTTGGGAAGCGGCTATGCCTATAGCATAGCTTCTAACTATTTTGACAGGGTTTTTAATTACTTGAGGAACGAATTCAACGTATGTTTTAACGCCCTTACTAGCTAAAGCCGTTGAGAGCGTCGCAGCCGCTAAAATGTCGTCAAGTCCTGTCCTGGTGTATATGGTCGCGTACTGTGTGCTCAATCCTTCCCCCTCACCTCAACAACCCTCAATTAGCTACCTGAGTATGTAGACTCTACTTATCACTTACAAAATAAAATAAAGCTTTTAAGCATTAAGCTTATCTATAGTATTCTCGGTGTGTGAGGTGTTTACTGAGTTCGTCGTCTTAGGTATTGCGGCGGTAGCAATAATCTACGCGTTACTGACTTCTTATAAGGTCATTAAAGAACCTCCGGGATCTGGTAGGATGATAGAGATTCACGAGTATATAAAGGAGGGTGCTAACGCTTACCTCAAAAAACAGTATACGGTCATTTCCGGCATCGCTGTGGTGATAGTTGTTCTGCTCGCGCTTCTAGGATGGTATAGGATGGCTATTAGCTATGTTTTAGGAGCGCTTTCCTCAATAACTGCGGGTTTCGTAGGTATGAAGATAGCTGTGAACGCTAACGTACGAACAGCTAACTTAGCTAAAGAAAAAGGACTTAACAGAGCTTTAAGACTCGCTTTCAACGGTGGTTTAGTGATGGGCTTAATGACTGTTGGTGTAGGACTCATGCTGATAGCTCTTCAATATATTGCCTATGGGGAGACTCCGGAAGCAATAAACGATATAATAGGCTATAGCTTCGGAGCTTCCTCAGTCGCGTTATTCGCTAGAGTAGGGGGCGGGATATACACTAAGGCAGCGGATATAGGCTCCGACCTCGTAGGTAAGGTTGAGGTTGGGATACCTGAGGACGACCCCAGAAATCCCGGTGTGATAGCGGATAACGTAGGTGATAACGTAGGTGATGTTGCTGGGATGGGTGCTGACCTCTTCGAGTCCTACGTTGGCGCCATAATATCTACCATGGTCATAGCGTCAACACAGCTCAGAGGTTTCAGCTTATATTCTTGGAGTAGCTTCGCTTTAATCCCGCTCGTAGTGGCTGCGGTAGGTATAGTAGCCTCGATACTGTCCTCGTTCATCGTGCGCACGAGGGAGGGAGGTGATCCATCAAAACCGTTAACTCTAGCTACTGTGGTAGCGTCTATCCTCATAGCTCTCATGTCGTTCTTCGGGATCACTCAGTTAATCGGCGGCGAGCTAGGTGTTAGGGTATGGGTCGTGATAGTCGCCGGTCTTGTAGCAGGGGTAGCGATAGGATTAACTAGCGATTACTTCACTAACGCTAGGTATTCGCCAGTAAGAAGAGTTGCTAAGATGTCTGAGGCGGGGCCTGCCCTCACCATCTTAACAGGCTTCGCTTACGGACTCTTAAGCGCTTTCGTGCCAGCTGTGATGATAGCTATCGCGTCCTTAACAGCATTCCTAGTCTTGTGGTTACCTACGCAGGAATTCTGGTTAGGCATTTACGGCGTGGCGCTCTCAGCAGTAGGCATGCTATCCTTAACAGGGGTTGTCGTAAGCGCTGATGCTTACGGACCCATAACCGATAACGCTGCCGGGATAGCTGAGCAAGCCGACCTAGGTGAAGATGTCAGGAGAATAACCGATAAATTAGATGCTGCCGGGAATACCATGAAGTCAGTTAGTAAAGGTTTTGCGATAGGTTCGGCGGCTCTAACCGCGCTTGCTTTCATAGGTGCTTACGCGTCGATACTTCAGTACTATACCGGAGCGAACTTAAGTAGTCTCTTTCAGTCGTTGACGGTATTGAATGCCGGGCTGATTTCAGGGATGTTCATAGGGGTGGTGATGCCGGCTCTCTTCACCTCGATAGTCATACTCGCGGTCAGTGATTCAGCGTTCGTCCTAATAGAGGAGATTAGGAGGCAGTTCAGGGAGAAGCCAGGAATACTGGAATTTAAGGAGAAACCCGACTACGGTAAAGCAGTAGCTATAGTGACTTCCTACGCGATAAAGAGGTTAGTAGTTCCCGGGTTAATTGCTATAATATCCCCGCTTGTCGTCGGGTTCGTTCTAGGACCTTACGCTCTCGCAGGCATGCTGCTCGCGGCAACAATCTCCGGGCTACTGCTCGGGCTCTTCCAGGGGAACGTAGGGAATACCTGGGATAACGCCAAGAAATACATTGAGGCAGGACATCACGGAGGTAAGGGTAGCGAAGCTCATAAAGCCGCTGTCATAGGAGACACGGTCGGCGACCCCATGAAAGACGCTGCAGGACCTTCCATAAACATATTGATAAAGTTGATGAGCATAGTATCGCTTGTCTTCGCGTATTACGTGATAAGCAATAACCTCTATCAGATGCTTATTCCTTAAGTCGGGAACGGCTAAACATCTAAGCCCTCAATATTAACGAAACCTTTTTTATAGTAATGTTTTACATCCCTAACCTCAGTAACTAAGTCAGCGAGATCTCTAATGGTCCTAGGTACGTACCGCCCAGTAACTACAGCATGTCTGCGGGGATTGCCTACGAACCTCCTCAGAATATCGATTAGTAAACCCTCGTCAACCAGCCCCATGTGAGACGCTATACCTAGCTCATCGAAAACAACTAGCTTAGGGCGTGACCTACGCATTAAGGACGGGTAAACCTCCTTGAAGAAGCCGTAAATCAGCGCCATAGTCGCTGACGCTCTAAAATCACCTAGATTTTCCGGGTTAACGAACCCTTCCACACCCACGTTAACTACGTGTATTCTCTTCCTATATGTACGTGATAAACTCCTCAAGAAGTAGGTCTCCCCACTCGCACCACTCTTCATGAATTGAATCACTACGACTCTCCAACCCCTCCCTAAAGCACGCATCGCTATACCTAGAGCGGCCGTGGTCTTGCCCTTACCCTTACCATAATAAACCAGCAACACGGAAAATCACCCTAAGGGAATTTCCCTCAATAATTCCAGAGACTTCAAAACGATGTCGAGTTCTCTCTCACAGACTTTAATACCTAGCTCACCAACTAAGGATTTCCTCAAGTCGTTGACGCTCAGACCGCAGAAAGAGTAGGTATTCGCTATTACGTAGGCTGTCACAGCCCACGACGCCTTACTGAGGAACCTCTTTATTTCCTTGCGAACCTCAACATCCTTGACCTTTCTGAGAAGGTACTGCGGAGAGGGATATCCAGCCAGCTCCCTCGCGAACCTGCAGATCCTTCGCTGCTCGTAAAGGTCTTTACGTACTCTGTAGATTGGTTTGGGGAGGCTGAAGTACTCTGATTCTCTCACGAAGCTCGCATAGTGCTTAAGTTGATTATTAAACTCGAAGGTCAGTGCCGCCCTAAGTGCTGTGATTGTGATTCTCAGAGCGTTAGACGGGCTGAATTTATTGATTGAGTCTAGGTTCGTGTGATAGAATTTGTCAGGCCAGTTAGTTAGTGAGACAGCGGGTATCCCGAAAACCACGTACGCATCGTGATCACTCCCAGCTTCATAAGACTTTAACTCAAATCTAAATTGATGCTTCCTAGTAATTGATGTTGTTAAACCCCAACCACTACCCAAGCTGGTGAAGAAGTTTTTGAAAGCGTGTGCCTCGAACCCGCTTAAGAGTAGTACTGGCGGGCGTATGAAATTTAACACGGACTTCGTTAAGGCTTGTTTTTCGCCGATCATGTCTAGGTTGAGAGCCCCCAGAATCTCTACGTTCTCATCAAGTAGTTTCTTGACTAACGCTACTGACCCGTAATGTTCCGGTACCCACACGAGCCTGACCCTAAAGCCTCGTAAGTTACGCGCTATCTCACAGGAATGCTTGCTGAGTAGCTTAGCTACGTATAGCAATGTCGCCGCGCCGCTGACGTTATCGTTGACTGTTCCTTTAGGGTGGCAGTAGTGTGCGGTTATGTGTATTTCCCTGTCACAATCGCCAAACTCGGTCATGACGACCTTCAACTCTCTCGGATCGCTATACGTTGATCTAACGAAACCCTCGACAACCACTCTCTCACCCTTACTAAGCAACGTCTTAATTTTCTCCGCACTTTCTCTAGAAACACATAATACTGGAGCCTTCATCCTGTAAGCTTCGTCTGGGGTGGGGAAAAGACCCACGTACGGGATACCTCTCAAGGAAGCGTCCTTCCTATATATTAGGAGGGCTTTAGCTCCCTTCCTAACCGCTTCGAAATACATGTCCAGGCTCCTATTACTAGTTAGTAGTACCTCAACGTCATCAGGTATTAGGTCCTCGCTCTCCGCGTAACTAACTCGTCCTGAGAACTCGCCTGGCGGTGAGTGTGCTGCGACCGCCGTAGAAGCTTTTTTAACGGAGGAAAGAACCCCTCTCTCCGGATGTGTGACGCGTACTTCGCCGTCAATCAAGTCCCAACCAACTAAGGGGCTCAACCACTTCGGGGGGTTCGCGTAACTGAAGACCTCGACACTCACTTCATTGCCCGCTCCTTCTAAGAACCCCCTTATGAAGTCGCCTGCATCCAGCAACTCGCGCGAGCCCTGTATCCTGTGATATGAGGATAACCTCACAACCAGCTCTACGAGTTCGTAAGGTCTCGCAGCAGACTTAACTTCTTTGAGCATTGATGAGACGCTCATGCCTCAAAACCTATTCTCTTCATGAAATCAAATACCGTGAGAGAAACCACCCTACCCTCCTTAATCCTCACGACCACGTTATTTTCCGTGAGCAGAGCTTCATCTACTTCCTCTATATCGTAACCAAAGTTTATGTAGAGAATGTCTGTCTGCCTATCATACTCAAACCATAACTGATTAACATCTCCAATCCTCAATTCCCTCTCCTTAGTCTCTGCATCACCCATACTAACACCACTTTCTATTCGAATAAAGCATAAAAACGTGTTGAGAAATAGTTAACGTAGTTACCTCATAAAAACTTCCACACAATCATATTTTCTCAATACCTAATACCCTAGCCACGTCGTATATTACTGGGGGCTTCCAATACACGTTACCGGCCGACTTAATTATTCCTATGATCCACAAGATAAGTAAGGCAACCCATACTAGAGTGCTTATGATCCAACCGATGATGGGTATGAGGCTCAGGATCCCCGTTATGATAGCACTCACAATTATTACTATGAAGAATGATAAGTTTAGATATGCCCAGTACTTAGCGTACTTATAGCTGGGTCTCAGTATCAACGCTAGTATGGCTCCTATCAAGGGTATGATCCAAGCTATTATCCCCCAAGTAGTTTCTTCCTGCACACTACTCGCTTCACTCATTAGAAATCACCAGATACAGTAATACGTTATTAGTAATAAAAAAGCTTAAGTTGAAACGAGCATGTAAACTGAGACAGAGATCATGATTAGTGACCCGATTATCTTAATGATTTTTTGTCTACTTAACAACGCCTCGTTGACTTTTCTAATCTTGGAAAAACCTGTGAAGAATAGCAGTATCAGTATTAAGGGGGTCTCGAATATGGTCGCGTACAACACAGATACTAACAACCATGTTAGGAAGCCGTACTCCAGCATTATGACGTTGTAGATTATGTAGAGGCCTGCACTGCACGGGAGTAGGGTAAAGGACGCTATAAACCCTATCATAACTGTTGATAGGACGTCAGTTCCTGACATTTTGTTGAGTCTCAGGGTATTAATTATTCTGCAAGGTAGTTCATCCTCCCTGCACACGAAAAGCTGGGTAGCTACTTCACCGCTCCTGAGATTATTAACTAGCGTGACTAAGCCGTAAGACAATGTCGCAAGACTTAATAACCACTTAGGCAACCCCCCGGCTAAGAACCTCAGTAGAGCGCCGAAGGCTATGTAACCGAGGAAAGTCGATAATATGAAGGCAGTCCCTACCTTAATCAAGTGGCCAACACTTATTAACGACGCGGAAATCAATATAGCTACGAAGAGAGCAAACACGCAGGGATCAACGGAATCTATTAAAGCCCAATAAACGACCATGAAAATAAGGCTAGAAAGATCTAGCATAAACTAACCCCTCTGTCACTGAACACATTATTATCACTCTCTTGAAATCACCCGTTTTAGTCACTACAATTGTTAGCCTTAATAAGTTTTAAATCCTTAGACAGGATTCAACTACGTGAGGTTCAAGCCCTGACCTAATCTTTTGCTGAGAGACAGTACCTCATACACGAGTTTAAGCATAACTCAAGCTCTTCATCTTCTTTTAACTCGCAAAACTCGCTACAGAAATCCTCACACATCATCAGGGAAGAACTTAAGCCATCCATACCCCTCACATAAAAGTATGTTGGTAAGAAGGGTTATATAAGGTTTTCACGTGTTTTTGGACTTTCGTTGATGAGCTGTGACGTCGTAACGACCTAGGTTATCGCTCTGTAGTAAGCCATCTTCCTACTCAACTCATAACACTTAACTATTTGCTCGGCTGTATTATGTAATCTGAAGTTCTGTTCAACGTGCTTAACACAGTTTTCCCTAACTACGTGTCCTACCGTCGGGTCTTTACGAGCTAGTTGTTTCAGGTTCTCGTACGTTAGGTATTCAATACCCTTACCTGTCTCGCTAATTAGCGTTAGGTATGATAAGTTCTGTATAGCTTCGCCTAGCTCCAACTCATTACCTGGCTGAACCTTGATTCCGCAACCGTCCTCATGAAACCTTAGGTCGTTGATTATCTCGCTTAACCCCCCAACATCGCTTGCTACCACCGGAGTACCGACAGCCATTGACTCAAGAGCCACTATCCCGAAAGGTTCGTAAATCGAGGGAACTACGAAAGCGTTGGCTACGTAATGCAATAACTTATACGTTTGTTTATCTATTCTTTCAGTGATTAGGACTGCTCTCCCGCTTAAGTCTAGTGTTAGCTGACGTATGTAGTCTTCGTAACCTAAATCACCTACCGGAACACCGAGTATGATTAGTCTTAAACCCTCCTCAACCCTCCTAAAACCTCTGAGCAGGTATTCGAAGCCTTTCTGCGGCGTTAAGCGCCCGGTACTAAGCACTAAAGCGTCTCCCTCGGTTAGCTGGCCGAGACCCCTATACCTGCTGAGTAAATCCCTGACTACGACCCATCTCAACCTAGCTCTATCAACCTCCCCATAACTCCTCGAAGCGTAATCAATCACTTCCCTCAAGTCCCAGTCAGTTGAGTTATAGATGAAGCAAGTCTTTTCCCTAATCCAATCACCGTACCTACCCAGTAACTCGTTAATCATGCTGCGGCTTACTGTAGCGACGGCGTCAGCTTCTAACACGGCGAACGCCTCTAAATTACCGTCCACGGACCTCCACAAATCGTACGTGTTCTCGAGGCGATGGCAGCAAACCCTCCAAACACGGTGCTGACCTACCGGAACCCCGCACCATTCAGGCGATACGTAGTGCCAGGAAAACCTTGGGGAGCCGGGTAAGTGTACTTGATGTAGGTACGGAAGTGCTAGACCCTTATGCTCCGCATATATTTTCAAAGTGATAGCGGCTAACGCAGAATGCCAGTCATTGCTGTGAATAATGTCTGGAAAGCCTAGGTGCTCGGCTAAGCATATTAAAGCCTTACACAGCAGACAAGCTTTCTCCTCAACCCTGCTGTAGACGTAGGGATCCTCTAATATCGTGGACGTCCTGGAGTCATTCCCCCTGACCAACACGACCCTAACCTTATCATTAACGTTCAAGAAACTAAACCCTATGTTATAGGGGTAATGCCACCGGTTTTCCCCAACACGCACTCCACTACACGTAACACCCTCTAAAACTTGACCCGCGTTAATTCCGTGTGAAGGCATGATCACGGTTACTTCATAGCCTAAGTTACCTAGAGCTATCGATACGTTCTTGACTGCCTCACCCAAACCACCAACCTTCTTTAAGCCCGCGTACTCAAAAGTAATAATCCACACTTTCTTTATCTGTGAAGGCGCGATTATCAAGGTAGGTTCCCTCTCAGTATTGTTGCGTGTAATGTGGTCTGACGACGTAGTTCTCTATTGACGCGTTACTCGATACTTGCTCATGCGGCCACACCCTCACGTTAACTAACCTAACGTTATCTCCTATCATGGAATTATCTCCTACGACGCTGTTTATTATCGTGGTATTACTGCCTATGAGCGCGTGTCTACCGACAATCGAGTCTATTATCCTGACCCTATCACCTACCCTAACCCTGTCCATGACTGCCGACCTAACTATCTCGCACCTGTTCCCCACAACAACATAATTGTCTATTGTTGAATCCTCTACATAGCATTTACTGCCTATGGATACGTGCCTACCTATCAACACCCTACCTACGAAGATAAGGTCTTTCTCAAGTATTCTCCTACGTATAGTTTCATGTAAATTCAGCGACATCTTAGATTTACCCATCCCTAAGACGCCGCCGTATATCTCCTTAGCCTCCAGGTCCTCAACCCTCATGTTGTAGAGAAGGTAGATCATGGCTTTCAAGTATCTCTCAGGAGTTCCTACGTCAAACCAGTAACCGCTCACTAAGTATCCATATACGGGGAACCCCAACTCTATCAGCTTAGGTATCACGTCACTCCCGAAATCCATCCTACCCTCCTTAAGGAGCTTCCTGCCCTCACCCTCCTCAAAGAAATCCACTATTTCCGCGTTAATCACGTAAATCCCTGTGTTAGCTAGCTTGCTCGGAGCCTCCTCCGGTCTCGGCTTCTCGACAAACCTCCTTATCCTCAAATCCTCACAGACTTCGGCGACCCCGAAGTCCCTAACATCCTCGACCTCCTTAAGTCCTATCGTCATGAAAGCACCCTTCCTTAAGTGTTCTTTAAAGACTTCCTGCACGTCTAAATCAAATAGATTGTCTCCCTGAATCACTATGACAGGCTCCCTAATCTCGTAATACTTCATGATTATTCTTACGGCGTCAGCGTTACCGAGAGTATCGTATCTAGGCATGTAGCGAATTCTTAAATCTTCTCTCAAGCCATATCTTTCCCTGAACCAGTACCCCTCCCTGAAATAATCGAACAAGTCTTTATAGTTGTAGTAACCCCTAACACCTAGGTAGACCTCCTTAATACCTGACCTAGCTAATCGAAGCAACGCTAGCTCTAGTAAAGGCTTATTAAGGAATCTCACCATGCTCTTCGAAGTCTCTATAGTGAGCGGTCTTAACCTAACGGCCTCGCCACCGACGGGCACTACCGCTATTCTTAACACCCTAAACCCCAAGAAATATATTCTAGGTGGAACTATTAAGCGAACGTGGTTAGCTAGATCCCGTGCCGGAGATACGTTTATATGTGTTGTTTGAGTATCCTACATTGGGTTAGAGATGTCGAGGAAACTTAAAGACGCTAAAGTGCTTTGGAGTAATCTCTACAGAGACGTTAAGAATCTCTTCGTATCCTACGTTCCTTACAGAGACTCCTACATATCCTACAGACTTCTCGCAACGCTTAGCAAGCACTACAACTACTTAGAGAATCTTGAGAACCTAGACTTCGCTTACTACCTGAAGATTAGGTCGAGGTTCGCGGTGAAGGAAGGTGATATTTCGTTCGCGTTGGTACCGCTCTCACTCAACATATTCTCTAAGATAGTTTCTAGGAAGAAGTATTACGGAATACTAGGTCTGGTTCTGAGAGGTTTTAAAAGGGCTGAGCTACTCTCAGCTTCGATCACTTTCGCAGAAGGTAAGGAGGTTGAGGGTTTAAGACCTGTCGTGATTTTAGTATCTCCTGACGAGGAAGATGAGAAAATCAAGAGCAGGATTGCGGGTGTGGTGAGTAATTGCTGGTCGAGACTTGTGGAGGATTTGGGGAAGCAGAGGATAGATATCGCTCTCTACGAAGTGCTTCAGCCGATCTCGGTCGTTAGTTTAAGACCTGTTGAACACAGCGAGCTCCGGGTTATTGTGAGTGACGGGAATGAGTATAGGGACATAAGGATACCTATAAGGAGACCTTCATGGAGCTTAAGCGACCTACCCCATAAGCTGATAGAGGAGATCAGGATAGTCTTGCTCAACCCTATATTTAAAGGTCTCGCCTTCTCAGCTAAGGGAGCATTCATAACGGGACCCCCAGGCGTAGGCAAGACCGTGTTAGCCGAGGCTCTGGCGTCAGCGCTTAACCTAAGCGTGATAGAGCTAAGACCCCAGAATTATAGGTCTATGTGGTATGGCGCTACCGAGAAAGCTCTTAACGCGATATTTCAACAGATATTCAGGCAGAAGAACAGGGTTGCTTTAGTGATAGATGATGCTGAGTTCATATCTTCCAGGAAGTACACTATACATGAAGCACACGTGAGCGAGATCTCAACCATCCTCTATCACCTGCAGAAACCTGAGAGACCTTTCACAATACTTACAGCTAATAACCCAGACTTAATAGATCCTGCACTCTTAAGGCCTGGCAGGATAGATACGACCATAATCTTAGGGTACCCTGACAGGGAGATGAGGAGGAAAGCCGTACTCAATAACGCTAGGAGATACGCGATCAAGTTCGCGGAAGACTCCGTGATAGACAGAATCGTGGAATTAAGTAGGTGGTTCTCTCTCGCGGAACTAGACGCTTTCCTAAGACTTGCCGCTAGTAAGGGTGACGGGATCATAAGAAACGAGGAGGTTGAGTGGGCTAAGAAGAAATTCATGATTAGTGTTGAGGAGAGGAAATCTACCCAGGAATATCTGAAGTGGTGGGCTAGAAGATTTCAAGGAATACTAATAACCTACCTACCTTCAGAGACTGAGGTTTAGGGGTTCTTACACTACATTTTCCTAACTAAGTAGATGATCCCATCATAAGAACTTACTTTGCTAACGCAACCTAATACGTAACAGTAGGCGACTGCGGAAGCTATTAAAGCATCCTCAACGTGTTTATTCGTCACCTGCAACTCACCTAATTTAACACCTATTAAATCAAGAAGTTCTTTAAAGTTCTTTACACCGGCATGCTTTAAGACGCTTTTAGGGTGTGTCTCGATGATCGTGAATTCCGGGGTGTTGAGCCTAGTCATTAACTCGTAACCTCTTAGGGAAAGTTGCCTCATCCACTTAAAACTAGGTGGGAAGACCCTAAAGCCAAGCTTTATCATTAACTTATCCACCTCCCTCATCTCGGGCTTGTTGGTCAGAGGCGCGTCAATCGCTATAACAGAAGGTTTTAGATTAGAAACAAAGCCTATTATTTCGTCGTCCGTTCTTAAGCAACCCGTCCTCACGACCTCCCTGTAGTAAGAGTCAATTACCGCGATTCCTGAGCACCTGTCTTGCTTAGCAGCTAAGTCCAGCCCTATACCGTAGCGCATTCCAGGCCCCCAGACTTAAAAACTAGTTCCCTAACTTCGTTATTTCTGGGCGGAGCGTGTGATCTCTTTAAGACGCTTAATCACCTGCTCTACATAAGATATAGCTTCTTCCAGCTCCTTAACGCCCTCCTCAGTAGGCTTGTAGATCTTCTCGCCGGATACCAATTCTTCCTTTATTAACCCGTCCTTCTTCAGCCTGTATATGACTGAATAGAGAGTAATGGTCGTAGGATTAAAACCGAATAACTCGTTGATTAGTTTCCGCACGTTATAAGCGTAAGTAGGCTTAATCATTAATGAGGCGATCACGTAAACCCATAAGTTCTCCGTAGTCAGCTTTCTCTTAAGCCTGATCAAGGGTTTTGACAACGGTTAAACACCTCAGCACCTACTACCTCAAGGACATATAGTAATGAACCGAAAATAAACTCAAGAAAGTTTTTAGTTCGCGTTTATACTCGGATCTCTATCCCCCAATACTTACTTAAATTAGCCTTCAAGGAATCCTTAACCCTCCTCCTGAGACCTGCTGGAACCGCCTTAACGTCGTTTGGGTGCTTACTACGTGTTAAGAGCCCGCTCACGTAGTTGAGTAAGCCAGGCACCAACCCCTCCCCATAGCCTCCCTCAACAACTGAAACCACGCTCATAACCTCGTTTCTCGCTAGTAACTCACCTAAGAACGCACCTATGTTCCTGTAGGTAATCTTAGTCGCCGCTAGTGACGTTAACGGATCGTTTAAGTGCGCGTCAAAACCTGCCGAGGCCACTAACGCGCCCGGCTTGAAAACCTCCACTAGCTTCTTAATGACTTCCTCAAGAACCCACATGTAGGTTTCATCCCCGGCCCCGGCAGACACGGGTATATTAATCATTTTACCCTCTCCCACACCACTCCCGACATCTAGCACATCCCCGGTCCCTGGGTAGATACCTTCCTGATGTATGTCTACGTGAACCACACGACCGTCGTCCCAAAATATCTCCTGGGTTCCGTTGCCGTGGTGCGCGTCGAAATCAATTATCAACACCTTATTCATTTTCTTCAGAAGAGCAGCAGAAGCTATGGCCGCGTAGTTGAAAATGCAGAAGCCTAGTGTTGGAGCTCCTAATGCCCTGCCTGACCTGCCGGCGTGGTGTCCTCCCGGTCTAGGAACGACTAACACAGCTTCCCTACGGTTAAGAGACTCGAGTGTCACGTGATACGTGGTAGTCATGTATGAGGCTGAGACGAGGTACGTGTGTTCGTTTACATAGGTATCAGGATCTATGTAGTGAAAACCCCTAGACGATTCCCTCTTAATGTATTCCACGTACTCAGGGTCGTGAACTAGGAGTAGGATCTCTTCCTCAGGTTCTCGAATACCTACGAAACTTAATTGACTGGAGACCTCGGACTTGATTAACGCTTCAATAATTTTGATTGTTCTGGAAGGGTTTTCAGGGTGCCTGAATTGCGGGTCTGCGTGAAGTCTATGTCTGGAGTCATAAACTACTAGCACGGAACCCCCCATTACATCAGAACACTTCCAATGCTATTAAAGTTAACACAGCAACGCTACTTAAGGAGTGCTGGTTCTTAGAGCGTTAAGGTATAAAAGAGTTATTAACAAACACAGACTACTATATTTTGGGTGGCTTAAGTGCTTGAGTTGAGAGGGGTTGATGTAGCTGTTGGTAAGAGGAAGGTACTTTCAAACATTAACATGGTTGTTAAGCCTAGGGATCTACACGTGGTGTTAGGACCTAACGGTTCCGGCAAGACTTCCCTCCTCAACGCGGTGATGGGTATTAAGCCTTACGAAGTGATTAAGGGCAGCATTATTTTTGAGGGTTCCGATATAACTCAGGAACCTCCTCACGTCAAGGCTAGGAAGGGGATAGTGGTAGCGTATCAGTTACCTCCTCCCATTAAGGGGTTGGTGGCGGGGAGATTCGCGGAAGAACTTATGAGGAGATTTAATGTCGAGAGTAGTTATGCGGATGTTCTCTCCGAAATTTTGGAGGTTAAGGATCTTCTCAGCAAGTATTTATTTGATAAGATGAGTGGCGGTGAGAAGAAGAGGTTAGAGACGTTCCTGACCTTGCTTACTAAGCCTAGGGTTGCGTTGCTTGACGAACCCGATAGCGGCGTGGATGTGGAGTCCCTCAATAAGATGTCTGAAGCTCTGAAGGTTGCTTTAAGTAAGGGTGCTTCTATGGTGCTAGTTACTCACTCCCTACACATGCTTAGGCTTCTGAGAGATCACATAACCTCTGTTCACGTACTTTACGGAGGAACTATCGTGCATTCAGGGCTCTACGATGAGGTGGTGCCGTCTATAGAAAGGTATGGGTTTTCAGGAGCTTTAACTCAACTAGCTAGGATTGGGTGATTGAGTGGATCGTGAAACACTCTTGAAAGCGCTTAATAAACCCTCACCTTATGGTCCTGACGTCGACTTAAGCAGGTTCAACGTTGGGTTAGCTGAGGAGGGGGTTCTTGAGGAAAGGGAGGTCAATAAGATCTCAAGTAGGCTGGGGCTCGGTAGCGGTCTCTTAAGAAAGGCTAACTATCTCCAAGTCAACGAGTCTGTTCTCTCCAAGTTTATGCGTGAGAAGCTAACTGAGCGTGGCGCTGTAGTCTTACCTACTAGTGAGGCTCTGAAGAAGCTTGACTGGGTTAGAGAGTATTCGTGGAGGTTGGTGAAGCCTGATACAGACAAGTATACTGCGGCAACAAAACTCTACGGTAACGAGCTAGGATTCTTTATATATGTTCCGCCAGGCGTTAAGATCAAAGACCCTATATACACATGTCTCTTCATAACTAGGAAGGGATATGCTCAGCTACTTCATAACATAGTGGTGGTGGATGATGGCGCTGAGCTAAACCTAGTTACTGGTTGTGGGGTTCCTGACCAGCCTTTAGGCTCCCTGCACGTCGGTATATCAGAGTATTATGTGGGGAGAGGGAGTAAGCTGACTTACACCATGATACACGCTTGGGCCCCGGACATGGTTGTAAGACCTCGCACAGTTGTTAAGGTTGGGAAGGGAGGTGAGTATGTGAGTTACTACGTTATTTACTCTTCCGTAGAGTCTTTACAGACTTACCCGAAGGTTTATTTAGGTGAGGGCGCTAAAGCAACCTTAAATTCCATAGTTGTTGGTGTTGATAAAAGCGTCTATGACGTGGGTTCAGCTATAGTGTTGGAGGGAAAGGACTCTGCTGGTGAGATACTTTCAAGGAATTTAGGTAGGGGGTCTTCACTCATATACGCTAGGTCAAGGATAGAGGGGCGTGCAGGCCCTTCTAGAGGCCATATAGAGTGTTTAGGGCTGATAGAGGACGATAATGCTACCATAGAGTCGCTTCCTGAGATAAGTTCCTCAAGTCCTGAAGCTGTCTTAACTCATGAGGCGGCTATAGGAAAGATAGGTGAGGACTTAATTAGCTACTTACTGAGTAAGGGGTTTTCTGAGGAGGAGGCGCGTGCGGCAATAATAAAAGGTTTTCTCAACATTGAAGAACCTAAGTTACCGCAGCAAGTAAGGGAAGTAATTAAGAGAACTGTCGAGTACATAGCTTCTAGAGCTGTCGGCTAAGGAGTAAGTCATGCTTATAATCCGTGATGACATATGTTGAGGTAACGTAAGGTGCGGAGAGTACTCATAACTCACACGGATCTAGACGGGGTTGCTTCAGGAGCCTTAATTCTGAAGAAATTTGGTCACCTAGACAGGGTCTACTTCACACAACCGCATAATCTCCACGTGAGGTTAGCCGGGGTACCTAATGGCAGCACTGTCTACATAACAGATATAGGTGTTAACAAAACCTCCTTCGATAAAATTAAGGAGAATGTTAAGAGAGTCTTAGGTTCTGGCGGCGAAGTTTTCTGGTTTGATCATCACGTGTGGGAAGAGTCTTGGGTCAAGGAACTCATTGAGCTAGGGGTGAGCCTCTACGTCGATAGATCGACTTGCAGTGCTGGAGTGGTTTACAAGTATTTAGGTGTTGAGGCCTCTGAGGAGTTAGTTAGGGCAGCATGTTCTGTTGATTTATGGTTAATGAATGACTGGAGGGGGAATTTCCTCTCAAGATACGTAGGCTATGTTGGAGGGGCTTCCTGGAAGGAGAAAGCTCTTAGGAAGCTAGCGGGCTTCGACGGCACTATAGACTCCGAGATAAGTGATGTGGTTGAGAAAGCCATCACGAAAGAGCTGAAAATCTACGAAAAAGCTTTGAAGAAAGCGAAAATAAGGGAGTGCGGTGGTGTTAAGGTAGTTTATTATTTGAAGGACCAGGAAGAACACCTCACATCGTATATCGCGAACATCTTGTTATCCAGGTATGGGGCCGACATCGCGGTAATATGTCGTAGGGGTTCTATTAGCTTAAGGTCTAGAACCTTTGACGTGAGGGAGGTAGCGCTCTCGATGGGCGGGGGTGGTCATCCGAGAGCTGCCGGAGCTAGCCTAAAGCCGGATCTAGTAAGGAGGATTATGTATTTCCTAGGTCTCAGAAGCTTCTATACTGAGTGGTGCGTTAATAAAGTACTTAAACACTTGACGTCAACTCAAGCATGTTCTGATTAGCCCCCGCCGCTCTGAGGGAATACATCTATGGTATCGCCGTCTCTGATAATCGCGTGAAGTCCTCCTAAAAACTCAGCGTGCCTGCCGTTAATTAAGATTATGAAGCCTTTCTTGAGGAGATCCTGCTCTACTATTAAAGACTTTAGCTCCGGCACGGCGTCTAAGACTTCTTTCAGGGTCGTTGACTCTGAAGCACTAATAATCAATTCTTTCTTAGACCAACCAAGCTTCTCCTTAAGGCTAGTGAATACTTCTAGTGTGATCTTGAGCATCTCTAGCTACCCACCTAAGTCTCTAAACCTAATACATCCTCAACAAATTTAAAGCTTGGTCTCGGGACGTATCTACCTAAAGCAGTTAATTATCGTGAGGTGTTAGCTAGCGAAGCTCTCAGAGATTCATGCTCTGAAATGCGGGGGCTTTCAGTCGTGAGTATGCTTTAAAATTTATTTTAGATCCCTGAAATATTTTACACGAGGGTTACGTCATGAAAGTCTTAGTATTGGGTTCTGGTAGCGTGGGGACTCTAACAGCGTATGATTTAAGCAGTGATTTTGAGGTTACGGTTGTGGACAGGGATGAGGCTAGGTTAAAGAAGGTCGAGGGGTTTGCTAAGACGCTTAAGCTAGACTTGTCTAAAGACGAAGTACTTGAGGAAATACTCAGAGGTTATGACGTTGTAGTTAACGCGTTACCTGGTTTTCTCGGCTTCAAAATACTTAGGAAGGCTTTGGTTGCGGGGCGTGATCTTGTTGACGTGTCTTTCATGCCTGAGGACCCGCTCCCCCTAAACGACGAGGCTATACGACGAGGAGTAAGTGTTGTTGTGGACGCAGGGTTCGCGCCAGGACTTAGCAACGTCTTAGTCGGGTACATGCAGAGCAGGTTAGGTGTCTTAGACGAGGCTATCATAAACGTTGGCGGCTTACCTAAGGAGCCCAGACCACCCTTGTACCATCAAGTGCTTTTCTCACCTAAAGACTTAATAGAAGAATACCTGCGTCCAGCTAGGTGTATAATAAACGGTAAGCTAGTGATGAGGGACCCTCTGGAAGTTATTGAGGAGGTAAGCATAAGGAACTTCAAGTTCGAGAGATTCCCTACAGACGGTCTGAGAACACTGTTGAACACCATTAAAGCTAGAAACTTGATTGAGTATACCCTCAGGTGGCCCGGCCACCTAACTAGAATGAAGATTTTGAAAGAGTTGGGCTTTTTCAGAGGTGAGTTCATAGAGTCTACTATGAAGTTATTAATACCTGCGATGACTTATGACTCACCGGATTTCTCCGTGATGGAGGTTTACGGCAGGAGTGGTGAAGAGGAGATCAGGTTCTTCATGTATGATGAGTATAGGGAAGGATTCACATCCATGTCTCGAGTGACGGGCTATATGACTGCCTTAATCACGCGCTTAGTTCTAAAGAATTACGTGGAGGCAGGAGTAATCCCCCCAGAATACCTTGGGATGGATAGCAAGACATACGAGTTCATAATAGATGAGCTAGTTAAGAGAAACGTGGTTTTGGAAATGAGTTAATACTACTCAGGGAATACTTAAAAAGGCGTCCCACTTCTTTAATTTGGGCTGGATCTAATGCCTGACCTAGAATGGTTGGTGACTACATATCTCACCATGCTCATGATCCCCTACTTCATAGCGTTTCTTTTATATATGGTCAGAATAATTAAGGGGCCTACGTTATCTGATAGGGTCTTAGCTGTTGACGCGTTAGGGTATGATTTAGCAGCCTTCATGACGGTCTTAACCATAGTTTTGAGGTCCCCCATACTCATAGTTAGCGGGGTTGTCCTAATATTGTGGATATTCTCTCTAGACATTTACGTAGCTAAATATCTTGAAGCGAGGGAGCTGGGTGGTTAGCTTATGACTACGTTGATTGAGTGGTTACTAGTTATAGTGGGTCAATCCCTGATAACTATCGGGGTTTTCTTCGATTTAGTTGCTTCAATAGCTATGTTAAGATTCCCTAACTTCTACACGAGACTGCACGCAGCCACCGTAGGTAGCATAGGTGGTGCTTTCCTGCCCATAATCGGGGTTGCTTTAGTAGCTGCGGGTTCTGACTTCCTAGGTTCTTACAGGTGGTTCTTATGCGGTGCTTCACTAGTCATCGCCTTCATAGAGTTGCTGCTTGCTGGTGCGGGAAGTCACGCCCTAGCTAGAGCCACGCACAGAGCTAAGGCAGCACCCACGAAACCCATAATTGTTGACCATCTCGAGGAGGATAGAGGTAAGGGTGAGATATGATGGATTACGTCGACTTAGTCTTCTTAATTATGGGTATCTCTGCCCTCACTTCAGTGCTCTTCACTTTCCTCACCATCAGGACTAAGGATTTAATGTACGCCGTGGTCTTCTCA
Organism: uncultured Desulfurococcaceae archaeon; assembly: GCA_964636755.1. Taxonomy (GTDB): domain Archaea; phylum Thermoproteota; class Thermoprotei_A; order Sulfolobales; family NBVN01; genus Zestomicrobium. The sequence goes on from CAZWSU010000026.1 coordinate 48,226, forward strand.
TCTGTTCAGAGCGTTGCTTACGCGCTGATCTACTTCCTCTTACTAGCTCCTGACATAGTCTTAGTGTATGTTGCGGTAGCTGTAGGGATTTACCCCCTAATAATCATACTCCTCGTTAAGAAGGTAGGTAGGTACGAGGTGATGTCTTAATGTTGAGAGACTTCATTTTCGCGTCATTACTCGTTATAATCATATTAGCACTCACATACCTCACCTACTCTGGTGGGCTGGGAGACCTACCACCTCAAGATGTTAGGGTTATAGCGAGTAATTACCTAAACCTGACGTACAATCAGGGAATTACCTGGTTGTGGACGGCGTCACCTGAAGCCGTAACCGCTATAGTCTGGGATTACAGAGGACTAGACACTCTCTTCGAGACCGTTGTTTTCTATGGTGCGATACTCGCTGCACTAACCCTATTCCGGAGTGTTTCTAAAATACCTGAGTTTGTTGGTGGTGTTGGGTTAAGCTTAGTCGTCAAGAGAGTCACCGCTATAGTGACTCTGGCAATATTGACTGTGGCGGCTTCAACAGCTCTTCACGGGCACTTAACGCCTGGCGGGGGGTTTCAGGGCGGGGCGATAGCTTCAGTAGCCCCACTACTCTTGCTAGTGGTTTTCGGTAAGCAGTTCTTTATTGAGAGGAGGATATCCTACAGTAAGTTACTCACTATAAGGAACGCCTCATTAGCTCTACTAGGTTTTACGTCCGTAGCTCTCCTGATCCTAGGCTTCTTAACCGGTGCCCAAGGGTATATTTTCCAGAACCAAGCCAAGACAATCTCAACGCTCTCATACCCTCCATACCTACTAGACGTCCCGTTAGGTGGTTCATTATTCTTCTATAACCTCTTCGAGTTCCTGGCTGTTGCTAGCGGGTTTACCCTAGTTTTCACCATACTACTCAGTAGAGACGAGACACTACGTAAAGAACTTGAGGGTGAGGAGCTTGGATATTGAGTTAATTAAATTCATGTTCATGTTAACTGTAATATCCCTCTACTTTAACGTAGCGATATCACTCTACGGTGTGGTTTCAAAGATTAACCTAGTAAAGAAGCTTATCGCGTTAACGATATTCCAAGACACCGTGAACATGTTTACCATCTTAGTCGGTTACAAGCTTTGGAGACCCGGACTCCTACTCCAACCACCGGTCTTAACAGACCTGAGTCCCACCCCAGAAACTCTCAAAGAATTTGTTGAGAGATCTGTAGACCCATTACCGCAAGCCTTCGTCTTAACAGCGATAGTTATAGGTCTCGCCGTAACACTCTTCCTAACGACAATAGTTCTCCACGTTAGTTACCACTTCAAGACGGTGAACGTGGATAAGATAGGTAGGGCTAAGAGGGTGTATATACATGAAGAGGCTGTATAAATCTATAGTCCCGGCACTACTCTCATTCACTATTTACGTGGTGTATACCGGGTCTTTAAGACTTTACGACATAATTACGGGAGTCTTGGTTGCTGTGATCGTAGGCGTACTTACATCTAACCTGTTAATAGAGGATTGGAGGAAGAGCTTAAGTTTAAGGAGGTTTGCTAGTTTAGTCAGATTCGCTCTCAGGTATTTCTTCATAGATGAGGTTAAGGCTCATCTACTCCTGGTAAGGCTGAGTCTAAGCCCTAAGCTAGACTTAAGACCCGCCATAGTCAAGATGCCTATTAAGACGAGAAACGATTACGGGATAACCTTGGTTTCCCTCTCAATAACCAACACTCCCGGCACTGTCGTGGTCGATCTCAATAAGGAGAAAGGGAGCATATACGTTCACTGGATTTACGCGAAAACAACAATACCTGAAGAGTCATACAAGGAAGTGAGTGAGGTTTTTGATAAGTACGCTTTGAAAATCTTTGATTAGGTGGGTTAAATGAATGAGTCCTCGGTTGGTTTAGTGACTGTGGTGCCTGTCTTAGTTGCTTTCATATTACCTATCCTAACACTTAAGTTTAGGTCTCGCGTTCTCTACGCCACAGCAACCACGGCGACCACCTTCTTCGTGGTTGTTCTAACTCTGACCAACTTACTGGAGGTAATGAAAGGCAATGTCCTATCGTATTCCTTCGGCGGGTGGCCACCGCCTCTAGGCATAGTATACGTTGTTGACTCTCTTAACGGTATCTTAGGTTTCCTAGCCGCTACACTATTCTTCTTCTCATCACTCTACACTTACTGGTATTTTAATAAGATTGAGTCTGGGTATGAATGGCTTTCGACATTAATCCTCTTATTATTGGCCGGAGTGCTTGGCTGCTTATACACCGGCGATCTATTTAATTTCTTCGTGATGCTTGAGGTACTCAGCGTCTCCTCTTACGCGTTAGTAGCGTTCTTTAGGAGGAGGAAGTGGGCTGTCGAAGCCTCCATGGCTTACAGCTTCATAGGAGCTCTAGCCACCATGTTATTCTTCTTCGGCGTTATCTTTATCTACGCGTCCTTCGGGACAGTGAATATTGCTGACTTGATAGTTAAGACTCATCAAGACCCTCAACTAGCTTCTAAATACTTGGAAATCTGGTCCGGGAAATGCGTTGGTGAGTGGTGTTACGGTAACGTGTTTATAAGCTCCGCCCTAGCGGTAGCCCTAATGCTGTGGGCACTTAATTTCGAGGCCGGGGTGTTCCCTAACAATTACTGGATGCCTAGCGCTTACGCGGAATCACCGACCCCTGTCTCAGCGTTATTTGCAGGCATAGTTGATAAGGTCGGTACTTACGGCGTTATAAGACTTTTCATAACTCTTTTCACAGCTTATAGCACTGTGTTAGCTTTTCCTTTATGGGGCGTCGCTTTCAGAGACCTCATATTGATAGTGTTGAGTTTCCTAGGCTTGGTGACAGGGTATTTAGGAGCTCTACTCATGTTCCCTCAGAAAAACGTGAAGAGATTGCTTACTTACTCGACAATAAGTCACATAGGTATAATATTTACTTCTTTCGGCGCTCTAGTTTCTAGAGTGCCTCTAAGTGCTTCAGCAGAGGCTTTAAGCGGTGTCTTACTCCACATGATAACACACGCTATCGGGGAGTTCATGCTCTTCATAGGTTTAGGAACTCTCTCCATAGTAGTAGGCTCCACCAACCTGACTAAGATGCAGGGCGTTGGTAGCAAGTACCCCCTACTCACAGCTTCCGTAATCGTAGGCTTCCTAAGCTTGCTAGGCGTTATGCCTTTAGCCGGGTTCTTTAGTAAGTTCATGATGTTTACTGCGTTAATGAACGCCGGCCTACCCCTACACGCTATATCCATAGTCATCATCTCAGGAATCTCTGCTCTTGGTTACTTCAAAGTCATCTACACGCTAGTTGTGGGTAGGGGTTCTGAGGAGGTTGGTGCTCGAGAACACCTACTCATCCCGACGTCAATACTCTTAATCCTAGCTACATCGCTCCTAGTTTTAGGGGTCATGATCGCTCAGGGAGCTATAATCAACGAATTAATGAATCAAGCGGAAAGCATGTTGAGTATTGAAGGTTTAAGCAAGTACGTCAACTCAGTGAGTGAATTAAGCAAGATTCTTGGAGGTGGTTGAATGGATTTAAATAATTTGAGTATATTCTTATATATAGGAGTAAATACTTATACCTTTTTAAACGCTGAGGCAAAAATATTAGTATGGAGGTAGGGAAAATTGATGGATGCGTGGACATATCCTTACATCGTCGCGTTCGCTTCATTCACACTCTACATCGTAGGTAACGTGGTTAAGTCTAGATATTCGCGTGTTTCGCTAGCCGTAAGATACTGCTCCCCCCTAGTAATGACGCTCTACTCAATAATGTTGGTTAGCCAACCAGAAAGCTTTATTAAAGGCTTGTTCGCGTTGCTAGCTTCGATAGTAGCTCTCTTCATAACG